>JAWOLE010000070.1:0-13618 GCA_033853815.1 Thermoanaerobaculia bacterium
CGCGGTCGAGCAGGTCGCGCACCCGCACGCCGGTCCACCGGGCGTTGCCGACGGCGCCGTACTTCCACTGGACGCCCGGGACGACCGGCTTGTAGAGGCCGCGGCCGTTGCCGGCGCACTGCAGCACGCAGGTGGCGCTCGCGCGCGGCATCTTCTTCAAGTCCGCGAGGGTCAGGCGCAGCGGGCGCTCCACCTCCCCGTCCACGGTCAGCGCCCACCGCTGCACGTTCTGGTACGCCGGGTTCCAGTGATGCCGCACGAAGAAAAGATCGTTGGGCGTGATGTACGTCGTCAGGGCGTCGAGCGGGGTCTCGGCGTCGGTCGCGTAGCCGTTGAACTGGAGCATCCGGCGCTTCGCATTGGGAACCCCCGCGGCCTGGGGAGCGACCCTGGCGGCCGCCGACAAAAATGCCGCCGCGCCGGCAATGGCAAAAAATTCTCGCCTGTCGAGGCCCGAAGGGCGAGCCTCGGGTAGATCCCCATGCTTCATCGGCTCGGCGAAATTCTACTCTGGGTCCAGGCAAGGCGGACGGAAGCCACACTAGAATTCCTCATCGCCTCGGGAGCAGAACATGATTCGCCTGATTCCGGTCGCCTTCTTTCTCGCCGTCATCGGCGCGTCCGCGAGCGCGCAGACGCCCGAGAGGGCGCAGGCGACTCCGCCCTCTGAGCTGACGGTGGACGACTCCTTCGACCCGGCGATCACAGCTCCCGCCTTTCCGCACGGAACGGGCCCGGTCGTCCTCGTGGACGAGAAGCACCGCGACGTCGTGTCGCTCCAGACGTATTTCCGGCCCGTCGGACGGTACCTCCGCAAGGACGGCTACGTAGTTCGGCCGTCCTCGGAGAGCTTCACGGCGAAGAGCCTGGCGAAAGCCCGGATTCTCGTGATCGCCAACGCGCGGGCGCCCGAGGGCTCTCCGGACGAGGCGCCCGCCTTCTCGGAAGCCGAAGTGGGGGCGGTCGAATCCTGGGTGCGCAGGGGAGGCGGCCTTCTCCTGATCGCCGACCGCGCCCCCTTCGGCGCCCCGGCGCGCCCGCTCGCTCGGGCTTTCGGTGTCACGCTCGATGACAACACGATCCTCCGCAAGGGATACGACGGAAAACCCGACGGCGTTCTCACGATCGACGTCTCGGCCGACGGCGAGAAGTCCCATCCCATATTCCAGGGAGTGACCCGCGTCGTCTATGTCGTCGGGGAGTCGATCGACGGCCCGGGCCCGGTCCTGCGCGCCCCCGCGGGAACCTACAGCGGCCCGACCGCGCAGGCCACGGAGGGGCTCCCGGCGGCCGGAAAGCCCGTCGTGCTTGCCTTCTCCCACGGCAAGGGCCGAGTGGTCATCATCGGCGACGCCGGGATCGCCAGCGCTTTCGGGAGCGTGGGCGGCGCGACGCACCGCGGCATCAGCGAGGCCGACAACGCGCGGTTCGTCAGGAACGTCTTTCGCTGGCTCTCCCGTTAGGGTGAAGGTGTCAGGGTAAAGGTTTCAGGTTAAATGCAGGTGTCAGGTGCCAGGTTCGGCTCCGTCCCTGACACCCGACACCTGAAACCTGACACCTGTATTTCCCCTGACACCTCAAACCTGACACCTATCTGAATTCCGCTAGCACCGGGGCGTGGTCGCTCGTGCCGTAGTCGGCGAGGACCGGGCAGGAGGTGACTCGCTCGGCGAAGGGCTCGGTCGCCAGAACGTAGTCGAGACGCCAGCCGATGTTGCGCTGCCGCAGATTCCGCCACGGCGCCCACCAGGTGAAGAGACCTTCGTTGTCCGGGTCGAGCGCGCGACCGAGGTCCACGAGGCCGTGGCCGAGGATACGTTCGAGCAGCGCCCGCTCCTCGGGAAGCTGGCCGATGGCGTTGGCCTTCCTCTCCTTCGGATGCACGTCGCGGTCGGTGCGCGCGACGTTCAGGTCCCCGCAGAGGACGAGGCGCTCGGAGGAAGCCTTCGCCCGGGCGGCGTAGCGCTCCATCGCTTCGAGGAACCGGATCTTGGCGGGAAAGTCCTTGCCGCCGTTGGGGACGTAGATCGAGGCGACGGTCAGATCTCCCATCCGAGCCGTGACGATCCGGTTCTCGTAGTCGAACTCGGGATGGCCGAACTCGGGCCTCTCGGGGAAGGTCTCCTTCCGGATGTGGAGGCCCACGCCCGAATAGCCTTTCTCGCCGTGCCAGTAGCACCAGTAGCCTTCCATCTCGCAGAGCATCGCCGGCACCTGCGCGGCCGACGCCTTGATCTCCTGCAGGCAGACGACGTCCGGCCGGTCCCGCTCGACCCACGCCTGCACTTCGGCCTGGCGCGCGCGGATGCCGTTGACGTTCCAGGTGCCGATCTTCATGACCTCTGTCGCAGGGGCCGGACAGCCGCCGTCAGACCTGGCCCAGGCGCTGCTCCAGCTCCTGCCGGGCCGCCTCGAGCGCCCGGCGGCGCTCCGGGCTCGAGACCTTCGGAAGCTGCTCGCGGATGCGGGCGAGCGCGAGCTCGAGCGAACGCCGCTCGGCCGTGCGCTTCGTCTCCGCTTCGGGGCGGCGCACGCCGCGCTGGCTCCGGTCCTCCCGAGCCTGCTCCTTGTCGGCCTCCTGCTCCTCTTCGCTTCGGCCCCAACCCCTGGCCATATATAGAGTCTAACCACACGGCGGCGAGAGAATTCCGGAGCCCTTCGCGCTTCGCCCCGGGATCAGGTTCAGTTCCGGGCGCGACCCGCCAGGCCCTCGAGGAACTCGCGGACGAGGGCGACCGCCTCGGAAAGGTTCTGACTCTCCGAGCGGCCCGAGGCGGCTCTCGGTTTGAACGAATGGTCCCCGTCCTCGATCCAGGCGATCCGGATCGAAGGGGAGAGCCGGTACCCTTCCACCTCCTCCCGCGGCCCGAACGTATCCCGCGTTCCCTGGACGATGAGCGCCGGCGTCCGCAAGTTCTCCAGATGCTTCGTCCGGAGGCGCTCGGGCTTGCCCGGCGGGTGGAAGGGATATCCCAGGCAGACGAGGCCGCGGACCCCCGCCCGATCCGCCACCATGCTGGCGATGCGACCTCCCAGGGACTTGCCACCGATGACGAGGCGCTCTCTATCCGGCAGGCTCGCGATCGCGACGAGCCAGCTCTCCTCGAGGACCGGCCCGGGATCCGGCGCGCGACGCTTCCCCGTGAGCCGCCGCTCCCGCATGTAGGGAAACTCGAAGCGCGCGACGCGAAACCCGGCGCCGGCCACGCCGCGCGCGATCACGTTCAAGAAGGACGAGTCCATCGGAGCGCCCGCGCCGTGCGCGAGGACGAGCGTCAGGGAGGAATCCCCTGGGCCGTCGAAGAGAAATTCGTCAGGCTGCGCCCGCACAGCCGTCTTTTCTACTTCGCGGGGTCCACTTTCGTCCAGAGGATGACGGTCGGATCGTCGCCGCCGCTCGCGAGGGTCCTCACTGGCCCTCTTCCTTGTCCTCGTCCTCCGCGAGGCGGTCCTTCGGACCGAGGATTCGGATTACGGGATGGAGGGCGCGCCGGTCCCCGCGCCGGCGCTCGCCCACGCGCCGTTCGGCCACACGCCGATCGCCCGGAAAGGGAACCGGAGCCTCCGCCCCGACCGCCTGGGCCTCGACAGGTCTCGCGGCGAGAGAGGATTCGCCGATGACGTTGACCACCCAGGACTCCAGGGCGTCGGTCGGAATGCCCTGCACCGCATTGATAGCGGCCACGACCCGCCGCGCGTCGGCCGGGAAGCGGGCGCTTGCGAGCGTCCAGCCGCTGGCGTCCAGGATGTAGCGGCCGTTCTGGACCCAGGGCTCGGGTTGATGGTCCTGTTTCTCGCGTCTGGCCATGACCCACCTCCGCGGGGGAAGGAGACATCGGGCGAATCGCTGAAACTGGTTCCATTCTCGCCTAACAGGAGGCCGATGTCTCTAGGACGTTGGTCTAACCCGGCCTTCAGGGATCAAGCGACAGGGTCGAGACATCGAATAAGTCCCTTCCGATTCAATGGGGAGAGCTAGGGATTCTTCTCACCGGCGGGAGGTTTTCCTTTCTCCTCTCGAGCTGAAGAGCCTCGCATCCGCGCGTTGACTTCCTCGGACTTGCCGCGGGGGATCGACAGCGTCTTCCATTCGGATCCGGCGAAGTGCTTCGCCAGGAACACCAGCTGTCCCACGTGGTAGGCGTAGTGGGCGACCTGGCGGTTGATGGCTTTCAAGACGGAGTGGGGCTCGCCGCGGATCTGCACGGTCTTCGTCAGGTCCTCCGCTGAGAGCGGCTCGATCGCCGAGAGGACCAGGTTCCACCCTTCGTTCCAGCGCCGTTCCAGGTCTTCACGCGTGTCGCCGGGCTCGATCAGGAATTCCGAGTCCCGATGCCGATCGGGCTTCTCGCCGTCGCTCGTCAGGAAGTCTGTCCAGCGGGACCGCATGTTGCCCGCCAGGTGCTTGACGATCAGAGCGATGCTGTTGGACTCGGCATCAAGCGCGGCGAAGAAGTCGGCCTCCGACGTCTGCGCCATCGCCCGGTCGGCCACCTTCTTCAAGCCACGGAGCTGCTTCAGCGCCTCTTTCAGGTACTCGACTCCCGCGTCATTGGTCTGCTCCATTGCAACACCCTCAGGTCACGCCTTACGTCTCACGCCTTGGGGGATAATGCAGATCGCGCGCCTTAATGGGAAGGCCAATTTACACGAAAGGATATTGCCTCGATGAAGAGAACAGCGTCGGTCCTGCTGACAGCTATCACGGCGGTCGCGCTCGCGGCGCTCCCGGCATTCGCCGACGAGCCCGCCAGGTCCGGAGCGAAGGAAGGAAAGTCGAAGATGCAGAGGTCGCCGAGCGGTCTCCAGTACGAAGACGTCAAGGTCGGAACGGGCGCTCAGCCCCGCAAGGGACAGACGTGCGTGATGCACTACACCGGATGGCTCTGGGAGAACGGCGCGAAGGGCAAGAAGTTCGACAGCTCCGTCGACCGCGGCCAGCCGTTCGAGTTCCCTCTCGGGCAGGGAATGGTCATCAAGGGCTGGGATGAGGGGGTCGCGACGATGAAGGTCGGAGGGAAACGCAACCTCTTGATCCCGCCTTCCCTCGGCTACGGCGCGCGCGGAGCCGGAGGCGTCATCCCGCCCAACGCGACGCTGTTCTTCGAGGTCGAGCTGCTCGGCATCAAATGAGGGCGTTCGCCTGAACCGGAGGCGGATGACGCGCCATGGCCGTGGGAAAATCCCAGCACTCGCGGCCCTGCTGGCGGCACTGCTGGTAATCAGCGGCTGCTCGGGGAGCATCCCGGCGCGCGTTCCGCCTCCGTCCCCGACTCCCGTTCCACCGACCCCTGTGCCGGCGACTCCGACGCCCGTCCCGGATCTCTTCGCAACCGTCATCCGGCCCGCCGTCCGGGCCCACTGCTCGCCCTGCCACGAGCCGGGCGGAAGGATGTACAGCCGGCTTCCCTTCGACGATCCGAAGGTCCTGATCTCTCATTCGGAGGGGGTCCTGCGGCGCCTGGAGGGGGAGAACAGAGAAGCTTTCCAGCGATGGATCGCGACGGTGAACCCTGAAAATTGAATCCGCGAAGCTGACAGGCTGCAAAGACGAGGGGCCAGACCGGGGTCCTTGAAAACTCTCGGCTGCCGGTCGCATCGCGACAGCCGCAGCCGAAAGCCGCGATTAGAGGAAGGCCGGGATCGGCGTTCTCTTTTTCTTGAGCTTTCTCAGGAACCGGCCAAGGTGCACGTTGACGGCGCTCTCCCTGGGGAGGAACGGAACGGGGCGCCTCTGGCGGACTCCCAATTCCTCCCGAAGAGTGTTCAGGCCTCGATGATTCGGCCGGACGCGCAGGCCCTGCGCGAGGACCTCGATCGCGTTCTTCCTCGCGCCGGAGAGGACGTAGAGCCGCGCCAGGCAGAGGTGGATGGTCGGATTGCGCCGGTCGGCCGACAGCGCTTCCAAGCACAGCTTCAAGCCTTCTCGAACGTTCCGCGCGTGCCCGACGGCGAGCCCGTAGTAGGCCAGGATCGTCGGCGGGACCGAATGCCCCCGTTGTTTCAGCCGGGAACAGTAAACCGACAGGACCTGAGCGGCTTCCGGATACCGGTCGAGCCAGAGCGCGTCGCGGCCCTTGCGAAGCAGTTTTTCGTCGGAGACCTTCCCGATGTCCTCCATTTTCGCCTGCACACAGAATACTCCCGCTCCGTCCGGGCCGTGATCCTTTTCGAATCCCAGGAGCATGTTTCCGGTAACCGGCCCGGGATCGCGGCGCGCGAAGTCTCCCGACGGAGGAGGGAGGAGGCGCGCGCCGCGGGAGGCGCAGCGAGAGGAAGGGACCAGGCGAGCGGTCGAGGCCGCATCCGGCCGAGCTGCTCGCCGCAGGTCCCGAGCGAGCGAAGCCGACGGTTACGGCATCGCCTCGAGCTTCTTCCTGAGGGTCGCGATCGTCTTTTCCGCCCGCTGCCCGGCGGGAAGCGACTCGGCATACCGGACCGTCTCCTCCATCGTCCGGCGCGCCGCCGCGGCGTCCCCTCTGGCCGTGTAGATGTCCGCCCGCGTCTGAAGGATCCCGATCTTCCTCGGCCCGTAGGCCCGGGCCAGAGCGCGGTCCGAGGCCGCCAGGGCGTCGTCGTAGCGTTTCATCGCCTTGTAGGCCAGGGCCAGGCGCGCCGGAGGGTTGTAGTCGTTGGGAAGATCCCGCTCGGAGGCCTCCAGCATCGGGATCGCCCGCTCGGGCTCTCCCAGATCGAGATAGGTCGAGAGGCGATGGGAGTCGAAGACCGCGCGTGCGTCGGGGCTCTTCGCGCGCGAGGCCTCCCCTTCCAGAAACGCGGCCCGCTCGGAGAGCACCTTCCTTTTCCCCTCCTCGTCTCCGGCGGCCTCCCGCTCGGAGGCAAGCGAGTCATAGACGGAGGAGAGGTCGTCGGCGGCGATGTCGGGGGGCGGCGCCGAGAGAACGTCCCGAGAGTCCGCGGCGAGGGCGGCGACCAGATCCGCGCGCTTCGGGTCGTCCGGCTTCAGGGCGAGGGCGGAGTCGAGTCCGCTCGAGGCCACGTTGGCGGCCGAGCTGGTCTTCTTCAGTTTCGGGTAGGCCTCGCGCGCGGTCTGCGCGCAGCCCGCGTCGTCGTGGACCCGGTGCAGGGCAAAGAGCAGGGACTCGACGGCCCGCCCGTAGGGAGGCCATCCCTCCGGAGCGCGGGCGAGCGCCTCGCGATACTCCCGCGCCGCCTCCGCGTTCTTTCCCTCGCCGTAGAGCGCGTCGGCCCTGGCGAGGATCTCCTCGATTCCCCGCTCCCGGCCCCCGACGGCCCTCCTTCCATCGTCCAGCATCTTCTCGAGCTGGGGCACCGTGGCTCCGCCGACCCAGCGCAGGGCGGCCTTCCCGGTGCGCGCGTCGAGAACGAAGAAGGAAGGCCAGGCTTCGACGGGAAACTTCGTCAGGAAAGGCGCGTTCCCCGGCTTTTCCGTGTCAATCGAGAGCCAGACGAACTGCCCGGCGTGCCGCGCGAGGGCCGGGTCCGTGAAGACGAAGGCCCTCATCGAGCGGCACGTGTGTCACCAGGGCGCCCAGGCTTCGACGAAGATCGGGAGGTGCTTCGTTCGGGCCCGTGCGAGGGCGCCGGGATAGTCGTCCGCCATGAAAGGAAGCACGGAACGGCGCCCGGAAGACGCGCCGACCAGGATCGAAACGGACGCCGCGGCCAGGAGCAGCCTCGGAGAGATGTTCATCGAAACATCGTAACAGACCGGCCCGCGCGGTCACTCCCGGGCTAACAGATGGAGATCGCTACGCGTCTGGAGGGATATGAGGCGGGCTACCGGACTCCTTCTTCTCTTCTGCCTGGCGTCGATCGGCTCGACGCCTCTCCGAAAATCTCCGTTCCGGGAGCCGCGCGTGATCCCCCTCGGCGCCAACCGGAACCCCGAGGCTCTCGCGGTCGGTGATTTCAACCGCGATGGAAAGCTCGACCTCGCCGTCGGCAGCAGCGGATCCGACGACGTGACGATCTTCCTGGGAGACGGGCGCGGCGGCCTGCGCCAGGCAGGCTCCTATCCAACCGGCCCGAACCCGACGGAGATCGCCGTCGGCGATTTCAACCGGGACGGGAATCTCGACCTGGCGGTCGCGAGCCACGGCGTCGCGAAAGTGTCGATCCTGCTCGGCGACGGCCGCGGCGGATTTCGTCCGACGCCCGGCTCTCCTCTCGCCGTCCACAGCGTCCCTCATCCGCACACGGTCGACGCCTGCGACGTCAATGGCGACGGCTTCCTCGACCTCGTCATCGACAGCTGGGGCGAGAACCGCCTCACCCTGCTGCTGGGAGACGGCAACGGAGGCTTCGCGCTTCCCGGCACTCCGATCGAAGTGGGGCGCAAGCCCTATCGAAACCTCAAGCTCGCCGACCTCGACGGCGACGGAAGGTGCGACATCGTGACGCCGAACATGGTGGAACGCGGGGTGACGATCCTCTTCGGCGACGGCCGCGGCCACTTCCGGGGTTCCGATCGTAATTCGATTCCGGCGGGACCTTCGCCCTTCGTCGTGGCGGTCGGCGACGTCAACGGCGACGGGAAGCCGGACCTGGTCGTCGCGAACTATTCGGGCCATATCGTGGACCCTAGCGACGACGCGCTTACCTTCCTCCTCGGGGACGGCCGCGGAAACTTCCGGCTCGGGCGAAGGATCGCGACAGGCCTCGCGCCGGGAGACGTCGCTGTCGGAGACGTGGATGGAGATGGAATCGCCGACGCCGTGGCCGCCAACGCCGACACGGGCGACGTCACGGTCGCCTTCGGCGGGCCCGGTGGCCTCTCTCCTTCCCGGACGGTTCGCGTTCCCGTGGGCGGACACTTCTGGCACATTCTCCTGGCCGACTTCGACGGCAACAAACGCGCCGACCTCGTCACCGCCAACGGCGACGCCCACACGATCACCCTGTTACTTGCCAGATGAGGGAGCCTGGCCGTGCCTCGTGGGCCAGCGGCCGTGTCTCACTTCGCTCGCGGCGCGCGTAGTCTCCCGACGAAGGAGGGAGGAGGCGCGCGCCGCGGGAGCGTAGCGCTTGCAAGGGATCAGGGGCGCGGTCGAGCTCGCATCCGAGCGAGCCGCGCCCCGGTGCGCCGAGAGGCGCAGATCCCGCGCAAGCGCGGAACGACGGAGCGAAACCTTTCACCTGTGAAGTCGTCTCCGAGAGCGAAAGGAGTGACTCCGGAAATGCTTACGACAACGTGGAAAGCCGCGCCCCTCGCTGTTCTCCTCCTCGCCTCCTGGGCCCTTCCAGCCGGCGCGAACGACGATCCGCCTCCGAAGAAGGAAAAGAAAGTGGTCGTCACCGACGGCGATGTCGTCGTTTCCGATGGGGACGAGCCCGGCGATGAGACGTTCGTCTGGGGCTGGCCGGGGCGGTCGCGCCGGGGCTACCTGGGCGTGCGCCTCCTGGAGATGACACCCGAGCTGCGCGCTCACTTCGGCGCCCCGAAGGACGCGGGAGTCCTGGTTGCGGGAGTCGAGAAAGACAGCCCGGCGGCGAAGGCGGGCGTCCAGGTCGGCGACATCATCACGCGGGCCGACGGCGAGCGGATCGAGTCCGGTTCCGACCTGACGCGCGCGGTGCGGCGCCGGAAGTCCGGCGACTCGTTGAAGCTCGAGGTCTCGCGCGATCGCACCGCGAAATCCCTGACCGCCAGGATCGAGGAGCGCCGCGGCCCCGAGATCGACATGGGAGACCTCGGCGATCTCGGACGCAGGATCGGCCGGGACGTCGGACGCGACATCGGCCGGCACGCCTGGGTCCTTCAAAGCCGCCCGGAGGAGCTCGATCGTCTTCGGGACCGCGTCGAGGAGCTCGAGAAGCGCCTCAACGACCTGGAGAAGAAGCTCCCCCGCTAACCGTCGCTCCGCGCTTGTGCGAGGTCTCCGTCCTGCGGACGGACCGGCAAGCGACTCGGCCGGATGCGGCCTCGATCGCTTGCCTGACCCCGCGCAAGCGCTTCGCTCCCGCGGCGCGCGCCTCCTCCCTCCTTCGTCGGGAGACTACGCGCGCCGCGAACTGGGGGGACAGTGTCGCGGAGAAGCGTTCACGCGGGCTCCGCGATGGCACTTCGAGGCTGAAGAAAGACGATTATCTAGGGACTATCTCGTTCGAGGTCCTTTGCTGGTCATCGGCGCCGGCCGGAGGGGCGCTCGGACTGGCGGAAACGACCTCGGTATCGATCGCGCCTTCCCGGTCCGTCTCCGGGCTGACCCTCCGGGCTTTGCCGCGCGTGGCCAGGAAAACCGCGGCGGTCCAGGTTGGCACGAGGTCGAGGCCCGGCACGAGCTCGGCGAAGAAGGATGGAAGAAACGCCCAGTGCCACCCGACGAGCGCCGTCACCGCCGCCGCGACCGCGAAATCGAGAGCGTCGTTCCAGGGAGACGCTCCCCCTCCGACAAAGAGCGGAAATCCCACGATCTGCACGAGGTCGGCGGCGGCCGCGAGCAGTCGCGCCGCCCGAATTCGTCCCGGCGTCATGCGCCGGGAAAAGGGCCGATCCGGGGAGGCCCTTTGCTCAGTACGGGTAACACCCCGGGTCGTAGACCGGGCCGTAGAAAGCCGACCGCACGGCGAAGTGAGGGAACGGGAAGGGAACGAAGACCCTCACGAAGCGGTGCGGCCGGAAGAACGGGCTCCGGTGAATGAACCGGGCGCGCGGAAAGAACGGCCTCCCGACGAACGGTCTCGCGAACGCATGAAACCTCGCGCGCGGCGCGACGAACGAACGCGAGAACGGCCGCCCGCCCCAGGCGTAGGCAGGCGGGGCCAGAGCCAGAAGCGTCGCCGCGAACACGCCGGCCGCGATCCAACGAATGCCTCTTGCTTTCTGGAGCATCGATGTGACCCTCCTTCGGCATTGCGGAGGGCAACTTCCATGCCCCGGGCGCGGCGGTCCTAAGGATTCCTAAAGCCCTTGAAAAGACGGCGCGGAAACGCTCTTGCCATTGCCCGTTCTGCCGGCCGCCGTCGCCCCGGAGGGACATCCCTGACCTTCCGAGAGGGCGCGCTACTTCCAGAGGCGAAGATCCTCAGCCGCCTCTCTCTGGAGCCGCAGCTCCTCGACGATCCGCGTCGGAGAGGGAGCGTCGGAGAGGAGACCCTCGGCGATCCGGACGGCTTCGGCGCGATCCGCGGCGGAGCCCGAGGCCAGGGCCTCGGCGAGGTAGAGGCGGTTCGCGAAGTTGGCGGAGTCCGTCCTGGCCGCCAGACGAAGGTTGCGGAGAGCTTCCGCGTGCGACACCCACTCCGTTTCCGATTGCATGCGCGGCGCCCGGTCGTGGAGCCGGCCGAGGACCCGGTAGCCGCCGCCGTCCTCGAAACCGGGGTCGAGCGCGATCAGGACCATGGCGTAGGTCCGGACCCTCTGTGCGGCGCCGAGTCGGGTCGCCTCTTCCTTTCCGCGGGCCACGGCCCATTGTCCCCAGGAGACCGCCGCCCAGTAGAAGGTCGGTGAGGCGTCGTGGTCCTTGTGCACGGCCGCCGCGATCTCCTCGGGCGAAAGAGCGGTGAATTCGTTGGCTCCCGCGCGCCGGGCGCGGCGCTCCAGGATGGAAATCCCGTCTTCCGAGACCCGGCGGGCCTTCTCGAACACGGCCTGACGCGCGGAGGGCTCCATCTCCGTGTAGAGGCCCTGGAAGACGAGAGCGCGCGCGAGCTTCCATCGCGCCTCCAGGTTGTCGGCCGCCTGCGCGGCGGTGTCGTAAGCGCGCACGGCCGCGGCGATCTCGGTCCTGTCCGCCGTCGCCCCGACGCGTTTGTCCTGGCGGCGCGCGTAATGGGAATCCCCGTCGCGAAGAAACGGATTGCCGGACTTGGGCTCCAGCGGGCTCGGCGGCTCGAGGCGCTGCTGCGCTTGAAGGCCGCCGGCCAGGACGAGCAGAGCCGCGAGACCGGCCGCCCGGATTCTCACGCTATCCAGTCTACGCCCGGATGGACCGGGTCAGTCGCGACTCTGCGGTGCCCGGCCGCCCGACGGAGGCGATGACAGCACGACGGGCGCGCGCGCGACCGGAGGAGGCGACGGAGGCATGGAACTCGTAACCGACGGGGCGCTCGGCCCCGGGGAACCGCCGGCCAGACCCTCGCGGGGGCCGATGACGCGCGGAGAGCCATGGGGCCTCGCGAGGGCGATCTCCAGGCGGGCGGGCGCCGCCGGCGGCTGGTAGAAGACGCAGGTGTACTGCGGTCCCGCGTAGCACTCCTCGTCGAATTCGCAGCCTTCCGGGAAAACGCCGCCGACGCCGTAGCCGTACGCCGCGTTGCGGTGCGCGCAAGCGGTCAGAGAGGCGAACAGGGAGAGAATCGAGGCCGCCAGCAGCCATTTCCTCATGCCGCCCTCCCGGGCCAACACGCGCGGCACGCGAAGACGCGCGCCGCGTCCAGGCTCCGGGGATAATGCTCCTCCGCCGGAGGAAAGGAATCAAGATGAAGACTCTCCAGATGCGCATGGTGGTCTGCCTCGCTCTTCTGGCAGCAGCGTCGGCCTCGGGTGAGGCGCAGCCCTTTGATTCTGTGCGCTTTGGTGAGATGCGCTGGCGGATGATCGGGCCCTTCCGGGGAGGACGCACGGTCGCCGTCAGCGGCGTGCCCGGACAGCCGAACGTCTTCTACATGGCCGCCAACAACGGAGGAGTGTGGAAGACGACCGACGCCGGCCGCGTGTGGACGCCGATCTTCGACGCCCAGCCGACGGGCTCGATCGGAGCGCTCGCGGTCGCGCCCTCCGATCCGAACGTGGTTTACGTGGGAAGCGGCGAAGGGCTCCAGCGCCCCGACCTCTCCGTCGGAGACGGGGTCTACAAGTCCGCCGACGCCGGAAGGACGTGGCGGCACATGGGACTCTCCGACGGCCGGCAGATCGGGGCGATCCTCGTCGATCCTCGAGACGCCAGGCGGGTCTTCGTCGCGGTGCTCGGGCACCCTTACGGCCCCAACGCGGAGCGCGGCGTCTTCCGCTCGACCGATGGCGGCGAGTCCTGGCAGAAAGTCCTCTACAGGGACCAGGACACGGGCGCCGTCGATCTCGCCTTCGATCCGGCCAACCCCGCGAAGGTGTACGCCGTCCTCTGGGCGGCGCGGCAGGGGCCCTGGGAGTACGGCAACGCGTACGAAGGGCCGGGAAGCGGCCTCTTCGTGTCCGCCGACGGAGGGACGAGCTGGCGGCCGCTGACCAGGGGCCTGCCGGGAGCGGCCCAGGGCCTGGGGCGCATCGGCATCGGCATCGCTCCGAGCGACGGCCGCAGGATGTACGCGGTGGTCTCGGCCTCGAACCGGGCGGGCGGGCTCTTCCGCTCCGACGACGCCGGCGAGAGCTGGCGGCGCGTCAATTCCGAGAACCGCGTGACGGGACGCGGCGACGACTTCGCGGAAGTCAAGGTGGACCCGACAAATCCCGACGTCCTGTACTGCGCCAACACCTCGACCTACCGCTCCACCGACGGCGGCGCGAACTTCACCGCGATCAAAGGGGCGCCGGGAGGCGACGACTACCACAGGATCTGGATCAACCCGGAGAACCCGAGGATCCTCATCCTGGGAAGCGACCAGGGCGCCACGATCTCGGTCAACGGCGGCGAGACCTGGAGCTCCTGGTACAACCAGCCGACGGCCCAGTTCTTCCACGTCGCGACGGACAACC
>JAWOLE010000071.1:0-5983 GCA_033853815.1 Thermoanaerobaculia bacterium
TCCTCTTCTGGCACATCTGCGAGCGCATCCACCGGGACCTGCGGACTTTGAAGGAGATCCCCGAGGAGTTCGAGGACATGGAGAAGATGCTGGCCGACACCTACGTCTGCAACTTCTCCGTCTTCCAATCGCTGCCGGACTCCTGGGCGATCGACCAGCTCTTCCCGATTCTCCCCATCCACCGCTTGAACGAGCGGCCGGCCGAACTGGGGACCCTCGCCGACATCACCTGCGACTCCGACGGAAAGATCGACAAGTTCATCGACCTGCGGGACATCAAGGAGACCCTGCCGCTCCACTCCTTCAAGAGCGACGAGCCGTACTACATCGCCTTCTGCCTGATGGGCGCCTACCAGGACGTGCTCGGCGACCTACATAACCTCTTCGGCGAGGCGCACGAGGTCCTGGTGACCGTGGACGACGACGGCAAGTCCCACATCGAGGACGTGCTGCCCGGGGAGAGCTGCGAGCGGGTGCTCGAGTACATGAACTACGACAAGACCGAGATCCTCGACTCGATCGGCAAGCAGCTGCGGCGAGTGGCCAATCGGCCGATCAAGAAGGACGAGATCCAGTCGATCTACCGGGAATTCGAAGCCGTCTTCCCTCGCTACACCTACCTCGAGCGGTAGCCGGAGGGTGAAGCGGCGCAACGTCTCCTCCGGAACTCCCTGGGAGCCGGTCGTCGGATACTCGCGCGCGGTGCGGGTCGGCGACGTCGTTCACGTGTCCGGGACGACGGCGACCGGAGCGGATGGGAAGATCGTGGGCGCCGGCGACGCTTACGCCCAAGCGGCGCAGACACTTCGGAACATCGAAGCGGCCCTGAAGAAGGCCGGCGCCTCGCTCTCCGACGTCGTGCGCACGCGGATCTACGTCACGAACATCGACGACTGGGAGAAGGTCGGAAAGGCGCACGGCGAGTTCTTCCGCGGAGTTCTGCCCGCCACGTCGATGGTGGAGGTCTCGCGCCTGATCTCGCCCGAGATGCTTGTCGAGATCGAGGCCGAGGCGATCGTTCCGTCAGTAGAGTAGGTACTTCGCGCGGCGTTTCTCGAAGGCTTCCCGGGCCTTCTGCCAGGAGGCGATGATCGCGGGGGCGGTGTCTCCTCTCTCCAGGCGGTTGAAGGCGTCGCCGTTGGCGAGCAGCCGGATGAAGCCCTTGCGGTCCCAGTCCGCCGGATAGAGCTCGCGCAGCGCGACCGCTATCTCAATGCCGAGAGAGACGGGGCGAAGGGCGTCGCGGTCCACGACGTCGAGCCGCACGCCGCCGCAACGCTCCCCCGCGAAGACCGAGGCGGACGGAGTGAAGTGGACCGGCGAGAAGCGGACTCCGGGGATCGCCCGCGCCTCAAGCACCCGGGCGAGCCTCGCGCCGTCCAGCCAGGGCGCGCCGATCACCTCGAAGGGCGTGTCGGTGCCGCGGCCGACGGAGATGTTCGTCGTCTCGAGCAGGCCGATTCCCGGATAAAGAACCGCCTCCTCGAGCGAGCGCATGTTGGGGGACGGGTTGACCCACTCGAGACCTGTCTCGTCGTACCAGAGCTCGCGCGACCACCCGCGCATCTTGATGACGCGAACATCGGCTGAGAACTTCTTCTCACCGTTGACGAACTGGGCCATCTCGCCTGGCGTCATGCCGTAGCGCACGGGAATCTCCTCGTACGCGGTAAAAGAGAGCTTGTCGCGGTCGGCCAGGGGCCCTTCGACCACCATCCCGCCGATCGGATCCGGCCTGTCGAGGACGATGAGAGGGATCTTCGCCCGGGCGGCCTCCTCGACGAGATATCCGCCCGTCGTGACGTAGGTGTAGAAGCGGACGCCGACGTCCTGGATGTCGAGCAGGAGCGCGTCGAGGTCGGAGAGCTCCTCGGGCTTCGGGCGCCGGCGCTCGCCGTAGAGCGAGACGATCGGAAGCCCGGTCGCCGGGTCCTTCTGATCGGCCACGGGCGCGTCGGCGTCGGTGCGAGGGCCGTGCTCCGGCGAGAAGAGGCGCACGAGCGTGACCCCGGCCTTCTTCGCCTCCGGAGAGGTCAGGACCTCGATCGTCGAGCGGCCGTCGCGCGCCCGGCCCGTCGCGTTCGTGAGCAAGCCCACGCGCTTGCCGGCGATCTCGCGGAAGCCCTCCGAGGCGAGCACGTCGATCCCCGCCGCGACCTCGCGCGAGGGCCGGGGCAGGCGCGCGGCGAGAGCGCGGGCGCGCGGCCGGACGTCCTCGGTGACCGCGGCTGCAACGATCGAGGAAACGACCGCGCGCAGCCTCAGGACGTCCCCCTTGCCGTCCGGGTGCACGCGGTTGGACAGGAAGACAACGAAGGTCCCGGAGGCGGGATCGATCCAGAGCGCCGTGCCGGTGAAGCCCGTGTGCCCGAAGGAGCCCGCGGGGAAGAGGTCGCCGCGGTTGCGGGAGTACGCGGTCGCGATGTCCCAGCCCAGGCCGCGCAGGTCCCCGTCGCCGTAGAGGCGCGGCCGCGTCATCGCCTCGACGCCGAGCGGAGAAAGGACGCGCGCGCGGCCGAGCCTGCCGCCCGCGAGGATCATCCGGCAGAACTTCGCGAGGTCCGCAGCGGTCGAGAAAAGGCCGGCGTGGCCGGCGACACCGCCCAGGGCGTAGGCGCGCGGGTCGTGGACTTCGCCCCGCATCCAGCGGCCGTCTCGCTTTTCGGTCGGGGCGAAACGAGAGATCGGGATTCCGTGCAGGCGAGCCGGCTGCCCCCTCGCCCCACCGCCGGGCGGGAGCGGATTGAAGAAGGTCTCCTTCATGCCGAGCGGGCGGAAGATGCGTTCCTCGGCAAACCGGTCGAGGGGCTCGCCCGAGACGCGGCGGACGACTTCTCCCAGCACTTCGTAGCCGACGTCGGAGTAGACGAACCGCGAGCCGGGAGGAGTCGCCAGGGGCTGCCGGTACTTGCGCGCGAAGATCTCCTCGGGGGTGCCCGTGTAGAGGTCGAGCGGATCGTCGGGCGGCAATCCGGCGCGGTGGGTCAGGAGCTGCTCGATCGTGACCTTGCTTCGATCGCCCCCTTCCGCCGCGAAGTCCGGAATGTATCGGACGACGGGATCCGAGAGTGCCAGCTTCCCCTCCTCGACCAGGATCATCACCGAGGGCGCGGTCGCGACGGTCTTCGTCAGTGACGCCATGTCGAAGATCGTGTCCACGGTCATGGGCTCGGCGACTGGCTCGACCGCGCGGTTGCCGTAGGCCCTGAGGAAGACGGTCTTCCCTCCTCGACCGACGAGGACGACCGCGCCCGGCAGCTCGTGTTTCGCGATCGATTCCTCGACGACGCCATCGATGCGGGCGAGCCTCTGGGCCGCGAGACCGCCGTGGGTCGTCCTTGGGCCCACCGCCAATGCCAGAAACAGAGCGAGGAAACTCATCGCAGGCTTCCCTCGTTGCGTCTCCCAGTCCCCCAGTCCCCCAGTCTCCCAGTCGTCTTTTGAATCCCCGTGCCCCGAGGCGCGAGGCCGGGGATCGTCACGGGAAGATGCCCGGTGATGGGCGCCTCGCCGAAGAGCGCTTGCGCCGCGGCCGTCTGCACGTCCGGCTGACCGCCATAGGCGGCCAGGTAAGTCGGGAGGGCCGGAAGGTCTCGAAGGAGATACGGGGTGCCGAAGGACACCGCGACGACACGCGCTCCCGAGGAAGCAATCCTGGTGATCAGCGACTGCTGGGCCTCCGGCAGGGCGAGCGTGCCGCGGCCGCTGCGAAAACGCACGAAGAGGGAGAGCAGAACGGCGTCCGCCCTGCCCGCGGCCTCGACCAGGCCTTCGCCCGGCGCCGCGTCGCCGCGCGCGTCGAGAAACACGGTCTCGGGAGGACTCTTCAAACGCGACCGCACCTCGCGCGCGATCTCCTCCCCGACCTTTCCCTGGTCGCCGTCGCTGGCGATCACATGGAGGACCTTCAGCCCGGGATCGAGCGGCAGAGCGCCCGGCGCCTCGCGCACGAGCGTCAGGGACCGGCGCGCGATCTCCTCCGCAACGGCCCGGTGCGCCGGGCTGTCCACGACGCGGAAGATGTCCTCGAACTCGGGCTCCGGCGTCCCGGCGCGCTCCTTGGCCGAGAGGATGCGCCGCAGGGACTCATCGAGACGTGCCTCCGAGATCCTGCCCGACGCGACCGCCCGGCGAACGCCCGCCATGGCCGCGTCGATGTCGGGAGAGCCGAGAATCTCGTCCGCTCCCGCCAGGATCGCGCGCACGGCGGCCTCTCCGGCGTCGAAGTGGTCCACGATCCCGCCCATATCCAGGGCGTCGGTCTCGACGAGCCCGTTGAAGCCGAGCTCTCCGCGCAGCAGCGACTGAGTCAGGACCGGCGAAAGGGAGGCGGGCATCGACCCGTTGCGGGTGACTTCACCCGGGTCGTGCGTGTAGGGATTCTCGCTTGGACCCTCGGCGCGCTCGGGGACCGGAGTCGAGTCGAGGGCCGGGACGGCCAGATGAGCCGTCATCACGGCCCCGACGCCGGCCGCGATCGCGGCGCGGAAGGGGACGAGCTCGACACTTTCGAGCCTCTCGCGCGAAACGTCCAGGACGGGAAGCGCGCGGTGCGAGTCCGTGCGGGTGTCGCCGTGGCCCGGGAAGTGCTTGACGGTCGCGATCACGCCGCGCGACTGGACGCCGCGTATGAAGGCCGCCACGAAGCAGGCGACCTCCTGCGGATCCTCGCCGAAGCTGCGGACGTTGATGACCGGGTTGTCCGGATTGACGTTGACGTCGGCCACCGGCGCGGCGATCACGTTCAAACCGATGGCGCGGGCCTCCTCGCCGACCACTTCTCCTTCCCGCCGTGCGAGCTCTGCGTCCCCCGTCGCGCCCACCGCCATCGCCCAGGGCCAGTAGGTCGTGCCGGCAAACCGCATCCCGACGCCGGCCTCCAGGTCCGCTCCGATGAGGAGAGGAACTTTCGAAAGCCGCCGGAGGCGCCGGTTCAGGAAGGCCGTTTCGTAGACATTCGACCACGTCGCCCAGTGAAGGCCGCCGACGTGGTTGTCGAGGACCTGATGAAGGAGGCGGCGATATTCCGGAGAGCCTTCGTTCATGAAGGCGCCGGGAAGGGTGTAGACGAAGAGCTGTCCGATCTTCTCGTCGAGGGTCATCGCCGCCGGCCGAACCGAGAGAGTCGCGCAGCCGGCCAGCGCGGCGACGAAGAGAAGCGCCCCAATGTGTTTCACGAAGGAGAGAGTCTAGCCCGGTCCCTTCCTGGTCACCCGGAACGCAAGTTGGCGTGGGCCCTGGTATTTTAAACTCTCGGCCGCCGGTCGCGCAGCGACCGCTCACGGCCGAAAGCCGCGGCGTTAGGATTTAGCCGGAGGTCTCAATGCCACCGCTGACTACGGAAGAGAGGTCTGCCGCGATCGCCGAGCTCGAGGAGTCTCGGAGGCGGCTGCTCGAGGCCGTGGACGGCCTGACCGAGGAGGAGTGGCGCCGCCGGCCGGAGTCGCAGGGCTGGTCGGTCGCCGAATGCTTCGAACACATCACGGCGGCCGAGCTGCCGCTGCCGAGATTTTTCGCCGGCCCCGCCATGATGCGGCCCTCCGAGGAGGACCGCCGCGAGATCCGGGGCAAGGACGACCTGGTGCGCCGCCGCCTGCGCGACCGGTCCGGTAAGGACGAGTCGCCCGAGCGCATCCGCCCGAAAGGGCGTTTCGCCACGCGCGAGGAGGCGCTCCGGACATTCCAGGAGCGGCGCGCCGCGAACCTCGCCTACGTGCGGGAGACGTCCGAGCCTCTGCGCGACCGCTTCGCCCCCCACCCCTACGTCGGCGTCATCGACGGCTTCCAGTGGCTCCTTCACCTCGCGGGTCACACCGAGCGCCACGCCGCACAGATCGAGGAGATTCGAAGAGGAATCGGGCGATCTGCGATCGGGTGATCGCGCGATTGACCCGGGCCTTCAATCACCCGATGGCTCGATCACCCGATCACCCGATCAGGTGACCGGGGTGACGGCGGCCTGGTCTTCCTCGGCGGTCCGGAT
>JAWOLE010000072.1:0-17829 GCA_033853815.1 Thermoanaerobaculia bacterium
CGAAGTTTCCGGAGGCTTTTTTGCTGGCGGCCGGAGCTCCGGAGGGTCGTGGTGGACTTGCCGGGGGAGAGGACCCGGAAGGTGAGGAAAACAGAACCCATCTGAATCTGGTCGCCTGCGGCAAGCGACAGCGGTCCTGTGCCGAGCCGCTTGCCGTTCACGAAGGTTCCGTTCTTGCTGCCGAGGTCTTCTATTGCGGCTTTGCCGCCCGCGATCGTGATGCGGGCATGCCGGCGCGAAACCGTGCCGTCGTCGATGAGGACGGAGGCGGTGGCGTCGCGACCCAGGATGTTTTCGCCCGGCTCGAGCGCGATCTCCTCCCCGTCCCGGTCGAGGAGATAACGGTCCAAGAGAGGGACGCCCGATGGCCTCTCCCGGACCTCTCCTGAGAACCTGTAGCCGAATCCGTAAACCGTCCGCAGGAGCCTCGATCCTCGCGCCGGGTCGCCGATCGCGCGGCGCGCCTCGGCCGCGAGGCCCGCGAGGTTCGCCTCGGACACGAACGTCTTAGGCCAGAGCTTCTCCTGAAGCTCCTCCTTGGAAAGCGCCCGCGGCCGGTTCTCGAGGAGCAGCTCGAGCAGGCGGAAGGCCTTCGGAGACAGGTGAACGGGGGCGCCGCCGCGCAGGAGCTCCCGCGTGTCCGAGTCAAACGTGCAGTCGCCGAAGACGACGCGCATGCCCGGAGCCGTCAGAGCAAAGCCGGAGGAATCCCAGCAGTTGCCAAAGCCTTCTCCGCGAGGGCGACGGCCCTGATTATCCCTCTCCGCCGGGCGGCCTGATTCCCCAAGAGCCGGCAAGCTCCGCGAAAACCAGAAGAAAGCCAGAAGAACCGCAGCAGTTTCAAAAGACTTCTCCCGCCGAAAGCGCGATCGTGATCCTCGCTGGATAAGGACGTTGCGGCGGCACGGATCGCTCGACAGAACGTTTCGGAGAAAACGCCGGGAAAGGAGGTAGCCATGAGCTTTCGGACATGGCAGATCACGCGGTTGGCTCCGGTCCTGCTCGCGTTGACCATACTTTCGGGGGGATGCGCGAGCGTCTTCCACGGCACCCGGCAGAAGGTCGAGATTTTCACGGACCCTCCGGGCGCCACCGCCACGGCAGGCGATCAGCAGGTGACGACTCCCGGAGTCCTGAAGCTTCCCCGCAAGGCTAAGAACACCGAGGTGAGGATCGAGAAGGAAGGCTTCGCACTGAAGACTGTCCTGCTCGAGCGCCGGACTTCGGGGCTCGTTTGGCTGAACCTGATCGGGGTTCCTGCGGGGGTCGCGGCCGGCGCGATCGGCGGCGGGGCCTCCTCCGGCGACGCCTGGACCGGGCTCGACAATGCGGCGACCGGGGCGTTGGCCGGCGGGGCTCTGGTCCCGGCCGCCGGGTTCTGGATGGATTTTCAGAACGGAGGGGCCTACCGGCTAGAGCCCGCGCGGATCGTCGTCCGGCTGGAGCCGGTCGTCGATTCCGTGGCCTCCAAGGAGGGGCCATGAATGGCCTCGAAACCCGGCCTTCCAGAGGTGAATCGGGAAATGATTCGAACGGATCTGGCGACCGTATCTGGCCTGAAGTACGCACATTCGAAAAAGGAGATCCGCTATGAACTCCTACCGGAACCTCAGCCGTATCTCATCCGTTTTTGTGGCTTTCCTGGCCATCGCGATCGTCGCGCCGCGCCTCGCGGCGGCTTCGTCTCCCGAGGCGGGCAACGCGGGGACCGTCACGGTGATGACGAGGAACCTTTACGTAGGCGCTGACCTGGCGGCAGCCGAGGCCGCCTTCCTCTCGGGAGACCCGGCTACCATCATCGCGGCGGTCTCGGAGCTCTGGGCCAAGGTGAAGTTTACGGACTTCCCCGCTCGGGCCGAAGGAATCGCCGGCGAGATTGCCGCCGCGAGACCGGATCTGGTCGGACTCCAGGAGGCGGAGCTGTGGCGCAGCCAGACGCCGGCAGACTTCATCATGGGCAACGCTCACCACGTCGAGTACGACTTTGTCGAGATCCTGCTTCAGGCCCTCGAAGCGCGCGGTCTCCACTACGCCGTGGTGTCCGAGGAGAAGGGCTTCGACGTGGAACTCCCCGGGTTCCTGTCGGAGGAAGCGGCTCTGGAGGGTGTCCTTTCCGATATCCGACTGACAGAGCGAGAAGTCATCCTGGCTCGGAAGGATCCCGGCCTGACGCTCTTCAACTCGCAGGACGGCCACTTCGCGACGAACCTCGAATTCCCGGTCTCCCCCGACTTCACGTTCGTTTTGCTCCGAGGCTGGGCCTCGGTGGATGCGAGATTGCATGGCCGGAGCTTTCGTTTCGTGACGACTCATCTCGAGGCCGATTCCGAGGAGGTTCGGGACGCGCAGGCGCTTGAGATCCTCGCCGGGCCCGCCTACACCGGGCTGCCGGTCATCCTCGTGGCCGACGCCAACTCCAACGCCAATGGCGATGCGACGAGCGCGGCCTACGATTCCTTCATCGGCGGCGGCTTCACGGATGCCTGGTTCCAGGCGCATCCGGGCGAATTCGTCAGTACGTGCTGCGCCGATGAGTTGCTTCTGAGCCCGGTTCTTCCGGTTCCGACCGACGACGAGGGGCGGATCGACCTCGTCCTCTACCGGGCCGCTGGCGACTTCGGTACTCTCGGCGTGGACCTGCTCGGGAACGACCCGGCGACCGACAGGGTCTTCAACGGCATATCGCTGATCTGGCCCTCGGACCACGCCGGCGTTGCGGCGAATCTGAAAGTCCTCAGGTAAAGTGCTCGGCCGTCCTTGAACGGCGATGAGATCCGCGGGGCGCCTTCCGCTGTACATCCTGCTCGCGCTTCTTCTGGCGGAGGGCGCTTCCGCTCAAGTTGAGCGAACGCCGCGGGCCGGAGAGAGCTACACGGGAACTCTCTTCGGCAAGGCGCTGACGGTTGCCGAGCGAGATCGGACCCGCGTCACGGCGGTCTCGCTCGGCTTCCAGTGGATTCCGGAAGGCCTCGAGCAGCGCGCCTTCGTGCCTGCCGGCGGGCTCTTCCTCTGGCGCAACCCGCCGGGCGGCGACTCGCGTCTGCGCGCCGTCGTCTCCGGACTCTACGACGACGTCCGATATTCTCGCGGGCTCGGGAACGGCCTCGAAGCGGTTGCCTCTTTCGAGAACCTGACGCTCCCTTTTGGCCGCTCGGAGTACGTCGAGGGGCGCCGCATCGCCCCGGAAGAGTTGACGTGGGGGTACGTGCGGGCGGGCGCGGGACTCGGCTACTACCGCTCCCTTCCGCCCGGGCACCAGGACAACGCCTTCGAGGCGGCGATCACCTACGAGCCGGGTTATCTCTACTTTTCTCGCGGCGACGACACCGAGGCGACCTTCCTGCTGCCGAGAAACACTTACGAAGGGAGATTTCACCTCCGCATCCGCGCGGACACCTTCGAGCGCAACATCCTGGAGCTTCCACACCGGGGCTGGGCGGCGGGGCTCGATGCCTTCGCGGGTCAGCGTGCCCGATGGGAGGACTGGGGAGGATCGGTCTCCGGTATCCAGAGCGGGGAGAAGGATGCGAGCTGGCAGGCGGTTTCGGTCTTCGCCATGGCTGCGGCCGGAGTCCCCGGCGTCCCGGGCGAGCGCCACAGTCTTATCGCCTCAGCCTACGCGGCGGCGGGACATCATCTCGACCGCTTCTCCGCCTTCCGCCTGGGAGGGGGCTCGAACGCCGGCGACTTCGAGGCGCTGTCTCAGCCGATCCTGCCGGCGGCCGCCTTCGATGAGTTCCCCACTTCCCGCTACGGCGTCGTCAATCTGGAGTACCGCTATCAGGTCTTCTTCTTTCTCTACCTCCAGGCGCGCGGCACGCTCGCGCGGTTCGAGCGCCCGCGATTTTCGCCCGCGGGCCTCGTCGAGAACCGGACCGAAAACTTCCGGGCCGTCACCGCCGGTCTGACGAGCGGGCTCTACTGGGATTCCAGCCTGGAGCTCGACTACGCCTACAACTTCGACCTCCTACGGCAGCGAAACGGGGCCGCGAGGTCCGGAGGCGCGTCGGTTTACCTGCTCTGGAGCAAGGAGTTCCGAAAGCGCCGCTGAATCCGGTGTCGGCTGCCTCTTGACTGGCGCGCCGCGGTTCTGGGAGCCTGAATGCAGTTCCGTGGCCCTGCCGTCAGGTTTCCGCCTGGGCCCTTACGAGATCCTGTCGCTGATGCGCGGGGGTCCAATGGGGACCGTTTACCGCGCCCGTGATACCCGCCTGGAGCGGGAGGTCGTAATCAAGACTCCGCCCGACGATTTTGCGCGAGATCCCGCGGCGCTGGCGCGATTCGAGCGGGAGGCTCGCGCGCTTGCAGCCCTGACGGATTCGAACATTCTCGACATCCATGATGTCGGCAACGAGGCCGGGATACCGTTCGTCGTCACGGAGCTCCTGGTCGGCGAGACGCTGGGCGACCGGCTCCAGCGCGGCGCGGTACCCTGGCGCTCCGCGGTCGAGATCGGCCTCTCGATCGCCGAGGGCCTGGCCGCCGCTCACGGCTGCGGCGTCATCCACCGGGATCTGAAGCCCGACAACGTCTTCCTTACAGCAAAGGGCCACGTCAAGATCCTGGACTTCGGCCTGGCGCACTACGACGCGGAGACAGCGAAGGGGCCGAATGCGCAGACTCCGTTCTCCACGGAGAGCGGGGTTATCGCGGGAACCCCCGGCTACATCTCACCCGAGCAGGTGCGCGGAAGGCGGGCGGACGAGAGGAGCGACATCTTTGCCCTGGGCTGCATCCTCTACGAGACGGTGACGGGGCGGCGAGCCTTTTCCGGCGAAACCGCGGCCGAGGCCCTCGTCGCGACGCTCAAGGAAGAGCCGCTGGATCCCGCGGACCTGATGACTTTGCCCGAAGACGTCCGGATGATCATCCTGCGCTGTCTCGCCAAGAGGCCGGAGGCGCGCTTCCAGTCGGCGCGCGATCTGGCGTTCGCGCTGAATGTCGCGAGGACAGCCCTCCGGCCGACACCGCCGCCCGACCGGCACGGTCCTGGTCCCGACCGGAACAAGCGTGAAGCGCGCCGGCGCCTCCTCCTTCTCACCGCTGCGGTCGCCGTGGTCGCTGCCGGCGTCGCCGTTTTCCCCCGGATGACGGGGGGCAAGCTCGACTCTCTGGCTGTCCTGCCCTTCGTCAACGCGAGCGGAGACCCCGAAGCGGAATATCTGAGCGACGGCCTGGCCGAGAGCCTGATCCAGAGCCTCTCGCGGCTCGAAAACGTGCGGGTCCTCGCCTGGACGACGGTCCTCCAGTACAAGGGAAAGGATCCCCTGAAGGCAGCGCGCGAGCTGGGCGTCCGGGCGGTCCTGACGGGGCGGCTCCTGCGCCGCGAAAAGGCTCTGGTCGCCGAGGCCGAGCTCGTGGACGTTCGCCGCGGCACGCGGCTCTGGGCGGAGAAGGCTCCCGGAAGGATTCCGGATTCGCTCGCGGCCGACGAGATGGCGCGGAGCGTCTCCCGCTCCCTGCGCGCCAGTCTGGCGCCGTCCGCGGAGAGGAGCCGATCCGGAATTCACCCGCAGAACCCGGAGGCCTTCGACCTCTACCTGAAGGGCCGGTATTTCTGGAACAGGAGGGACCCGGAGGGGATCGAAAAAGGCATAGCGTTCTTCCAGGAGGCGATCGGCAAGGATCCTCGCTATGCGCTGGCCTTCGCGGGCCTGGCCGACTCCTACGATCTGATCGCGTTCTACGACATTCTGCCTCCCCGGGAGATCCTGCCCAAGGCGCGCTACGCCGCGGTCCGCGCGCTCGAGCTTGACCCGACGATCGCCGAGGCGCAGACGGTGCTCGCGGACATCCAGTACGAGTTCGACTGGAGCTTCCCGGCCGCGGAGCAGGGGTTCCGCAAGGCGATCGCCGCCAACCCCAACTACGCGCAGGCCCACCAGTGGTACTCCAACTTCCTGTCGGTCTCGAAACGCTACGAAGAGTCCTTCGCCGAAATCGCGCGCGCCCGCGAGCTCGATCCCCTGAACATCATGATCGACACGGACGCCGGGCTCGCCCGGTACTGGGCAGGCCAGTACGACCGCGCCCTGGGCGAGCTCGGCCACACCGCGGAGCTCAACGGAGGATTCTTCCTGGTGCGCCTGTACCTGGGATTCGCGCAGGCTGGCAAGGGCCGCTTTGATCTCGCCATCGCCGAGGCCGAGGCCGCCCGCCGCCTGGAGCCGAACGATCCCAGTCCTGTGACCCTGTACGGCTACGCCTGCGCCCGCGCCGGCCGCAGGGCCGAGGCCTTGCGGGCCCTCGAGGATCTGCGCGCGCTGTCCGAGAAGAGGTTCGTTTCCGCCCTGATGGTCGCGCCCATCCACGTCGGGCTCGGCGACAAGGACAGGGCCTTCGAGTGCCTGGAGAAAGCCTACGAGGAGCGGTCGGGTCGGCTGGTCTACCTCGGCGTCGAACGGGCCTTCGACCCGCTGCGGTCCGACCCGCGCTTCCAGGACCTCCTCCGTCGGCTCCGGCTTCCGGCTTAGCCCGCCAGATCGATGGCCCCATCCGTGTCCCGATCCCTCTCCTGGGCGCCGCGGATCCTGGGCGTCGTCTTCGCTCTCTTCCTCTCCGTCTTCGCCCTGGACGCGCTCGACCAGGGGGTGCTGGCTGTCCTGATGCATCTTCGCCCGGCCGCGCTGGTCCTTCTCGTCCTGGCGCTTTCCTGGCGCCGTGAACTCGCCGGCTCGCTGGCCTTCCTGGCGCTCGCCGTCCTGTACATCCTGTGGGCCTGGGGTCACTTCCGCTGGCCCGTGTACGCGGCCATCGCGGGCCCGCTCTTCCTGATGAGCGGCCTCTTTCTGGCGGCCTGGCTGTGGAAGCGCAGAGTCGCAGCCGCGACGATCGCCGCGCCCCGAGCCTGAGCTCGCCGGGATTATGTCAGATCTGACATATCAGGACGCCAGGCTGAGCTGCGTCAGGACGAAGGCGTAGTCGAAGGCGAGCTCTCTGAGGCGGTCGTAGCGGCCCGAGGAGCCGCCGTGGCCGCCGGCTATGTTGATCTTGAAGACGAGCGGGTTCGCGTCGGTCTTGACGGCCCGCAGCTTCGCGACGTACTTGGCCGGCTCCCAGTACATGACCTGGCTGTCGTCGAAGGAAGTCTTGACGAGCATCGTCGGATAGGCCTTCGCCGCGAGGTTGTCGTAAGGGCTGTAGGACCGGATGTATTCGTATTCCTCCTTCTTGCGGGGATTGCCCCACTCCTCGAACTCGCCGACCGTCAGCGGCAGCGACTCGTCGAGCATCGTGTTGACGACGTCCACGAAGGGGACCCGCGACACGACGACCTTGAAGAGGTCGGGACGCATGTTCGTGACCGCGCCCATGAGTAAGCCTCCGGCCGATCCCCCCTCGATGACGAGGCGGTCCTTCGAGGTGTACCTGTCGGCGATCAGCCGCTCGGCGACCGCGATGAAGTCGGTGAACGTGTTCTTCTTCGACATCATCCTGCCGGCGTCGTGCCAGGTCTTTCCCATCTCCCCGCCGCCCCGGACGTGGGCGATCGCGTATACGAAGCCGCGGTCGACGAGCGTGAAGCGGTTCGAGTTGAACATCACCAGCGACGGGAAGCCGTACGAGCCGTAGCCGTTGAGCCACAGGGGCGCCTTGCCGTCGGCGACGAATCCCTTGTGTTTGAGGATCGAGATCGGGATCTTCGTCCCGTCGGCGGCCGTCGCGTACCGGCGCTCCGACTTATAGCGATCCGGGTCGTAGCCGCCGAGGACCTCGATGCGCTTCAGGAGCTTCTTCTCCCGCGTCTCCATGTCGTAGTCGAAGACGGACGGCGGCGTCGTGAAGGACTGGTAGTCGAAGCGGAGGACCCGCGTCTCGAACTCCTCGTTGTCGCGCGGACCGGCCGCGTACACCGGCTCGGGAAACTCGATCCGGTGCTGCGCGTTTGTCGCCAGGTCGATGACCCGGATCCGGGGAAGGCCGTCCTCCCGCTCGGTGACCACGGCGTGCCCGGAAAAGACGTGGAGCTCGGACACCATGACGCCGGGGCGGCAGGGCAGAAACTCCTTCCAGTTCTCCCGTCCGGGGCTCGCCACTGGCGCCGTGACGACGCGGAAGTTGCGGCAACCGGCGTTGGTCCGGATGTAGAAGAGGTCGCCGCGGTGATCGACCGCGTACTCGTGGTCCTTCTCCCGCGGGGAGATCACCGCGAAGGCCCCGCCGGGCTTGTCCGCCGGGAGGTACCGCCACTCGTCGGCCGTGTGCGATCCGGACACGAGGAAGATCACCTTCCGGCTGGTGGAGCGGTGGACGTTGACGCGGAACATCTCGTCCTTTTCCTCGAAGACGAGAACGTCGGTCTTCGGGTCGGCTCCGAGCGTGTGCCGGTAGAGCCGGTAGGGGCGCTTGGCGCGATCCTCGGTCGTGTAGAAGAGGGTCTTGTTGTCCGCCGCCCAGGCCGCCGAGGAGACCTTCTCGACCGTCTCGTGGAAATCCTTGCCGGTCGCGAGGTCCCGGACGCGGAGGCGGTATTCGCGGAAGCCGACGTTGTCGGTCGTGTAGGCGAGGAGGTTGCCGTCGTCGGAGACTTCGCGCTCGGCGACCGACATGAACTTCTCCCCGCGCGCGAGCTCGTTGACGTCGAGCATCACCTGCTCCGGGGCCTCGAGGGACTCTTTCTTGCGGCAGTAGATCGGGTACTGCTTCCCCTTCTCGGTGCGCGAGTAGTAGAAGTAATCGCCCTGCCGGTAGGGAACGGAGAGGTCGGTCTCCTTGATCCGCGCGAGCATCTCGTCGTAGAGCTTCGCCTGCAGGGCTTCCGTCGGTTTCATGAAGGCGTCGGCGTAGGCGTTCTCGCTCTCGAGGTAGGCCCGGACCTCGGGGTTCTTCCTGTCGCGAAGCCAGAAGTACTCGTCCACGACCTTCTCACCGTGGAGGACTTCGACCTTCGGGATTTTCTTGGCCATCGGTAGTTTGAGAGCCGCCGTGCGATCTTCCGCCGTGGCCCCGACGATCCCGCTCGCCAGTGCCGCCAGCAAAATCCAGTTTTTCATCAAGTCCTGCTCGCGTCGGCGACCGGGCATCATAGCAGCGCGATCCCCGCTTCTCGGTACCGTCGAAGCCAAATGCGGACGATACCCGCTCGGGATGATAGATTCGGCTCGGGCGTCGCGATTACTCGTGGTGGAGAAGTTGACGGACGTTGTCATTCCTGCGGATGCCGTTGCCCGGTGTTCAGCGTCTGAACCGGTTGCTGCCGTCGATGGATGGATCCGCGAAGTGATCGCACAGCAGCACCCTGTCCTCGGGAGGGTCGTCTGCCCTTTTGTTGCTCCAGCACTCACGCGGGGTACCTTGTTCTACGCCGCGGCACCGGGCTGCCACTCTCCCGAGGACGTGATGTCGGTCATGGATGAGATGATCGAGCGCTTCGTGGCCCTGCTGCCGCTCACCGGCGCCGATGCCCAGTTGAGAACCCTCGTGGTCGTCTTTGTCGATGTCGACCCTCGGGACGCTGCGCGGGTCGTGATCGCGGCTCACCATGACCTGAAGAACCGCTGCACCGAGCGTGGCCTGATGGTGGGAGAGTTCGCGCCGGGCTATCGCCTGCCATCGACTCGGAATGCCTCGGTGAACGTGGGGGAGGCGCCGGCGCCGGTGCTCGTGCTGCGCCACATGCTGCCCTCGGACCGGCGCTTCCTCAAGGGTGAGGATCAATGGCTGGCCGCCTGGGCAGTCCGCTTCGGGGCAGACCGGATCCCGCTCTTCCGTGGCTTCTCCCAGCGGGAGCTCGCAGCGATCGCCCGGGTGTCCGACGACAGGAGCGTGGAGGCTGGACAAGTGCTGTGTCACCAGGGCGACGTGGGGAACGAATTCTTCCTCATTCTCGAGGGAGAGGCCATCGTGCAGCGCAACCGTGAGAAGATCAACGCCCTCGGTCCGGGCGATTTCTTCGGTGAGCTCGCATTACTGACGCGAAACCCACGCAACGCCACGGTCATTGCGGCAACGGACATGACCCTTCTCGTTCTCAGTCGTAGTGAATTCGTCAAACTCATCGACTCGCTCCCCGAGTTGACGCACAAACTGCTCGCCGGACTTGCGGTGCGTCTGAGCGAGGCCGACGCAAGAATGGTTCCGTAGCAGGGGCGCCGAGAGACCAACGATGCGAGACACCGGCCCGTACACGACACTCCCCGATTCTGTGGCCGGCCTCGTTCCCGTCTTGTTCGGGCACGCCGCCTTCCAGCATCTGAACGCTTCCTGCGAGTTCGGGCTGCATGAGGTGCTCCATGAGCGACCAGGCCTGACGGGCGAAGAGGTCGCGGACCGCCTTGCGCTGACTCAGAGGGCGGCCGGGATTCTGCTCCTGGGAACTACGGCGCTGAAGCTCACCATCCGGGCCGGCGATCGGTACCGGAACGGCGAGGTCATCGAGCGGCTCTTTGAAGCCGGGACGTGGCAGATTTTCCGCGATCTGGTCGAATTCGAGGCCCGCATCGCCTATCTCAGTCACTCGGACTACGTCGAATCGCTCAAGCGGGGCACCAACGCAGGTCTCCGCTGGTTCCGCGGCGCGGAGCCGGACCTCTATCGCCGGCTGCAGAACGAACCGGAAGCAAGCGAGGTCTTCTACCGCTGCATGAACTCCTGGTCGCGCGTCGCCAACGCGATCCTGACGGGAAGCGACTGGTTCGAAGGATGCGCTCATGTTCTCGACGCCGGTGGCGGCGATGGCGTCAATGCGCTGGCTCTCGCGCGTGCCTTCTCGTGGCTGACGATCACGATACTCGACCTCGACGAAGTCGTGGCGATCGCGCGGCGCAACGCGGATGAGGCAGGGTTGGGGCCTCGCATCCGGACTCTCCCGGGCGACATGTTCACCTCCTCCTATCCCGAAGGCTGCGACTGCGTCCTGCTCGCAAACCAGATCGTGATCTGGTCTCCGGCGGACAACCGCCGTCTCTTCAGGCGCGCCTACGAGGCCCTGCCGCCCGGCGGTCGTCTCGTGATCTTCAACGAATTCGTGGACGAAACGCTTGACGGCCCTTTGTACGCCGCTTTGGACAACGTGTACTTCGCCACGCTGCCAACGCCCCACAGCCAGATCTATCCTGCCCGCGACTGTATGGAGTGGGCCCGCGACGTGGGGTTTCGCGAGGCCAGATCGTTCCTCGGCCGTTCGTGGACGCCGCATGGCGCTGTCGTGGCCGTGAAGTAAGTCTGATGCCTGCGTTCCTGGAGCCTTTCCGCATCAAGACCGTAGAGCCGCTACCGAGGCCGACGCGGGGCGAGCGCGCCGCGGCACTGGAGCGAGCCGGTTACAACGTCTTCCGGCTCCGCGCCGCCGAGATCACGATCGACTTGCTCACGGACTCCGGCACCGGGGCCATGTCCGCCGCCCAATGGGCAGTGCTCATGGACGCCGACGAATCTTATGCGTGCGCGCGTTCGTACGAGCGCTTCGAGCGGGTCGTTCGTGAGTTGACCGGCTTCCCCTTCATCCTGCCGGTGCACCAGGGCAGAGCGGCGGAGCGAATCCTTTTCACCTGCCTGCTCCGTCCAGGCCGTATCAGCGTCAGCAACACTCACTTCGATACGACGAGAGCCAATATCGAGCTTCTTGGCGCCCGCGCCGTCGATCTTCCCTGTCCCGAGAGCGAGGATCTCGCGAGCGAGGAGCCGTTCAAGGGGAATCTCGACCTGAAGGAGCTCGATGCTCTTCTCGCGGGCCCGGAGGGGACCGACGTTGCCTGCGTGGTCATGACGATCACGAACAATCTGGGGGGCGGCCAGCCGGTTTCCATGGCCCACTTGCGCGAGGTCCGCGAACGATGCGACAGGTTCTCACTGCCGTTGATGCTCGACGCCTCGCGGTTCGCCGAGAATTCCTACCTTGTCTGGACGCGCGAGCCCGGCGAACGCTCCGGCTCACCGCGGAAGATCGCGGAAGAAGTATTCCGGCTGGCCGATGGAGCGTGGGCCAGCCTCAAGAAGGACGGGCTCGCCAACATCGGTGGCATGCTCGGGCTTCGCGCAAGCGACCTCGCCGACCGCTGCCGATCGCTGCTCATCGCGACGGAGGGATACTCCACCTACGGCGGTCTTGCCGGTCGTGACCTGGAGGCGGTTGCCCAGGGCCTGCTCGAGGTCACCGATCCGGCCTATCTTGCATACCGGGCCGAGTCCACGGCCTGGTTCGCCGATACGCTGATCGCAGGCGGGGTTCCGGTCGTGCGGCCCCCTGGCTGCCATGCGGTTTACGTGGACGCCGGACGTCTGCTGCCGCACATACCGCCATACGAATACCCGGGTCACGCGCTCGCCTGCGCGCTCTACCTCGAGGCTGGCGTCCGCTCATCCGAGCTCGGTACGTTCGGCTTCGGGCGCGCGCAGCCGGGCGGTCCCGACATACCCGCTCGGCACGAGCTTCTGCGCCTCGCCCTGCCCCGCCGTGTCTACACCCGCAACCATCTGGAGTACGTGGCCGAGGCGCTCATCCGGATCGCCAGCGACCCCCGGGCCTTAACCGGCTATCGCATCCTCGAGCAGCCTGCCACGCTCCGCCACTTCTCTGCGGTGCTCGCTCCGCTGCCTCCGCGATAACGAATCGAGAAGGCGGCTCGGTCGGCGCCCGGTTCCCGCACGTTCCGACAGCCTCGCCGCGTCACTTGCCGGCCCTGGCGAAATCGCCCGCCTTGATGATCGTGATCTTCGAGGGGTCGATGTGGCGGCGCATCGCCTCGACGATCTCGGCGGGAGTGAGCGCGGCGATCTTCTTTTCCTGCGCGGCGTCCCATTCGAGCGTGCGCTTCAAGAAGAGGTCCTGAGCCAGGGTCCCGGCGAGCGCGGAGTCCTGGGCGCGGGAGACCTGACGCGACTGCAGGTACCCCGACTTGGCCTCCTTGACTTCCTGCTCGGTAAAGCCGTCCTTGAAGGCCCGCGCGATCTCCTCCTGGAATGCCGTCTCGAGCTTGCGCTCGTTCTGCGGTGCGTAGATCGCGAACGTCACGAACCTTCCCGCTTTGTCCAGCGGCGACGCCTGAAGCTGCGAACCGATTCCGTAGCTCAACCCCTCCTTCTGGCGGATCCGGACGGCGAGGCGCGAGTTCAGGAAGCCGCCGCCCAGCATGTAGTTGCCCAGAACGAGCGCGGGATAGTCCGGATCGTCGTCGCGGAGGTTCAGATTCTGTCCGGCGATGAAGAAGGCGTTGGCCTTGTCGGGCGTCTCGAAAGCCTTGTTGATCGGCTCGATCGCCTGGTAGGGCCGCGGCACCCGCTCGAAGGAGCGCGGGCTCTTCCAGTCGCCGAAGAGCTGCCCGGCGAGCGCGCCGATCTCCTTCGCGTCGAAGTCTCCGACCAGGGCGAGCTCCGCGGTCGAGGCTCCGTAGTAGTCGGCGTAGAACTTCTTGACGTCGTCGAGCGTGGCGGCTTTGTAGTCCGCGACCGCCTCGTCGGGCGTCGAGGTGTAGCGCACGTCCCCCTTGGGATAGGGGTTCATGTGCCGGCTGAAGGCCGTCGATCCGATGGAGTTGGGGTCGCTCTTCTGCTGCTCGATTGCGGCCAGGTTCTCCTGGCGGAGCTGATCGAGCTCGGTCGAGGGGAAAGACGGGCTGCGGAGGACTTCCGCCAGCAGCTTGAGCGTCGCCGGCAGATTTTCCCGCACGGTCTCGACCGAAGCGGAGGCCTGCGTGGCCCCTCCCGAGACCCGGACCCGCGCTTTGAGGCGGTCGAACTCGTCCTTGATCTGCTGGCGCGTGTGCTGGGTGGTCCCGCGCATGAGCATGTCGGCCGAGAGGTCCGCGATCGCCGACTTGCCCATCAGCGACTTCTCGTCCCCGAAGTGAAGGATCATGGTCGCGACGACTGTCCCACCCCGCGTCTTCTTAGGCAGCAGGGCCACCTTCATGCCGTTGGAGAGCTCGGTCCGGGTCGTTCGGGACTCGATCGAGGCCGGCGACGGGTCGAACGCCTCGCCGGCGGCGGCCGGGGCCTCGCCCTTGTAGTCCTTGAGCAGGGCCTCCACGTCGGGAGTCGCCGGGATCTCGGCCCGGTCGGGCTTGGCCGTCGGCAGGAAGAGCCCGACGGTGCGATTGGAGGGCTTGAGATAGGTCGCCGCGACGCGGCGCACGTCGTCCACCGAGACCTTCTTGATGCGGTCGCGGTCGAGAAAGAAGAGCCGCCAGTCTCCCGCGCCGATCCACTCGCTCATCTGGAGCCCCACCCGGTCGGCGGAGTTCAAGGTCAGATCGATCTCCTTCAAGAGCCGCGTCCGGGCGCGCTCGACCTCCTCCTGCGTGGCGGGGTTGGCGACGACGGCGTCGATCGTCTCGAGCATCGTCTTCTCGGAGTCTGCGATCGGGGTCTCCTGCCGGACCTCGGCAAGCAGCACGAGCAGCCCCGGGTCGTGGAGCGACGCGAGGAAACTGTCCACGGAGGAAGCCTTCTTCGTCTCGACGAGAGACTTGTAGAGCCGCCCCGACGGAGTATCCGCGAGCACCTCGGTCAGGACCTCGAGGGCGGCCATGTCCGGATGCGCGCCCGCCGGCACGTGATAGGCCGCCGCCATGACCTGGACGTCCCCCACGCGCCGCAGAGTGACCGACCGCTCGCCGTCCTGCGTGGGTTCGACGGTGTAGAAGACGGGGAGCTTGCGCGTGGGCTTCGGGATCTTCGAGAAGATCGCGTTGACGAGCGCGAGCGTCTTCGGCTCGTCGAATTTTCCGGCGACGAGCAGGTACGCGTTGTCCGGCTGGTAGTAGGTCCGCCAGAAGGCCTGCAGCCGCTCGATCGGCACGTTCTCGATGTCCGCGCGGTCTCCGATCGTCGAGTGCCCGTAGTTGTGCCAGAGGTACGCCGTCGAAAACACCCGCTCGAAGAGGACGCGAGTCGGGCTGTTCTCGCCCAGCTCGAACTCGTTGCGGACGACGGTCATCTCGCTGTCCAGGTCCTTCTTGGCGATGAAGGAGTGGACCATCCGGTCGGCCTCGAGGTCGAGAGCCCACCTGAGGTTCTCCTCGGTCGCCTGGAAAGTCTCGAAGTAGTTGGTGCGGTCGAGCCAGGTCGTGCCGTTGGGGCGCGCCCCGTGAGCGGTCAGCTCCTGTGGGATGTTGGGGTGCTTCGGAGTCCCCTTGAACATCAGGTGCTCGAGCAGGTGCGCCATCCCCGTCTCGCCGTAGTTCTCGTTGCGGGACCCGACGAGGTAAGTGATGTTGACCGTGATCGTCTGCTTGGTCTGGTCCGGGAAGAGCAGCACGTGGAGCCCGTTGGCGAGGAGGTATTCGGTGATCCCTTCGACCGACGTCACGCGCTGGGGCGCCGCGGGGGCCTTGGGGCGAGGCGCCGGAGCTTTGGGCCGGGGCGCCGGGGTTGCCGCGGCGAGGGTTGCGGCGAAGATCGCCAGGAGGAGAGCGGAGGAAGTTCTCTTGAAAAGCGGCATTTTTGTTCCTTTACGAGGCGGCGATTTCAGTTCTCGAGCGGCCGCGAATTGCCGGGAAATCCTACTCCCTCGGAGGAATCCGTCTGAAGCTGTCTGCCGGACTCTCCGGAGAGTCGAGGATCAGCCGGTTTCGCGTTCTCCCCGGTAGCGGATCGCGACCGCCACGATCTTGCGGCCGGTGACGGGGTAAGCGCGCCGGTCCCACCAGGGGCCCTGATAGACGGTGCCGATGCGGCGGGTCCGATCGAGCACGATGACTGCCGCGTCCGCCCCGAGCCTGGCCGCTTCGACCCGGATGGCCTGCTCGATCTCTGAGACCGGCGGAGTGCCGGAGGGCTCGATGAAGACGTGGCCAAGCCGCTCATGGGGCTTCCGGGGCTCCCGGCGGAGGATGATGACGGATTCCGGCCGGGTGGGCGGAAAAGTCGGGGCTCCGATCAGGCGCTCCGAGGAGGAAGACACCGAGCTGCAGGACAAGCAGCCCGTGGCCAGAATGGCGGCCAGCAAGATTTTCTTCATGGCAGGAATCTTAATGCCCTCCGCGTCCGTAATCCCTGGGGAACGGGAGCCGTCTAACGACTATGGAAGCTCGGATCGTGGCGATGGACGACATTCGGCGTCGGTGGACCTGGCGCGCGGTCGTTCTCCTGGTCCTGCTCAACGCCCTGCTGTGGGCCTCCTACGCGCTTTCAGACGGCCGCGGCCGGGTTCCCGTCCCGGCTCCCGCAAGCTCCTCCACTCGCGCTCCGCGATAGCTCCCTAGATCCGGTCGTGCTTTCGGTGCGGAAGGCATGACCGGAGCTACCGTCAACTTCCCCGCCGACGCCTCCGCGCTGGGGGCGGCGATATGATTCCCGCCACTCGGGGTGCAGCCCGACGCTGAGGAAGACATGATTCCATCGACGGCGGCGCGGAATGAGTCCGATCGGCTGGAAGCCCTCCGCGGCTACGAGATCCTCGACACGGATCCCGAGCAGAAGTTCGACGATCTGACGCTGCTCGCGAAGTTCATCTGTGACACGCCGATCGCGCTCCTCACGTTCGTGGACGAGGACCGCCAGTGGTTCAAGTCGAAGATCGGCCTGAGCGAGACGCAGACGCCCCGCGCCGTCTCCTTCTGCTCTCACGCGATCCTGGAGGACGGCGTGATGGTCGTGCGCGACGCCGCGGCCGACGAGCGCTTCGCGGACAACCCTCTGGTCACGGGCGATCCCGGCGTCCGTTTCTATGCCGGCGCCCCGCTCGTCGCGCCGACCGGGCACGCGCTCGGCGCGCTCTGCGTGATCGACCGCGTGCCGCGGGAACTGACCTCGTCGCAGTACGAGGCCTTGAGGGCGCTCGCCCGCCAGGTGGTCGCCCAGCTGGAGCTGCGCCGGCGCCTCAAGAAGGAGCGCGAGGAGGCGAAGGAGGCGATCGAAGAACGCGACGTTACCCTCGAGCTCGTGGTCTCGCAGATGCCGGCGGTCCTCTGGTCCACCGACAGGGACCTGAGGCTCACGTCCTCGGACGGGGCCGCGCTGCGCTACCTCGGCCACAAGCCCGATCAGTTCGTCGGCGTGACGCTCTTTGACTTCTTCCGGACGACCGACCCGGAGTTCCTGCCGCTGGTGGCTCACAGGAAGGCCCTGCTCGGAGAGTCGGTCAGCTTCGATTTCGAGTGGAGCGGCCGGACCTACGCCTCCCACTGCGAGCCCCTGCGCAACCCCGACGGCACGATCAAGGGGGTCATCGGCGTGGCGCTGGACATCACGCGGCAGAAGCGGACCGAGAGGGAGCTGCAGAAATCGTTCTCTCTCCTGCGGGCCACGCTCGACTCGGCGGCCGAGGGCATCCTGGTCGTGGACGAGCGCGGGAAGATCGTCAACTTGAACGAGAGCTTCGTCCAGATGTTCGGCGTGCCGCGAGAGATGGCCGCGGTAAAGGATGGGGACGGCATCCTGGCGTTCCTTCTCGAGAAGGTCGAAGACCCCGGCGATTTCGCCAAGAAGGTCATGGGGCTCCACTCCAAGCGGGACGTCGAGACCCGGGGCTCCGTCCGGTTAAAGGATGGCAGGACCTTCGAGCGCGTCTCCAAGCCGCAGCAGGTCGAGGGAAAGACCGTCGGGACGGTGCTGTCTTTCCGGGAGATTGAAGGATTGAAGGATCGGAAGATTGAAGGATTGGGCGCGGGTACCTAATCGTCAATCTTCAATCTTTCAATTGTCAGATGAGACGAGCTGTCGCGTTCATCGCCCAATTCGCCTGGATGGCCGCGGCCGTCGCTCAGACGCCCGTCACCGTCATCCGCGCCGGTGTGGTGATCGATGGGAAATCCGACGCGCCACGCCGGGACCAGGTGATCGTCGTGCGGGGCAACCGGATCGAGAGTGTGGCCGACGCTGGCAAGGCGGCAATCCCCGCGGGGGCGGCCGTCATCGATCTCTCGCGCGCGACCGTCCTGCCCGGGCTGA
>JAWOLE010000073.1:0-5320 GCA_033853815.1 Thermoanaerobaculia bacterium
CGGGCCCGCCTCCCTCGTCGGCACGCGACGGCCCTGCCGCATTACCCAGGTCCGGGCCGTCTCTTGTCGTTCGGTCGCATGGACAGCGGGGCGACCGGTCCTGCGTGGTGTGCTCCCTCTCTCAAGCCTCCTCCGGGAGTCGGTCCCGCCGCCGGGGCTGGCAGCCTCGCTTGAGCGGAACTGCGAGCCCTGGAGACGGCGGCGTTTCCCAAGGAGGTGATGGGTGACGAGCATGGGAGAGCGGCGCCGGCGCCTCGGTGAGACTGCGAGGAGCCCTCAGCGCCGGCTGGTTGGGAGTCTTGCGGCAAGCCGGCGCGTGCCGACGCGGGAAATGCCGACGGCTCCAGGGCGACCTTTCCGTACATACGTACAGAGCTGACTACGAAACCAGGACACTACTTGGCCTGGGCCCGGCTCCGCCACCTCTGGGCGGCGGCGCGGTCGCCCAGGATCTCGCTGACGTGAGCCGCGGCCTGGAAGCTGCGCGAGGCGGGAACGCGCTCGACCATCTCGTTGAGCAGGCGGTCGGCCTCGCCGCGGCGTCCGGCGCTCGCGTAGAGGAGGGCGAGCCGCGACCAGGCATCCAGGTTCTCGGGGAAGTCCCGGACCTCGGCACGGAAGGCCTCCTCCGCCTCCGCCTGCCGACCGAGGCGGGCGAGCACATCGCCGCGCGTGGCCTGGAGGTTGATCAGGGGACCCTCGCCGCGCGCGCGGGCGAGCCTGATCGCGCGGTCGCAGTAGTCGAGCGCCCGGGGAAGCTCTCCCGCCCGCGCCGCGATCGAGGCGAGCAGCAGAAGCGGCCCCTGCGCGTCCGGGCGCACGCGCAGCGCGGCTTCGGCTTCCCGGCGCGCCGACGCGAGGTCTCCCTGCCCGAGCGCGATCCAGGAGAGCTCCTCCTCGACCTGAGTCGCGCCGGCTGCTTGCGCCGCGAGCGTGAGCTCCCTGGCGCGGGCGAAATTCCCGACTTCGCGTTGCAGGTCGGCAAGCCCGAGCAGGATTGGAGGCGTGGCGGGGGAAAGCCGGTCGGCGTGTTCGAGCGCATCGAGGGCCTCGCGCGACCGGCCGGCGCGCCGCAGGATGCGCGCGAGCGTCTCCCAAACGTCCAGCATGAGGGGGTTCTCGGCGGCGAGCTTCGATAGGAGCGAGGCCGCCTGGTCGTCCCTGTGCTCGGAGGCGAGCCGCGACGCCTCCTTGAGCCGGGCGATCGCGCCGATCCTGTCCTTGGGGTCGGGCAAGTCCTTGCGGCTCGCGGCGGGAGCGGCGGCGCCGATGTAGCCGAGCGACGCGAGCTTCTTGACGGTCTCCGGGTCCGAGACGCCCGGGGCCTGGAGCGGCCGATTCATCGCTTGGAGCTCGACCCGCATCGACCGGAAGGGGGGAGGCAGGGACGAGGCGAGGTCGCGCCTCTCGCCGGGATCCGTTTGCCAGTCGTAGAGCTCCGGCCGGGGCGCCTCGATGTACTGGTAGCGGTCGTCCGTCAGAGCCGCGAGGTCGCTCCAACCGAAGTGGTAGCGCGGATAGAGGGTCTCGCTGTAGATCCGGCGCGGAGGCGCGGCACCGCCGGGTTCGAGCAGGGACCGCCCGGCGAGACCCGGCGGAGCTTTTTCGCCCAGGGCCGAGGCGACGGTCGTAAAGACGTCAGCGATCCCGCAGGGACTCGACTCCCGCCGGCCGGCCGACCGCGAGCCGGGAAGCTTGATGAAGAGCGGAACCCGAAGCTCCTCGCGGTAGAGGAGGACCCCGTGCTCGTCCTCGCCATGATCCCCCAGGCCCTCGCCATGGTCGGAGAGAAAGACGACGAGTGCGCGGTCGTAGAGTCCCTTCTGCTTCAAGAAAGAGACGAAGCGGCCGACGATGTCATCGGCTGCGGCGATCTCGCCGTCGTAGGGATGCGAGGCGTAACGGGTGGCGAACGGCTCGGGCGGTGTGTAGGGAGCGTGAGGCTCGTAGAGGTGGAGGAAGGCGAAGATCCGCCCGGAGGACTGAGAGCCGATCCACTCTTCGAGCCTTTTCTCCGTCTGCGCGCCCGGGCGCTGCACGCGCCCGAGCGGCTCGGAGACGTCGCGCGCCTCGATCGCGTCGTCGTAGAAGTCGAAGCCTTCCGCGATGCCCGTGGACCGCGCGAGGACGACCGCCGAAACCGCCGCCCCGGTCGCGTAGCCGCGGGAGCGCAGGAACGTCGCGAGGGTCGTGTGGCTCTTGTCCAGGCGATACCCGATGTTGTCCCGCACGCCGTGCTGGAAGGGAAGGAGGCCCGTGAAGAGCGAGACGTGGGAGGGCAGCGTGAGCGGGACGTGAGCGACGGCGTTGTCGAAGACGATCGCGTCCCGCGCCAGGGAGTCGAGCGCCGGCGTCTCGACTTGCCGGTAGCCGTAGGCAGGCAGGTGATCCGCCCGCAGCGTGTCGATCGAGATGACGACGACCGGCGCCCCGGGAAAGACAGGCCCCCGGCGCGCGCACGCCGCGAGCGCCAAAAGCGAAAGCGCCACGAGAAGGAATCGGAACCACCGCATCCGCCCGCATTGTAGAGGGCAGGTGATGTGCAGCGCTCGAATCGAAAGTGGCGGAAATCCCGCCCCGGAGCCTGCGGCATTCCCTGCCGGGGCACGCTCGCGCATGCCGTTACAGGAAGAACCGGTGCTCGCTGAGGGTTCCTCGCACTCTAAGCGTGGTGCCGGCCGCCGCCTACCATGCTCGTCACCCATCACCCGTACGGGAACGCCTCCGGCTCCGGGCCTCTGGCCGGGCTTATCGCCGCGCTGGAGCCACGGCGGCGGCGGAGCCTCCCGGAGGAGGCCATGAGCGAAGGAGCACGCCACAGACCCTCCTTTGCCACGCTACCCGTGCGACTGAGCGACGAGCGACGGCCCGGAACTTCTCTGTGCGGCCGGGCCGGCGCGTGCCGACGAGGGAGGCGAAGCCGACGCAGGGGCGGATTCGAAGGGAGGTTCATTCCCGATATCGATTCCGCTGTTGCACGGAACTAGAATCAGGAGTTCCGATGAGCTTCCGGGTCTGGAAAGGAGAGGACGCCTCGCCCACTCAGCCTGCGCCGTCGCAGGCGCCGCGGCCGTCCGTTCCTCCTGAGCTCGCCGACGCCGGAGCCGACCGACTGGCGGTCCTTGCTCTCTTAACCGCGGCCATCGTGGTCCTGCTCGCGATCGCGAACCGGCAGGTCTTCGCGCGCTTCGGCGCGGCGTCCATGAACCCCTCGATCTGGGTCGGGGCGACGGCCGCGTCTCTGCTCCTCTCCCTGTCGGTTGCGGGCATCGCGTGGAGGCGGATGCTGTCCCCCGCCACGATCCTGGACGTCGGCCTCGTCTACGAAGTTGCCCAGGCCCTCTGCATCTCGCTGATCTTTCACGAAGTCCCGCTCCGGACCGATGCCGCTCCCCGCGGCTGGACGCCGGTGGCCGTCTTCATCCTGGCCTACCCGCTCATCGTGCCGGCCACGCGCGGCAAGACGGCCATCGCCACCCTCGCGGCCGCCGCCATGGATCCGCTGGGCCTGGCCATCGCGATCGCCGCGGGAAATCCCAGGCCTCCCTCGGAATTCCTGATCCCGATGTTCCTCCCGACCGCGCTCTCGGCCGGCGTCGCGCTCGTCCTTTCGAGGCTCGTCCACCAGATGACCGTCGAAGCGGAAAGAGGGCACGAGATGGGCAGCTACCACCTGGTCAAGCTCCTCGGGCGAGGAGGGATGGGCGAGGTCTGGGAAGCGAGTCATCGCCTGCTCGCGCGCTCGGCCGCGATCAAGCTGATCCGCCCCGAGTCGTTCGGGAGCGAGGGCCGGGAGATCGTCCGGCGCTTCGAGCGCGAGGCGAAGGCGACCGCGGCGCTGCGGTCCCCGCACACCGTGGACGTCTACGACTTCGGCACGACGGCGGACGGGACCTTCTATTACGTCATGGAGTTGCTGGAAGGGTTCGACACGGAGACGCTGGTCTCCCGTTTCGGCCCGCTGCCGCCCGAGCGTGCGCTGCACATCCTGATCCAGGCCTGTCATTCGCTCGCCGAGGCGCACCAGGGAGGTCTGATCCACCGCGACGTCAAGCCCGCCAACATCTACGTGTGCCGCTATGGCCTGGACTGGGATTTCGTCAAGGTGCTCGACTTCGGCCTCGTCAAGAACGCCCAGGTCTCGAGCGAAGACGGCCGGCCGCTGACCGTCGCCGGCATGATCGCCGGAACGCCCGGCTACATGGCGCCCGAGATGGGCCTCGGCAATCCGGACGTGGACTGGAGGGCGGACATCTATGCGCTGGGGTGCGTCGGCTACTGGCTGCTGACCGGCAAGCAGGTCTTCGACGCGGGCCCCTCGCCCATGCAGATCCTCATGGATCACATCCAGAAGGCGCCGCCGGCGCCTTCCGAGCGAACGACCCGGAGGTTCCCTCCGGCGCTCGATCTCATCCTCCTCCAGTGCCTGAGAAAGGACCCCAACGACAGACCTCAGACGATGGCGGAGCTCGCCGAGAGCCTGAAAAAGGTCCCGCTCGAAAATCCATGGACCGAGGAGAAAGCCCGGCACTGGTGGCTCGAGAATGGAAGCCGCCGTGCCTCTGTGACTTCCCTGTCGGTCCCTCCGCGCGAGGACGTGGCGATCGCCGGCCGCTCGGACTAACCGTCGCTCGCTCTTGCGCGGGATCTGCGCCTTTCGGCGCACCGGCGAGCGACTCGGCCGGATGCGGCCTCGATCGCTCGCCTGATCCCGTGCTGCGCGCTCGCTCCCGCGGCGCGAGCCTCCTCCCTCGATTACCTCGGGAGACTACTCGCGCCGCGACCGGGGCTGGAATTCGGCTCTAGGGGGCGGGGCGGATGTCGCGGAGGCGGTCGTCGGCCATGACGAGCTGGACGCGGTCTCCTTCCTGGTAGCGGTTGTACTGACTCCGCGTCACGGGAAAGCGGTAGTGGGCCGTGGCCTGGCCGTCCCTGGCCTCGAACTCCAGAAACCAGTTGCCGCTGCCGCCGAAGCTCGTGCCGGGAGCCCCCGGCGGGTCATAGGTCCGCCCGACGACCACCGCGTCGAGAACGCGGAAACCCTTGCCCGATGTCGTCGTCGAGGCCTGCGACGACGGAGAGCTCGACGAGCAGGCGAGAAACAGGACCGGCAGGATGAGGAGGCAAAGGGCCGCGCGTTTCACGGTTTCTTCTCCGCGTTCAACCGGTCGATCTCCTCGCGGGCCCGATCCACGATCCCGCGCAAGGCTCGCAACAGCTCGACCGACACCGCGCGTCCCCCCTTGAAGAGCGACCGACCCAGGGCGGAGAAGGACTGCGCGAGCTCCCTCAACTCCTCGCCGATGTTTTCCGATTTCTT
>JAWOLE010000074.1:0-3671 GCA_033853815.1 Thermoanaerobaculia bacterium
AGCCGAGCCAGGGGCTCGTCTCGACCGACGCGGCGCTCTGCCGGAGCATCGCGATCGAGCCGGAGGGCACCCTGATCGTCCTGGATCCCGACGCGCTGGCCCGCGCGGTCGGCGTCCCCGACGCGGAGCCCCCGAAGTGACCGCCTCGCGGACACCGCTCTCGGCCGAGGGGCTCGATTCGCTCGCGCGAGCCGTGCAGCAACGTCTCGGGGCCCGCGTCCACCCGCCCCAACGGGCGGCGCTGGCCCGCTCGGCGCAGAGCCTGATCGTGGAGGACGCGGCTCGCGACGTCGCGGAGATCGTGTCGCGCACGCTGGAGGGCAGTCTGCGCGATCCGGTGGTGCGCCGGATGACCGAGGCGGCTTCCATTGGCGAGACCTATTTCTTCCGGGCGCCGGAGCAGCTCAAGGCCCTGCGGGCGCTCGTCGAGTCGCGCCTCGTCTCTCGGTGGCGGAGGGCGCGGCCGCTGCGCGTCTGGTCGGCCGGCTGTGCCACCGGGGAAGAGGCCTACACCCTGGCGGTGCTGTTCGAGAACGTGGTGGCGGGAACCGAGGTCCGCGTGGTGGGTACCGACATGAACGAAGCGGCCCTGGAGGTTGCCCGCGCCGGGGTCTACGGCGCGCGCTCCTTCCGCCGTCTCGCGCCGGACTCCATGGGGGGCCTCCGGCGGCGCGGGGAAGCGTGGGAGGTCGCCCCCGAGATTCGCCGGCGCGTCAGCTTCGCGGCGCTGAACCTGGTCACCGACCGCGTTCCAGACCTGGAGGCGGGCATCACCGGCTTCGACGTCGTCGTCTGCCGGAACGTCCTCATGTACATCGATCGTTCACGCGTCTCGGACGTCGTGCGTCGGGTCTCCCAGACGTGCGCCCCGAACGCGATCATCGCCGTGTCCCCGTCCGACGCCGCGGTCGGCTTGCGCTCGAGCGGCTTCAGCAAGCAGCCGCATGCGCTCTACCTGCGCGAGGCCGCGCAGCTGCGGGACCTGTCGGCACGCGAGCGCGCACCGCGACGGGACGACGAGGCGCGGGTCCCCCGCACGACTTCGATTCCGCAGCCGTCGTCTCCGCCTCCATCCCCGTCGCCCGTTCCGGCCACGGCGCCCTCCGCCTCCCCTTCGGCTCCTCCAGCTCCGGATGACAGCGCGACGACCCTCGCCAAGGCTTTCGAGGCCGCGGATCGCGGACGCCTCGACGTGGCACGCCGCCTCGCCGAGGAGCTCCTGGCGGGTGCGCCGGACTCCTCGCAGGGGCACTACCTGCTGGGCGTCGTGGCTGCGGCCGAGAAGGACCCTTCTGCCGCCGAGGCCATGTTCCGGAGGAGCATCTTCCTGGATCGCGGGTTCGTCGCGGCCGAGCTGGGGCTTGCGGACGCCTTGTCGCAGACGGGCCAGGACGACGACGCGCGGCGCCACTACCGGCGCGTGCTCCGACTGCTCGGGACCCTGGCAGACGACCAGATCGTGGAGCCCCTCGGAATGACGGTCCGCGCCGTGCGGCGCCTGGCCGAGCAGGCGCTCGACCACGGCGGGGAGGGCACATGAGCACGGGTTGGCGACGGCTGCTCGAGCTGCCCCCCGACGCGCGCGAGGTGCTCCGCAGTCGCGCCAAGGCCGTCGCCCGCGCGGCCGAGAGCACCGAGACGACCGACGTCACCGAGATCCTCGAGCTGCGAAGCCAGGGCCACGCCTTCGCTCTCCCGTTGAGCGTGGTGGACGGTGTGACCGACCTCGTCTCGGTCGCAGCCGTGCCCCGGTCTCCGCCGATCGTTCGCGGGCTGGTCGGGTTTCGAGGCTCGGTCCTGGTGGGCGTGGAGCTCTCCTCCCTCGTTCGCAGGGCCCAGGGCATCGCCGATCTTCAACGCCTGGTGGCGATCTCCGCGAACGGCCGGCGCGTTGCGATCCTGGCGGAGAAGGTGATGTCGGTTCGGTCCGTGCCGCTCGGCACCTTCCAGCCGGATCCCGTTTCGCGGCTGCCGTTCGTGGTCGGAACCGACGAGCACTTCCTGTCGCTCCTCGATCCGGGCGCGCTCGTGGCCTACGTGGTGCGCGAATTGGAGCACGCCGGGGGCGGCGCGTGAGCGACCAGACCCGCGAGCTCATCGCGCTGTTTCGGGAGGAGGCCGCGGAGGTGCTCGACCGCCTGGGCCGCGGCCTGCTCGACCTGGAGGCGGTTGCCGAGGCCGAGCGGGAGTCCACGGTCCGGGAGGTGTTTCGGGCTGCCCACACGCTCAAGGGCTCGGCTTCGGCGGCTGGCCGGAACGACTTCGCCGAGCTCGCCCACCATCTGGAGTCCTGCCTCGACGCCATCCGTCGTGGCGCCTTGCAGCCCGGTCGTGCGGTCATCGACGCGTCGCTGAAAGCGGTCGACGTGCTCCGGGCGGGAATCGACCGAGCGCTCACCGCGGAGGAGCTGCGCGAAATGTCGGCCACGCTGGACCAGGTGCGAACCGCTTCGCAGTCCCCGTCCGCAAATCGACGCCGGAAGGGCCGCGCGACCAAGGCGGCCGCGAGCGCCACGGCGGGGCTCCAGGGCCTGCTCGCCGCCCTGGCGAAGGAAGGACGCGGGGAGTCTGCGGGCGAATCCGGAGCCTTTCGAGAGCTGGTGCAGGCCATTGCCGCGGATGAGACCGCGATGGCAAGGCCGCGCTTCGCGCGGGTCCATGCCGCCCTCTCGGACGCGATCGGCCGACACCCGAAGGGAACGCCCGGGCTGACCGAAGCCGTGTTCCAGGCGGTGGACCTGCTGCAGACCGAGCTCCGCGACGGTGCCTCCGAGGAGGAGGCGTCCCTGGTGATCAACCGCCTGGCCGGCCTCTCCAGGCCCGCCCCCCAGCCGACCGCGCCGAAGGAGCCCGAGTACGAGGCGGCGGCGGGTACGTCGCCTGCGGAGGCTTCGGTCCGCTTCCCCGTGGCGCTCCTCGACACGATCCTCTACCGCCTGGACGAGCTCGTGGCCTCCAAGCTTCGCCTCGATCATCGGCGCGAGGAGATCGAGTCGCTGCAGGAGCTGGTCGATCGGTCCCTCGCCTGGCTCCGGTCGGGGGCCGGCGTCGAGGAGCTGGCCGCGAACCTCGAAAGCCTGAAACGGCAACTCGATCTGATCCGCGGCGGTCTCGCCGGGGAGGCGCACTTTCTGGGGCTCACGGGGCAGTCGCTCCAGGACGATCTGAACGATGCTCGCATGGTCCCGATCGGTCCGGCCCTGGAGCCCCTCCGGCGCCTCGCGCGGGACCTGGCCCTCTCCCTGGGGAAGGAGGCGACGCTCGACCTCGCGGGGGAGGACGTGCGGCTCGACAAGCGGCTGATCGAGCAGATTCGGGACCCCTTGATCCACCTGGTGCGCAACGCCATCGACCACGGAATCGAAACTCCCGATGAGCGCAAGCGGGTGGGCAAGCCCGAGCGCGGGCAGGTGCGCATCTCCGCCGAGTCTCGCGAGTCCCTCGTGTGGCTGGAGATCCGTGACGACGGGCGGGGCATCGACGCGAACCGGATCCGGAAGGTCGCGGCCGAACGGGGCGTCGTCGACGCCGATCGGGCGGCGAGCATGACCGATCGCGAGGCGATGAACCTGATCTTCGTCCCCGGTTTCTCCACGGCGGCGACGGTGACCGAGACCTCGGGGCGTGGCGTGGGGCTGGACGTGGTGCGCGAGCAGGTCGCGCACCTCGGG
>JAWOLE010000075.1:0-14145 GCA_033853815.1 Thermoanaerobaculia bacterium
TTCGAAGGCGCTTAGCTCAGCTGGAAGAGCGCTACCTTCACACGGTAGAGGTCAACGGTTCGAGCCCGTTAGCGCCTACCAGAGACAAGTTCCGACGCGGGGCGACCCGCGTTTTTCGCTTTCCGGAGAGACAGGACGAATGGAGGCCCGAGCGGACACGGTCACGGTGACTCTTCCAGACGGATCCCGGCGATCCGTTCCGCGGGGGACGACCGTCCGCGGGATCGCGGAGGCGATCGGACCGCGCCTGGTCAAGGACGCCTGGGCGGGAAAGCTCGACGGCCGGATCGTCGATCTCGTCACGCCGGTCCAGGCCGACGCGTCCCTCGAGATCCTCACCTCGAAGTCGCCCGAGGCCGTGCCGATCTATCGCCATTCGACCGCCCACCTGACGGCCCAGGCGGTCAAGAGGCTCTTTCCCGAGGTGCAGATCGGGATCGGGCCCCCGATCGAGAACGGTTACTATTACGACTTCCTGCCCGCCCGACCCTTCACGCCCGAGGACCTGCAAGCGATCGAGGCCGAGATGCGGCGGATCATCGCCGAGGACTTCCCGATCGTGCGCGAGGAGATGCCGACCTCGAACGCGATCGCCATCTTCGAGGCGCAGCGCGATCCGCTGAAGGTGGAGATCGCGCAAGGTCTCGGCGATGAGCGCGTGTCCTGCTACCGGCAGGGAGAGTTCATCGACCTCTGCCGCGGCCCGCACGTCGCCTCGACCGGAAAGCTCGGCGTCTTCAAGCTCACTCATACGGCCGGCGCCTACTGGAAAGGGGACGAGAAGAACCCGATGCTGCAGCGCATCTACGGGGCTTCGTTCCTCACGCAGAAGGAGCTCGACGATTATCTTCGGCAGCTCGAGGAGGCCCGGGCGCGCGATCATCGAAGGCTCGGCAAGGAGCTCGATCTCTTCTCCTTCCATCCCTGGGCCCCGGCCTCTCCCTTCTTCCATCCGAAGGGGACGGCGCTCTACAACTGTCTCTTCGAGTACCTTCGGTCCGAATACGCCCGCCGGGGCTACCAGGAGGTCGTGACCCCGCAGATCTTCGACGCGGAGCTCTTCAAGCTGTCGGGTCACTACACGAACTTCCGCGAGAACATGTACTGGACCGAGGTCGACGAACGGGAGTTCGGCATCAAGCCGATGAACTGCCCCGGGTGCTTCCTGCTCTACAAGACGCGTCTGTGGTCCTACCGCGACCTGCCGGTACGTTTCGCCGACTTCGGCCGGCTCCATCGCGCCGAGCTCTCGGGCGTGACCGCGGGTCTGACGCGCGTGCGGACCTTCTCGCAGGACGACGCCCACATCTTCACCCCCTTCGAGAAGGTGGAGGAGGAGATCTTCCGGTTCCTCGATTTCGCGGACTCGGTCTATGGCGCCTTCGGATTCGACCAGGTCGAGCTCTCCCTGGGTCTGCGGCCCGAGAAGCGCATCGGGGCGGACGAGCTGTGGGACCGGGGCGAGGCGGCCCTGGCGGCCGCGCTCGAGAAGGCGAAGCGGCCGCATATCGTGACGCCGGGCGACGGGGCGTTCTACGGCCCGAAGATCGATTTCCGTGTGAAGGACGCGCTCGGGCGGCCGTGGCAGCTCGGCACGATCCAGTGCGACTTCGAGCACGCCGAGAGCTTCGACCTGACCTACATCGGCGAGGACGGCCAGCCGCACCGGCCCGTCGTCATGCACCGGGCGATCCTGGGGTCCTTCGAGCGGTTCCTCGGGATCCTGGTCGAGCACACGGCGGGCAACTTCCCGTTCTGGATCGCGCCCGTGCAGGCCGTCGTGCTGCCGGTGTCCGAGCGCTTCAACGAGAAGGCGGCCGCGGCGGCCTCGCGCCTCAAGGAGGCCGGGCTCCGCGTCGAGACCGACGACAGGAACGAGAAACTCGGCGCCCGCATCCGCAAGGCGGAGCTGCAGAAGGTCCCGGCGATGCTCGTGATCGGGGAGAGAGAGGCGGCCTCCGGGACCCTCTCGGTGCGGCTGCGGCACGGCGGCGACGCCGGGACGCTCACGGTGGAGGATTTTCTGGCGCTCGCCCGCGCGGCGATCGCCGAAAGGAGGAAGGAAGTGACCGTGGAGGTGAAGAATCGATAAGAAGAGCATCCGAATCAACGAGCAAATCCGATGGAAAGAGGTCCGACTGATCGGCGAAGCGGGGGAGGCTCTGGGGATCGTCCCCATGGCCGACGCGCTCCAGAAGGCGAAAGACGCCAACCTCGATCTGGTCGAGATCGCCCCGACGGCTAAGCCGCCGGTCTGCCGGATCATGAACTTCGGAAAGTTCATCTACCAGCAGAAGAAGAAACAGCAGGATTCCAAGAAGAAACAGAAGACAACACAGGTCAAAGAAGTGAAGTTCCGACCCAATATCGACGACCACGACTACGACTTCAAGATCAAGCACATTTTGAAGTTCCTGGCGCACGGCGACAAGGTCAAAGCGACCGTGCAGTTCCGCGGCCGGGAGATGGCTCGCCGCGAGAACGGGCAGAAGGTCCTCGACCGGCTGCTGGCGGACCTGACGGGACACGCCGTCGCGGAGTCGCGTTCCGAGATGCTGGGCAACCGCCTCTACCAGATCCTGGCACCCGTCAAGCACCACGAGAGGGCCGCCAAAGCGACCGGGACGTAAGAGCGTGAGCCGTTAGCCGTAAGCCGAAGTCTTGGAGCCGTTTCTCACCGTCACGGCTGACGGCTCACGGTTGACGGCTTACGAAGGGGGAAATGATGCCGAAGCTGAAGACGCACCGGGGAGCCGCGAAGCGCTTCAAGAAGACCGCGTCGGGCAAGTTCAAACGCGCCAAGGCGTACAAGAGCCACATCCTGACCAAGAAGGCGCCGGGCCGAAAGCGCGGGCTCGCCAAGGCGACGGTCGCGTCGCACGCCGATCAGAAGCGCATCCGGGAGATGCTGCCCTACGCCTGAAGGACGTTAAACGTGAGAGGTAAATCGTAAAACGGAGAACGGGAGCGGCCACGTCTGACGCTCTACGTTTGACGTCTTACGGCTCCAGGAGGAATCAACGATGCCACGCGTCAAGAGAGGACCCAAACGCAAGAATCGCCGGGCGAAGACCCTGGCCCTCGCCAAGGGCTACTACGGTACGAAGTCCAAGTCGTATCGGATGGCGAAACTGCAGGTCGAGAAGTCGCTCCTGTACGCCTACCGGGACCGGAAGGCCAAGAAACGCGACTTCCGCGGCCTCTGGATCGTACGGATCAACGCCGCCGCCCGCGAGAACGAGATCTCCTACAGCCGGTTGATGGACGGCCTGAAGAAGGCCGGCAACGAGATCAATCGGAAGATGCTCGCCGACCTCGCCGTCACGGATCCGTCGGCCTTCACGCACCTTGTCGGGGTGGCCAAGGCCGCCCTCGCAGGCGCGTAAGGTGTTGGGCGTCAGGCGTAAGGCGGAAGGCAACGCGTGAGCGACGAAGGTCGGAAGAGCGAAGAATCGACCGCGCCTCAAGCCTCTCGCCTCACGCCTCCCGGCCCGGGCGATCCCGTCGAGCGGGTCCTCGCGGCGTTTCGTGCGGACATCGCCGGCGGCGTCCCTGACCGTTCCTCTTTCGAGAGGCTCAAGGGGCGGTACCTGGGGCGGGACAAGGGGCTCGTACCCGCGCTCTTCGCCGGCATTCGGGAGCTGCCCGCCGTCGAGCGCGGGGGCTTCGGCGCGCGCGCGAACGCCGCGAAGAGAGAAATCGAAGAGGCCATGGAAGGGCTCGCCGCAGACCTCGCGGCGAGAGAGGTCGAGGCCCGGCGGCGAGCCCAGGCCGTGGACGTGACGCGGCCCGGCCGCTGCCCGCGGGCGGGCGGGCTCCACCCGGTCACGATCGTGCGGCGCCGGATCGAACAGATCTTCCTCCGCATGGGTTACTCGATCGCCGACGGGCCGGAGCTCGAGAACGACCGCCACAACTTCGAGCTCCTGAACTTTCCACCCGAACATCCGGCGCGAGATTCCCAGGACACGTTCTTCGTGGACCGGAAAGCGCCCTCGCCTCTGCTGCTGCGCACGCATACGTCCCCCGTCCAGATCCGGGAGTTGAAGAAACGGGGCGCGCCCCTGCGGATCATCGCGCCGGGGCGCATCTATCGTCAGGAGGCTGTGGACGCCACGCACGCGGCCGTCTTCCATCAGGTCGAGGCGCTCGTCGTCGAGCGCGGCATCTCCATGGCCGACCTGAAGGGGACGATCGAGGAATTCTTCGTCGCATTCTTCGGGCCCGGCACGAAGCTGCGCTTCATCCCGACCTTCTTCCCGTTCGTCGAGCCCGGTGCCGACGTGGCCGCGACCTGCATCTTCTGCAAGGGGAAGGGGTGCGCCAAGTGCAAGCACTCGGGGTGGATCGAGCTCGCCGGCTCCGGCCTGGTCCATCCGAACGTCCTGAGGGCCTGCGGTGTGGACCCCGAGGAGTACACGGGATTCGCCTTCGGCATGGGCCTCGACCGGGTCGCCATGCTCCTCTACGAGTTTCCGGACCTTCGCCTCCTGCTCGAAGGAGACGAGCGATTCCTCTCCCAGTTCGTCCGGGAGGCTTTCGGCGCGGGCGGCCGCTTTGCGACCGGCGCCGAGAAGGTTCAAGACCGGAGCTCTCGATGAAGTTCTCCCTGGAGTGGCTTGGCGAGTTCGTGGATACGGCCGCGGCGGGGGGCGCGGCGGGCGTGCGCCCGGCCCTCGACCGGGCGGGCTTCCCGGTCGAATTCACCGAGGGGGAAGGCGCGAGGACCGTATTCGACGTCGAGATCACTCCCAACCGGCCCGACGCCATGAGTCACCGCGGCCTCGCCCGCGAGATCGCCGCCGTGGCGTCGATCCCGATGAGAGTTCCAGATTCCCTGAAAGCGGAGAGCGGCGCCCGGGTGGAGGAGCTGGCTTCGGTCACGATCGAAGTCCCGCGTCTCTGCCGGCGCTTCGGAGCCCGGGTCGTCAGCGGTGTTTCTCCGGCTCAGGCTCCCGAGCGGGTCCGCGCGAGGCTCGCGGCGATCGGGGCCAAGCCGATCAGCGCGGCGGTCGATGCGACCAATTACGTGATGTGGGAGATCGGCCAGCCGCTCCACGCCTTCGACCTCGACCGGCTGGCCGGCCGGCGGATCGTCGTGCGCAAGGCGCGGCGCGGCGAGAAACTCGTGACGCTCGACGGAATCGAGAGGGCGCTCGAAGCCTCCGACATCGTCGTCGCCGACGCCGAGCGGGCGGTCTCGCTCGCCGGGGTCATGGGCGGGCTCGACACCGCGGTGACCGCGGCGACGAAGAACGTGCTTCTGGAGGCGGCCTGGTGGGATCCTCCCTCGATCCGCAGGACATCCCGGCGTCTCGGCCTGCACACGGACGCTTCGCACCGGTTCGAGCGGGGGGCGGATCCCGAGGCGATCCCCGAGGCCCTCGACCGCGCCGCGGGGATCCTGACGGAAGCGGCGGGCGGCGCTCTCGCTCCGGGGTTTCTCGACGCCCGGGGCGCCGCGTGGAAGACGCGCCGCGCTTTCCTGAGGCTCTCGCGGCTTCGGCTGCTCGCGGGGGACGAAAGCCTCGACCTCGAATTCGCCGCCGAGGCTCTCGCGCGCCTGGGGTTCGTCCTCGGCCGCAAGAGCAAGCGCCGTCTCGCCGTGGCGGTGCCCTCCTGGAGGCCCGACGTCGCGATCGAGGACGACCTCGTCGAAGAAGTCCTCCGGATCCACGGCTACGACAGGCTGCCGTCCCGGTTGCCGCCTGCGTCGAGGCCGGGCGGCCACCTCGAGCCGATGCGCGTCGTCGAGGAACGGCTGACCGACGAAGCAATCGCGGCCGGGCTTCTCGAGACCATGAATGCCCCGTTCGTGAACCGTCAGGCCAACGAGGGCCCCTACGCGGCCTGGCTGGCCGCGGCCGGCGGCGCCTCTTCGTCCGTCTCGCTCAAGAATCCGCTCGACGCGGAGCGGCGGGACCTGCGGTCAACGCTCCTGCCCGAACTTCTGGAGACGGTGGCGCGCAACGTCCATCGCGGAGAACGGGACGTCGCCCTCTTCGAGGTCGGACGCGTCTTCGACCGCGCCGGCGACCCGGCTGAGCCGGCCTCCTTCGAGTCCCGCCGGTTCGCCTTCGCGCTTTCCGGCGAGTATCACGCCCACTGGAGCGCCTCCGGGGCGAAGGCCCGCGTCGATTTCTTCGACGCCAAGGGGATCGCCGAGCGCTTGATCCGCCCCTGGGCGGACCCGAACGGCCTCGCCTGGAGACCCTTCTCCTGCGAAGCCTTCGCCGAGGGCGCGACGGCGCTGGCCGAAACCGCGGAGGGGGAGACCCTCGGAATCGTGGGTCTCGTCTCGCGATCCGAGCGGGAGAGGCTCAAGCTCACCGAAGACGTCTTCGCGGCCGAACTGCGCGTCGAAGCGATTCCGGCGGGGCGCGCGATGAGATTCGAGCCGTACTCCTCCTTCCCACCGATCGAGGCCGACCTCTCCTTCGCTCACGAAAAGTCCCGGGGCTGGGCCGAGATCCGGGCAATCGTCGAAGCCGCGAAGCCGGTCGCTCTGGAGTCGGTCCGCTTGCTCGACCGATACGAGGGGCCGGGAGTGACTCCCGGGCGGGTCAAGACGACGATCCGACTCGTCTTCCGCTCGCCGTCGCGGACCCTCGAGCAGGAAGCCGTCAACGCCGAGGTCCGGCGGGTCGGCGATGAGCTCGCCGGGCGGCTTGGGGTAACCTTCGGTTAAGGAATCGTGAGACGTGAGACGTGAGGCGATGAGCTGGTTTCGTGCCAGTTTCGCTTTACGCCTTACGCCTTACGCCTTACGATGAGCGGAGCAAAATGGACAACGCCAAGATCTTCGACACGCTCGAACGGAGAGTCGAGAAGCTGCTCTCCAGACTCTCCTCGCTCGAATCCGAGAACTCGAAACTCAAGTCGGACCTGGCCTCCGCGCGCAAGGCGGAAAAGGACGCCGGGGACGCCAGGGGCTCGATCGAGCGCATGGAGAAGGACCAGGAAGCCGTCCGCACGAGGCTCGAGAAACTCATCGCCTCCCTCGAGGCCGCCGAGAAGGCCTAACGGCGCCTCCTCGCCGAGCGAACCGTTCCGATCGGAGTACTTCCTTCAGAAGCGCACGCCGACGCTGAGCTGGAACGTGCGGGGAGTCTGGTAGCCGGCGGAGCTGGTGGGCTTGCCGAAGTTCAGGCCGAGGCGGTAATTCACGCCTTGCTTCGGCGTTTCCGTAAACGGATTGAATTTTGCGAGAGTCTTCGGGTCGTCGAAGGCCGTGCTCACCGTCGTATCGACCGCGACGACTCCCTGCTCGTTCCAGAGGTTGAAGACCTGCGGGTGAACGAAGATCTCGACACCGTGGGAAACGGGAATCGCCCAGTCGAGGGCCACGTCCGTGTGCGTGATGTTGTCGGTACGGTACGCGGCCGGGCGCGTGAAGTAGTAGCCCACCGTCCCGGCGCTGCCCCGGGCGTTGCCCAGCGGATCGGCATATCCCGGATTCGAGATATAGGGCCTTGGATCGATAACGCCGAAAGCTTCGTATCCCAGGCCCGAGTCGAACGCCTCGAGAGCGCTGAAGGACAGCGTGCCCACACGCAGCGGGACGCCGTAGACGGCCCAGAGTCGGGCACGGTGGCGCTCGTCGGGCGAGAAGGGGGAGATGCCGCCTCCCGTGATGTCTCCGTACGGAGCGTTCCATCGCGATTGTTTGTACTCCGGATATTCGTCGATGGCCGCCCAGGTCGCTGAGTCGCGATTGAACTCGCCGATGAAGTTTCCCGTGAGGTGGGACCAGGTGTACGTAGCGGTCAGGGTGAGGCGCGCGCCGACGCGGTACAGGGCCTGGAGCTGAGCCGCGACGTAGCGGCGCTGAACGTCGTTGGAGTTTCCGATCTCTTCGATGTCGTAGACGTTCCCGAACTGATCGGACGATGTCCGGCCGGTCGTCAGGTCAAGGCGGCCACTGTACGAATCGCGGTAATCCCGGTAGAGGAAGTCGGCCCGCGCGGAGCCCCGGGAGCCAAGAGCCGCTTCGGCCCCGGCCGAAACCTCACGGACATACGGTGACTGGAGGCCTCCCGGCGCGAGGCGCGTCGAGAAGCCCGGGAGCGATGCGCCGGCCGGTATGCTCGCTGTTCCGCCGATCGAATCGAACCAGGCGAAGAGCCGGGAGAGCGCCTCATCCGTCGAGAGAAGCGAGCCGGTTGAAGCGAAAACGTTGCAGTTGATGCAGGGCCCCCTGTACGTCCAGCTGAACTGCCCCGGCTGGCCGGCCGACGAGGCCGCGTTCGCCAGGTTGTCGTGCAGCTTCGCGACGTATTTCGCGTAGCCGGCGTCGAAGACAATCCGGCCGTCTCCGCGCGGATCGAAACGAACGCCGAGCCGCGGGCTCCAGGACGGCGAATTCGAAACCAAGATCCCATCGCTGTTGGTGTCGTGGTTCTTGTCCCAGCGCATGCCCAGGTTGACGCTCCAGTGCCGGCCGAGCCGCAGGCGGTCGTTGACGTAGGCCGAGTGCGTGAGGAGGTCGGTCGGCTCGGCCGGCGCAAGGATCGGAAACCATTGGATCTGTGTCGTTCCGTCATCGGAGAAAACCGGGAAGACCTGTGTTCCTCGGATGATCGAACGCTCCTCATTGATCACGAACCCGCTGCCGCTGAAGTCGTTCTGCCGGAGGGTCGACTCGCGGAAGTAGTCGTACCCGATCTTCAGCTCGTGGTCCCCGAGGGAAGGCGAAGAAAGAAGATAGGTGGACTTGAGCGACCAGGAGTCGTTGTCGAAATGATTCGGAGGCTGGCCGCCGAATTGCGGCGCTCCGAACCTCCGGGCTCCCGCGGCGTCGAAGATGTGTGTTCCGGTGATCGGGTCGCGGGAGTCGGGACCCCCCTGATCGATCTCGAATCGCCGGCGCGAATACTGCGCCTCGAGGAAGAGCGACCGGGAGACGACCCCGGTGGCGTTTAGCGCAAGCAGCGAATTCGGCAGCGTCCTCGGCATCAGCGCCTCGGTCGACAGGATCGCGCGGTTGAAGGCGTAGTTGGTTTCGTCCAGTCGATTGTCGATGTAGGAGGCGACCACGCTCACGCCGGGCGCCGGCGCGCCGGTCAGCTTTCCCTCAAGCCGGCGCTCTTCGCGTGCGTAGGTGTACGGAACGGGACTCAGATCGGAGCTTCCGGGAGCTGAAAGCGGCCGGGTCTCGAACGTCTGGCCGAGATTGGCGTAGCGGCCGGCCCCGAAGGCCCAGAGGTGGTCCTTCAGGATGGGAAAGCCGAACGTGGCCTCGTAGCTCTTGTTGAGGTCATGGGAACGGTTGTCGATTCCGAGGCTGCTGTCGTAGGCGTTGTTTGCCGTCCACTGATCGCTCGACAGGGTCGTGCGGAAGGAGCCCGAGACGCGATTGCCGCCGGATCGAGTGACGACATTGACGACTCCTCCCAGGAAGCGGCCGTACTCGGCGGAGATGCGCCCGGTCTGGACCGTCGTCTCCTGGATCGCGTCCTCGATGAAGAGGTCCTGGGGCTGGCCGCGCAGGTTCTCGTCGACGACCACACCGTTGACCAGGAACAGGTTCTCATAGGAGACGGCCCCGGAGATCATCATCGCGGGGCGCTGGGTCGCGCTGCCCAGACTCGAGCTCGGGCCGTTCTCGTTGACGCCGGGAGCGAGCAGCACGGCGTCGCGCAGCGACCGTCCCGAAGGCAGTTTGTTCAGGAGGCTCTGCGGGAAGTTCGCTTCGATTTCGGGACCCCGCTCGGTGGCCGATTCCCCGGAGACGGCGACCGCTTCTGACACCGCGGCCAACCGGAGAACGGCGTTGAGCCGGACTGAGACCGCGGCGGGGAGCGTTAGCGCCCGGGTAACCTCAGTGACCGCGGGGGCGGCAAAGCGGACCCGGTAATCTCCCGGCGGCAGAAGCGCGAGGAGGTATTCCCCGGTCCGCGACGTCACCGCCTGCCGCGAGCCCTGCAGCGCGGGCGAATCGACCGTCACCGTCACCCCGGCAATGGGCGTTCCATCCTCCGCGGTAACCGTGCCGGCCAGTGTCGCCAGCGGAATGCCCTGTCCCGAGGCTCCCGCCGCAGCGAGGGCCAGGCAGAGGCCGCTGATGACTTTCTTCACTTCAGGCCGGTGATGAGATAGAGGTCGGCGGGCGCGTACAGGTAGGAGTAAGCGTAGGACCGGCCGTCGGGTGTCATCGTAAAGTTGTAGAGAGAAGTCAGGCCCGCCCGGTCGGGCGGAACAAACTCATGCCAGAACTCTCTCTTGCCCGTTGCGAGGTCAAGACGGAACACCTTCAGCGAGGAGGCGTCGCTCGAGGATTGGTGCCCGGGCTGCAAGGTTGGGCCGACAAACAGCGAGCGTCCGTCGGAGCTCCACATCAGAGGCATCTCCTCGCCCGCCCGAAAACCGGGAACCGGGCGCTGCGCTCCGCCGCCGACCGGGAAGATCGCAGCTTCCCTCTTTGGCCCCAGGCAGACAATCTCATTTCCATCCGGGGAAATGACCCGGCAGGAATACCGCTCCGGAGCAACGGCCCGCAGCTCCGAAGTTGACAGGTCCATCACGAAACTGCGAACGGGACGCCCCGGATCGGTCGCCAGCAGGAGCAGCCGCTCACCGTCCGGGAAGAAGGCAGCCTCCTCGAACCGATGGCCTTCGGTTTCGAGGATCTTCGGTTCCCCGGCACCCGTCGGCAGGAGAACGAGCGACGAGCCGCGTCCCACGGAGTTCGACGCCACCCACCGCCCGTCCGGCGAGATCGCCAGAGCCCGGCCTTCTCCGATACGCGTGGCCGGGGAGCCGTCCATCGGACGCACGTAGATCGTGTGGAAAAAGCCTTCGTTCCCTTCGTCGAAGAGCAGCGTTTTGCCGTCGGAGGTGATCGCCTTCGCGAGGGACGCCTCGTGCCAGGAAAGGTCGCGCTCTGTGTTCTCGCCCGGGGCACTCCCCCGCATGGTCGTGCGCAGCGCCAGGAGCGACACCAGCACGCGACCGTCCCGAGAGACGTCCTGGAGCCTGAACCAATTCGGAAGCCGGAGCACGAGCCGCTCCCTCCCGCTCGGGGTCACGGCGCGAAGGGGTGTTCGCCATCCGCTTTCGTTGACAGTGAACCAGATCTCGCTGCCGTCCGCCGACCAGGCGAGGCCGCGTTGCGTCGCCCTCTTCCATCCACGCGACAGAACCCTGTGCGCGCCGGCAAGGTCAACGATCTCGACTGAAATGTCCGCTCCTCGGAGCATGAAGGCGAGGCGGTCGCCCTTCGGCGAGAATCGGAGGGCTTCGATCCAGCCGGACGTCTCGTAAAGGACCTTGTCGGGTGGGAACTCGATACGCTGCTTCCCGCCGACTTTGCGGACGATCGCCAGGGCCTGGCCGTTTGGCGACCAGTCCGCGTCCACGATGTCGTCGGCCATTTCCCGCGGAGCGCCGCCCGCGAGGGGGACTCGCGCAAGCGTGCCCGCGAAGTTGTTGAGCGGCTCGAAGGGACGCTTGAGCAGCATGGCGATTTCGCTCGCGGATGACACCGAGAGGAGGTCGCCGTCGGCAAACTCCAGGCGGGTCGAATCGCGGCCGTCGGTTCGCGTCGAGAAGAGGCGGATGGGGGCGCCGTTCCACGTCGCGCCGTAAACGACCGTGCGGCCGTCAGGAGCGAACCGCGCGGATACGACCGCTCCGCGGCCGAACGTCAGGCGCTGGAAGTCGGGAATCGGCCTGTCGGCGGCGCGCCGTCCAAGCAGGAATGCCGCGGCGAGAAGAGCGAGCGCCGCTGGAATCCAAAGGAGACTCCACAGGGGAACGCGCTCCGGCCGCCGAACCGTGGCGGCGGCCGAAACGCCGGAAAGATCCGCCAGATGGGAGCTGACGACCCGGAGTTCCTGCGCCAGGTCCTCCGTCGAGGCGTAGCGGTCCGAAGGTTGCTTGGCCAGACACCGCTCCACGATCCAGCGGATGGGAGGCGGAACATTCGGATTCAATTTCTCTATGGGCTCAGGCTGCTCGTTGATGATCGACGAGAGCGTCTCGACGTTCGTTTTCTTCTGAAAGGCACGGGCGCCCGCCACGAGCTCGTAGAGAACCGCGCCGAAGGAGAACACATCCGAGCGAAAGCTCACGTGTTGGCCTGCCGCCTGCTCGGGGGACATGTAGCTGACCGTGCCCACGATCGAGCCCTCGTGCGTCAGCGTCGTCTCGCCCGAGGAGGCGTCCGCCTCGAACGGCATCCTCTTGGCCAGGCCGAAATCGAGGATCTTGGCCGCGCCCTCCTTCGAGACCATCACGTTCTCGGGCTTCAGGTCCCGATGGACGATCCCGGCCTCATGCGCCCGCGCGAGTCCGGCGGCGATCTGGCAGGCGATGTCCAGCACATTCTTCAAGGGCAGAGGACCCTGGGCCGTGAGCTCCCGCAGCGTCTTGCCCTCGACCAGCTCCATCGCGATGTAGGCGACCGGACCGGCTGAGCCGACCTCATAAACGGTCACGATGTTCGGGTGGCTGAGCGCCGAGGCCGCGCGCGCTTCCCGTTCGAAGCGCCGCAGGCGCGCCGGGTCCGCGGCGGACTCTTCGGGCAGGATCTTCAGGGCGACGTCCCGTTGGAGACGGACGTCGCGGGCTCGGTAGACCTCTCCCATTCCTCCCGACCCCAGACGCTTTCCGATCTCGTAGTCGCCGAGACGCGAGCCCTTCCGATCTCCGGACCAGAAGGGGCTCTGCCTGCTCACGGACTCCCCACCGTCTCCGTGGAGACGCCGCCCGCGTAGCGCCGGAGGGTCATTTCGACCGTTCCGATTCGGAGCAGGTCGCCGTCCCGCAGCGGAGTCGGCTCCGTCACGGGCCGTCCCCTGAGGAACGTGCCGTTCTTGCTTCCCAGGTCTTCCAGGGTGGCCCGCTCGCCCGACACGACGATCCGGGCATGCCGGCGCGAGACGCTGTGCACGTCGATCCAGGCAGCGGCTTCTCGCTCACGGCCCAGGATGTTCTCGCCCTCGCGAAGCGCGATCTCGCGGTCCTTCCAGAGCAGCCGGAACACCGCCCCAGAGGCCGACTCAGCGCGCGACCCTAACGGTTCTGCGTCGCCCGTGAAGGCGTAGCCGAAACCGTGGATTGTTCTTATGAACTTCGGCTCGTGTGCGTCGTCTCCGATCGCCCCACGAAGCTCGGCAACGAGGCGGGCCAGGTTCCCTTCGGCGACGAAGATGCCCGGCCAGAGCGTTTCCATCAGCTTCTCCTTCGCGATCGCCCGGGGGCGGCTCTCGAGCAGGAGCTCGAGCAGGCGGAAAGTCTTGACGGGCAAGTGAACAGCCTGCCCGCCGCGAAAGAACTCGCGTGTTTCGCCGTCGAACACGCTGTCGTCGAAGGCGAGCCGCATACTTCGTCGTGAGGAGGCTCTGCGCGACCCGGAGAAACCCGACTGGATCCTTCCCTGCGCATTATCCCTCCCGCCGCGGAGCGGATGCCGCCCTTTCGCGAGTCGAAGAAAAACCGAAGGAGAACCGAAGGAGAACCGAAGGACGAACGAACGAAGAGCGAGGGAGAAGGGCATTCAGACGGAAGGACTTCCGCGGCCGCGTTGACGGATCTTCTCGAGCAGAAGGAGGCTGTCATGAACTGCTTGAAGGTCTTGAGCTTCTGCATCGCCGCCCTGTCTCTCGTCCCCGGATCCCCGGCGCAGGGTCAGAGCACGGGAGTCCTCGATCTCCTCACGACGATCGATATGCCCGGCGCGACCGGCACGTTCGCCATCGACATCAATTCGATGGGCGAGATCGTCGGCCGGTACCTGAGCGGAGGCCGCACGCACGGTTTCTGCCGGGCCGTGACCGGCGAGCTCACCACGATCGACTTCCCCGGCGCAGTCTTCACCGTCGCGGCGGCGATCAACGACGACGGCGACATCGTGGGGATGTACCGCCTACCCACGGACCCCTCGTCTGCCAGGCACGGTTATCTGATAAGAGACGGCGAGTTCACGACGATCGATCCTCCCGACTCCATCTTCACCAACGTTCTCGGAATCAACGAGCGCGGCGATGTCGTGGGCCGGTTCTGCCTTCTCGCTCCCTGTGCTGCCGGCACCGGGTCCTTCCACGGCTTCACCTGGAGCAACGGCGAGTTCGCCACGGTCGATTACCCCGGCGCGCCGGAGACGGATCTCTTCAAGATCACCCCTCGCGGGCAGATCCTGGGCGG
>JAWOLE010000076.1:0-3466 GCA_033853815.1 Thermoanaerobaculia bacterium
TTGGGGCGCGCCCGCCGCCCTGGGACCTGACCGTCCGCGAGAGCAGCCAGGACAGGAAGAGCCGCCGCCACGATCCCCGTTGTCGTCATGGATGCCTCCGTCCTGCGGTCATATCTCAGGGGGGAATGTGAGAGATGATTGGAGGCGGATGGGCGCGCTCGTCCTGACGGTCAATGGAACGCGGAGGAACATCGAGGCGCCTCCGGAAGAGAGCCTGCTGTCGGTCCTGCGCAACCGCCTCGAGCTGACCGGCACGAAATACGGCTGCGGAGAGGGGCAGTGCGGCGCCTGTACGGTCCTCCTCGACGGCCGGCCGGTGCGTTCCTGCCGCACTCCCGTGTCCGACGCCGCGGGAAAGAAACTCACGACGATCGAGGGGCTCGCCCGCGGCGGCCGGCTCCATCCCGTGCAGGCCGCGTTCCTCGACGAGGAGGCTTTCCAGTGCGGCTACTGCACCTCCGGGATGATCGTTTCCACGGTCGCCCTGCTCGAGAGCAACCCGAGTCCCCGGCCGGAGGACATCGTCGGGCATCTGGCGGGCAACATCTGCCGGTGCGGGACGTACCCGAGGATCCTCGCGGCCGTCGGGCGCGCGGCGCAGGCGATGAGGAAGGCATGATGAGCCGGTCGGGCGGGTACGAGCCGGATCCGGAGCTCACCGAGCATGAGGTCGGCGAAAGGCTGCACTGGTTCGACGTGGACCGGCGCGGGTTCCTCAAGGTCCTCGGCGGCGGCCTGATCGTTTGTCTCGCCGTTCCCCGCGCGGCCGGCCAGGCGGCGCAGGAATCCGGGCGCTTTCGGAGCTCTCCGGAGTTGCCGAAGGAAATCTCCGCCTGGCTCCACATCGGACAGGACGGGCGGATCACGGTCTTCACCGGCAAGGTCGAGATGGGCCAGAACATCCGCACCTCGCTCGCGCAGCAGGTGGCCGAGGAGCTGCGTGTTCCCGTCGAGACGATCACGATCGTCATGGGCGACACGGAGGAGACCCCGTGGGACGCCGGCACGTTCGGAAGCCGGACGACGCCGACGATGGGGCGGCAGCTGCGGGCGGTCGCGGCGACCGCGCGCGAGCGGTTGATCGACCTCGCGGCCGAGCGGTGGAAGGTCGACCGCGCGGCGCTCAAGGTCGAGGGCGGAAAGGTCGCGAACTCCGGCAGCGGACGGGCGCTCGCCTACGGCGAGCTGACCCGCGGGCAGGAGCTCGTCGCGGTCGTGGCCGAGGCCGCGCCGGTCACGCCGCCGCGCGAATGGAAAGTGGCCGGCACGGCCGTGCCGAAGGTCGGCGGGCGGGACTTCGTCACCGGCAAGCACGCCTACACCTCGGACCTCGTCCGGCCCGGAATGCTCTTCGGCAAGGTGCTGCGTCCGGCGGGGTTTCGGGCGACCCTCACCTCCCTCGACGGCAAGCGGGCGGAGAAACTCGCCGGAGTGGGGGTCGTGCGCGACGGGGATTTCGTGGGAGTCGTCGCGCCTGACGCCTGGACGGCCGAACGCGCGCTTTCGGCACTCGAGGCGAAGTGGAACGTGCCTCCGCAGCCCTCGGACAAGGAGCTCTTCGAGTATCTGAAGAAGAACGAGGAGCCTCGCGAGCGCGGAAACGGCCGGGGCGGCCAGGCAGGCCAGAACAGCGGCTCGGTCGAGGAGGCGATGGCTTCGGCCGACGTCAAGCTCGCCCGGACGTACACGGTCGAGTACATCGCGCACGCGCCTCTGGAGCCGCGGGCCGCAGTGGCCGAGTGGAGCGGCGGGAAGCTGACCGTCTGGACCGGCACGCAGCGCCCCTTCGCGGTCCGCGACGAGCTGGCGGAGGCTTTCCGGATCTCTCCGGACAAAGTTCGCGTCCAGGTTCCGGACACGGGCGCCGCTTACGGCGGCAAGCACACGGGCGACGCGGCCGTCGAGGCGGCGCGGCTGGCGAAGGCGGCCGGCAAACCGGTCAAGCTCGTCTGGACTCGCGAGGAAGAATTCACATGGGCGTATTTCCGGCCCGCCGGCGTCATCGAGGTCAAGAGCGGCGCGCGCCGCGACGGGACCCTCACGGCCTGGGAGTTTCACAACTACAACTCCGGGCCGGCGGCCATCGGCACGCCCTATGCCGTGGCCAACAGGAAGATCCAGTTTCATCCCGTCCGGTCCCCGCTGCGCCAAGGCTCCTACCGGGCTCTCGCGGCGACGGCGAACCACTTCGCGCGCGAGACGCACATGGACGAGCTCGCGCACGCGACCGGCATCGACCCTCTCGAGTTCCGCCTGAAGAACCTCGCCGACGAACGCCTCAAGGCAGTCTTTGAAGCGGCGGCGGAGAGATTCGGCTGGGGCAAGCGCAAGCCCGCGGCGGGCCGCGGCTTCGGGGTCGCCGGCGGCTTCGAGAAGGGCGGCTACGTCGCCGCGTGCGCAGAGGTCGAGATCGACAGCTCGCGCCGGCCGCGCCTCGTCCGGGTCGTCGAGGCCTTCGAGTGCGGCGCCGTCGTCAACCCCGGCGGGCTCCGCAACCAGATCGAGGGGGCGATCGTCCAGGGAATGGGCGGCGCGCTCTTCGAGGCCGTGCGATTCGAGAACGGACGCATTATGAATCCCTACTTCTCCCAGTACCGGGTGCCGCGCACGGCCGATCTGCCGCAGATCGAGGTCGTCCTGCTCGACCGCAAGGACCTTCCCTCCATGGGAGCCGGCGAGACTCCGATCGTGGGAATCGCGCCCGCGGCGGGCAACGCGATCTTCGCCGCGACGGGAATCCGTCTGAGGGGACTGCCTCTGGCGCCCGACGGCCTGCCGGATAGGAGGACGAATGCCTGAGACCTACGGGATTCCCATCGACCTCGACGGCGCGAAGAAGGCGGCCGCGGCAGCCCTGGCCGAAGCGCGCAAGAACAACTGGACGATGGCCGCGGCGGTCGTGGACACGGGCGGGCATCTCGTCTACTTCGAGAAGATGGACGGCACCCAGACCGGCAGCGCCGCCGTGGCGGTCGCCAAGGCGCGTTCGGCCGCTCTCTTCCAGCGCCCGACGAAGGCCTTCCAGGAGGTCCTCGCGGGCGGCGGGGACGGGCTTCGCGTGCTCGGCCTCGAAGGCGCGGTTCCCGTCGAGGGCGGCGTTCCCCTCGTCCGCGGCGGGAAGGTGGTCGGCGCCATCGGTCTCTCCGGCGGCGCGAGCTCTCAGGACGGCCAGTGCGCGCGCGCCGGCGCGGACACCCTCAAGTAAGAGTCAACCGCCTCGTCAGGAGAGGCGCTTGAGCAGCTTCTGGAAGCGTTCGGTGCCGCGGATGCCCGCGAAGTCCTCGTCGCTGGCGAGGAGCTGCTTGTCCTTGAACCCGCCCGACACGGCGCGCTCCAGAAAGTCGAGCGCCTTTTCTCCCTTGCCCATCAGGGCATAGCCGGCGGCCACGTTGTAGAGGTCGACGGGGCGATCGGCCCCCAGCGAGACGGCCTTTTTCAGGTTCGCCTCGGCCTCGGTGAACTTCTG
>JAWOLE010000077.1:0-3011 GCA_033853815.1 Thermoanaerobaculia bacterium
CCAGCGGCGGCGTCCGACGGCTGATTTTTCTCCACGTCCAAACCCCTCAGCGGGCAGCAACACCCGCGTCCCTGTTCGCGATCAATGCCACGCGCACCCCGCAATTCCTGGCGGACGTGGACGTCCACGGCCTCTCCGTCTTGGAGATCAAGGATCTCGGTCCGGGGACAGGATGGGGGAAGGTTCCAACGCCCTTGTTCTAGAGTCGAGTCGTTGATTCCAGGTACGAGGAAACCTGCCGTCAATTGGGAGGGGACCCGACTGAGCCAGCTGAAGCTGCGCATCTGGAAGGCAGGCCATCACGAGATCGTCGAGACGGTCCTCCGGACGCGCCACGAGCCGCGGGCCGAGCTGACGCTCGAAGAGCCTTCGGGAGGCGCTTCCCGGTGGGTCGTCCTCTCCGTCGAGAAGGACCCGCATGGTTGGAGGACGACCGCCACGCGGTGCCTGCCCGGCTGCCCCGACCATCCCGCCGGCGCGGGGAAGGCCTAACGCGGGTTCAGTGGCCCACGCGCGGCAGGCCGAAGAAAGCGCGCAGCTGTTCACCGCTCATCCCCGTGTTGTAGGGGCCGGTGTCAGGCTCGAATTCCTTTCCGCGCTCGAGCGGCCCGACGATCACCGGATCGAAGCCGGCATCGCGAGCCAGACCGGCCGCAATCTCCAGAGCCTCGCGGTCGTCACCGGCGAGCGGAATGCCGACCCGCGGGCCCTTCCGGTGCGCCTCTTTCTCGAGCGTCTTGTAGTAGACCGTGTTGAATGCCTTGACCCATCGGGCGCCCGAAAACATCGCGGCGGCCCAACCGGCCGAGCCGCGGGGATGCCGGCTCGCCTGGCGTGCCGCGTCGCCGTCGCGACTCTCGTAGGCATTGCCGGTGTCGAGGACGACTTTTCCCGCGAGTTGGGGCGCCAGATCTTTCGCGAGGCCGGGTACGGCCGAGAGGGGGACGGTCAGCATCACCACCTCCCCGAACTTCGCGGCGTCCACGGCCGTGCCGGCGGATGCGCCTTTTCCCAGCCTCTCGACGAGTTTCTGGAGGCTCTCGGGATGCCGGGACGCGAGCCGCACTTCGTGCCCCGCAGCGACCCAGAGCTTCGCCAGCGTCGATCCGATCATCCCCGCTCCGACGATTCCGATGCGCATGGTTTCCCTCCTCAGACATTCCAGCGGAACACGACATGGCGGGCGTCCCGACGGACGACTCTCCTCATGAGATCCGAGGCGCGATCCAGGTAGCGAGGTTCCCGACGTAGGCCCGGATGTCCGCCGCCGCGCGAGGGTTGGAGGCCATTCCCGTTCCCTCCGGCTCGGTGACGAACGAGGGAGCGCCGCTCCCGGTATCCCAGTTGTAGTCCGCAAAGTGGTGGAAGCTCGAATGCACGACGGCGCGCCCCGCGGGATGGCCGTCTCCCTCGCGATGATTGTCGAAGGCGACGATGAGATTGAAGGGGCGGCCGCTCGCGCTGCTGCGGCCGACCGCCACGACGCGCGCCGATTCGTCCTCGGGCGGAGCCGTGACTGCGCCTTCGTGAGGGTGGGACGGGAAGAACTCGAGCGTTCGTCCCGTGTCCTCCGGGTCCCGAAGAAGCGGATGAACCGGCGCGACCGCTATGATCCTCTGAAAGTCGCCGTTACGTCCGGAGTGGTAGTTGGGCCAGAAGATCATCGCCGTCTCCCGATCGTCGGGCTGGCGGCGGGAGACGTCCGCCTCCGGATTTCGGCTGTGGAACCGATTGGCCGTGCCGACTCCTCCTTCCAGCGAGCAGAGGGAAGATCCCAGGTCCTGGTGGTCCCGGGCCGTGACCAGTCCTCCGCCCCGGCGCCGAAAGCGATCGATGGCCGCGCACTCCCTGGCTGTCAGCCCGACGCCCAGGTCCAGGGCGAAGAGCCAGAGTTCATCGAAATCGGACCGGTCGATCGCCGCCAGGACCGGGTCGCTGCCCGAGGCCGAGACCTCCCGGTTCCTTGCCGTGACGGAAACGGGGCGGCGGTTGGCGCCCCGCGCCTCGAGCTGCCGGCGCAGGAGCGAAAAGCTGTCGATCGACCAGTCGTCCGGCCCGGCCGGCGTCGTCGTCTGCAGAAGAATTCGAAGGGGATTCGAGTTCATGGCCTCCTCCCGTCTCGCTTACACAGCCTCGGAAAGCTCGGGAACTTCGGACTCGGGCAGGCTCTCTCGCTTCGCCTCGTCGGCCCGGCGGGTCTTCGCCACCAGGACGTAGATCGACGGCACGACGAAGAGCGTGAAGGCCGTCCCGATGATCATGCCGGTCACCAGCATCATGCCGATCGAATTGCGGGCTCCGGCTCCCGGGCCGGAGGCGAACACCAGCGGAAAATGGCCCATGACCGTCGCCGCGGTCGTCATGAGGATCGGCCGCAGTCGCGTGGTCGCGGCCTCGATGACGGCTTCCAGTTTCCCTTTTCCTTCTTCCTGGAGGTTGTTGGCGAACTCCACGATCAGGATCCCGTTCTTCGACACGAGCCCGACCAGCGTGATCAGGCCGACCTGGCTGAAGATGTTGAGCGTCGTCAGGCCGAGGAACGAGAAGAGGAGCGCCCCCGACAGGGCGAGCGGCACGGAGCCCGCGAGAATGATGAAGGGATCGCGGAAGCTCTCGAACTGGGCGGCAAGCACGAGGTAGATCAGGATTCCCGAGAGGAGGAACGTGCCGAGGAACTTGCCGCCTTCGACCCGGAGCTGGCGCGATTCGCCGGCGTAGTCGATGGTGAAACCCTTCGGCAGGATCTTTCCGGCTTCGTTCTCGAGGAACTTCAGGGCGCGATCGAGCGACACTCCGGGCGGGATGACTCCCTGGATCCGTACGGCGTTCAACTGCTGAAAGCGCTTCAACTCTCGCGGCTCGGTCGTGGTCTTGAGCGTCGCGAAGGTGGAGAGCGGCACCAGCTTGTCGCCCGCGCCCTGGACGTAGATCTGCTCGAGCTGCTGGGGCGTCAGGCGCTCCGCGCGTTTGACCTGGGGGATGACCTTGTAGCTGCGCCCCTGGATGCTGAA
>JAWOLE010000078.1:0-8896 GCA_033853815.1 Thermoanaerobaculia bacterium
TCCGGTGGAGCGCCTCGAACGCGCCCGCGGCGTAGTCGTGGAGGGACTCGGCCAGGTCTCCCGGGAGCTCCTGGTCCACCGTCGCGATCCGAACCGCGTTCGCCTTGATGAACTCTCCCGCGTCCGGCTCCTCCCGTCCGAGCGCGATCCTCAGGAGAGTGGTCTTGCCCGCCCCGTTTCTCCCCACGAGGCCGACCTTCTCCCCCGGGTTGTGCTGCCAGGTCACCTCCCGCAGCACCTCCCTGGGCCCGTAGGACTTGCTCACCCGCTCGAACCGATACAGCACGAGAGGATTCTAAGCTCGAAGGTCGTAGGACGAAGGTGGTAGGACGTAGGGCCGAATCCCAACGTCCCACGTCCTATGTCCTACGTCCTGCGAGACTACAGGCGCTCGATGGCGAGCGGAGGAGGCTCGACCGGGGCGTCGCCGATCCGGAAGAGTGCCGCCAGTTCCCTCTCCATGTTGGGGCGGGGAGCCGGGCGGTCCCCGAGGCAGAGGTAGGCGAGCGGCTCGCCGCGACCGACGCGGTCGCCCACCGTCTTCTCGACGAGGAATCCCGCGGCGAAATCGATCGTGTCCTCGCGCTTGCGCCGCCCGCAGCCGATGTCGATCGAGAGGAAGCCCATCTTCTCCGTCGCGATCGAGCGCACGTACCCGGGCGTCAGGGCCAGGGCCGGGACGCGCTGGCGGGGCGCCGGAAGCCACGAGGGATCGTCCACGACCGCGGGATCTCCTCCCTGGAATTCGATCAGCTCCTGGAACTTCCGCGCCGCCGCGCCGGAGTCGAACGCCCTCTCCAGGGCCGAGCGCGCCGCCGCCTCATCGAATGAAGGGTCCGCGAATCGCAGCATGTCGGCCCCGAGCACGAGACAGATCTCCCGAACCTGCCGCGGCCCCTCGTTGCGCAGCACGCGGATCGCCTCCTCCGCCTCGAGCGCGTTGCCGACCGCCCGGCCCAGCGGGCGGCTCATGTCGGTGATCCAGCCGGTGGCCTGTCGTCCGGCGGCCCGGGAGGTGTCCACGAGCGCCCGGCCGAGGGCGCGGGAGTCTTCGATCGCCTTCATGAAGGCCCCGTCCCCCGTCTTGACGTCGAAGACGATGGCGGTCGTGCCCGAGGCGAGCTTCTTCGAAAGGATCGACGCCACGATCAGCGAGAGGTTCTCGACCGTGCCCGTGACGTCCCTCAGCGCGTAGAGGATGCGGTCGGCCGGGGCGATCCTGTCGGTTTGCGCGAAGAGGGCGGCGCCGACCTTCGTCAGCGCCTTGCGCACGCCGGGCAGATCGAGATCGGTCCGAAACCCGGGGATCGAGGCGAGCTTGTCGAGGGTGCCGCCCGTGTGGCCGAGTCCCCGGCCCGACATCATGCCCACGCGCGCCCCGGCGGCCGCGACGAGGGGAGCGAGAACGAGCGTGACCTTGTCACCGACACCTCCCGTCGAATGCTTGTCCACGACGGGCGCGAGGTCCGACAGGTCCCAGCAGTCTCCCGAGTCCCGCATCGCTTCCGTGAGCGCCGCCGTCTCTGCGGCGGAAAGGCCGAGGATCACGGCCGCCATCAGGAACGCCGCCGCCTGGTAATCGGGCACCTCTCCCGAGACGACCCCGCGGACGAGGTGGGCGATCTCTTCCTTCGGCAGCTCCTGGCCGTCCCTCTTCGCGCGGAGGATCTCGTAGACCGTTCTCATCGGATGGCTCTCACCCGCCGATTACCCTCCTCTCCACGCGATCCTTGCCGCCCGTCTTGGCAGAGTACATCAACTCATCCACGAGACGGACCATCTGGTCCGCCGACTCCGGGACCTTCTCGAAGGTCGCGGCGCCGACCGAGAAAGTCACCGGCCAGTTGCCTTCTCGCATGGCCGCCGCGAGCCGCTCCCGGAGCTTCCGGAAGACGGCATCCGCCTCGCACGATCCCGTTTCGGGGAGCAGGAGGATGAACTCGTCTCCCCCGAGCCTCGCCACGACGTCGTTGACCCGAAGGCTCTTTCGCAGGGTCTCCGCCGTGAGGACGAGGACGCGGTCCCCCGTTTCGTGGCCGTCGCGGTCGTTGACCGCCTTGAAGTTGTCGAGATCCATGTACGCCACGGTGAAGCGCCCTCCGTAACGCGCCATGCGCTGGATCTCGGCCTCTGCCAGTTCGAAGAAGGATCGGCGGTTGGGAATGCCCGTCAGAGAATCCACCCGTGCGGCGGCTTTTTCGCGCTGAAGCGCTCTCCGAAGCGCCGAAAGGACCGCCGAAAGGAGCAGAAAGAACCCGAGGAGGAGGGCCGCGTTCCAGTAGACGACCGGAGACTGCTGGCTCGGGAAATGCCGCTCGAGAAGCGCCTCGACAAACCAGGCGCCCGCGCCCAGAAGCGAGAAGAAGAACCCGGTACGCCCCCCCACGAACCAGGAGGTCAGGGCGACCGGCACCATGTAGAAGAAGGAGAAGCGGACGTCGTCCCGCGACGCGTGGCTGGCCAGGAAGTCCAGGCCGACGATGGCCAGCGAAATCGCGACGACGAGCGCGGGCGGCACCTGATCCCACGCGTCCGCGACGGCCCGCAGGAGTCGCTTCAAGCCGGTTCCTACGGAGCGAGGGAGCGGTCGACCTTGTCCCGCCACGATCGCGCCTTCGCCAGGATGGCCGCCTCGTCCAGCGTGGTCGGATGCCTTGCGCGCAGCAGGCGTTTGCCGTCCACCCAGACATCGGTGACGTCGGAGGCCTTCGCCGAGTAGACGAGGGTCGAGTAGGCGTCGTCGAAAGGCTGAACGTGGGCGTTGGCGACGTCCACGGCGATGAAGTCGGCCCGCTTCCCTGGCTCGAGCGAGCCGATCTTCTCGGCGAGGCCGAGGGCACGGGCGCCGCCGATCGTAGCCGCCGCGACGAGCACTCTGGCGGGAAGGACCGTCGGATCTTCCCGGGAGACCTTGGCGAGCTTCCCCGCGAAATCCATGGACTCGAACATGTTCAGATCGTTGTTGGAACCGGCCGGGCCGTCGGTGCCGAGCCCCCACACGAGGCCCTCCCGCTGCCAGGCCGTCACGTCCGCGATACCGGAGCCGAGCTTCATGTTGGATTCCGGATTGTGGGAGACCGCGACGCCGTACTGCTTGAGGAGCGCCCGGTCCTTCTCGTCCAGCCAGACGCCGTGGGCGGCGACGATCGGCACGCGCCGGCCCTGCGCGGAGGGATCGAAGAACCCGATCGCGGCCAGGTGGAGGACGGGGCTTTCCTGCGAGGTGCCCTGCGGCTCCGCCAGTTCTTTCTTCGTCTCGCGAAGATGGATCAAGATCGGGATCCCCTCCGAGAGGGCCAGGTCCCGCGCGGCGAGGAGGGTCTCCTTCGAGCAGGTGTAGGTCGAGTGCGGCGCGACGGCCGGGGTGATCCTCGGATGCCCCTTCCATCGCTTGACGTACTCCGCCATGAAGGCGAGCGTCGCCGGCAGGTCCTTGTGGTCGGGCACGGGAAAGTCGATGAAGGTCTCTCCCAGCACGGCCCGCAGCCCCGCCTTCTCGACCGCGCGCGCGGCGTCGGACTCGAAGTAGTACATGTCGGCGAAGGTCGTCGTGCCGCCCTCGATCATCTCGAGAGAGGCGAGGAGCGTCCCGTCGTAGACGAACTCGGGCGAGACGTTCCTCGCCTCGGCCGGGAAGATGTGTTGGGTCAGCCATTTGTCCAGCGGAAGGTCGTCGGCCAGGCCGCGCAGGAGCGTCATGGCGGCGTGGGTGTGCGTGTTGACCAGACCCGGCAGGACGATCGACCCACGGGCGTCGTACGTCGCGCGCGCGCGGTAGCTCCTGGCGACGTCGGCGCTCGGCCCGACGGCGAGGATCCGCCCGTCCTTGACCGCGAGACCGCCCCGATCGAAGAGCGAGAACTTTTCGTCCATCGTCACGAGGCGGGCGTTGACGACGAGCAGGTCGGCGGCCTCTTTCTTCGCCGGCGCCGCGGCGACGAAGAGGCCGCATGCCGCAACGACCGCGACAAGGAGAGGAAGAGGCCTCGTCCTACGTCTCACGTCTTACGTCTCTCGTCTCACGTCAGAAGTCGAACGGCTCGGGGAAGAGCTCGCTCAACAGAAAACGCTTTCTCTTTCCGCCCGCGGTCGCCAGGACGACAGGCACGTCGCCGGCGAACTCCCAGAGGATCTGCCGGCAGGCCCCGCAGGGAGGCGTCGGCTCCTCGGCGCCGGTCACGACGGCGACCGCACGGAACTTCCGCACGCCTTCCGAAAGGGCCTTCCAGATGGCGACCCGCTCGGCGCAGACCGTCAGGCCATAGGTCGAGTTCTCGACGTTGCAGCCGCCCCAAATCTTCCCGCTCTCGTCCTCGATCGCCGCCCCGACGGAGAACCCGCTCCTCTTCGAGATCGCGTTCGCGCGATAGCGGGCCGCGGCTTCGACGAGCCTCGCTTCCACGTCTTTCACCGGCTGAGGGCCTGAGCCGGGCGCTCCCATCAGACGGTCCCGACCGCCGCCGCGATTCTCGGAACGGCCGCTTCGAGGAGCTTCACGAAGCGCCCGCCGACGCGCTTCGTGGTCTCGAGAACTTCCTCGTGATTCAGGGGCTTCTTCAGGATCCCCGCCGCCATGTTGGTGATCGTCGAGATCCCGGCGACCTTCACGCCGGCGTGGCGCAGCGCGATCGCCTCGGGGACCGTGGACATGCCGACCGCGTCCGCGCCGAGCTTGCGCCAGGCACGGATCTCGGCGGGCGTCTCGTAGGAAGGGCCGTGCAGCCCGATGTAGACCCCCTCGCGCAGGGGAATCCGCAGCCGGCGCGCCTCGGCCTTGATCACGGAGCGCAGACGGGGGTCGTAGACCGCGCTCATGTCCGGAAACCTCGGCCCGAGCGCGTCCTCGTTGCCTCCCACGAGCGGGTTCGTGCCGAAGGCGTTGATGTGGTCGGTCAGGAGCATGAGGTCGCCCGGACGAAACGACAGCCGGACGCCTCCCGCCGCGTTGGTCAGGATGACGGCCGGGACGCCCAGCCGCACGAGCACGCGCGCCGGGAAGATCACCTCCGACATGGGGCGTCCCTCGTAGAAGTGGATCCGCCCCGACAGCACGACGACCGGAGTCCTTCCGACGGATCCCAGCACCAGCTCCCCGGCATGGCCGACGATGCCGCTCGGGATCGGGAAGTTGGGAATCTTCTCGTACGGCATCACCGTCCGGTTCGCGAGGCCTTCCGCGAAAGCCCCGAGTCCCGAGCCCAGGACGAGGCCGACTTTCGGCGGCGTTTTCGCTCTCCCGCGGATGGCGTCGGCCGCCTCGTCGAGCCGGGCGAGCAGCCCCGGATCGCTCACCGGACTATCCTGTGTGTGCTCACCGCACAACTCCGAGCTCCCAGATCAGCCCGGCGATCGCGGCCGTCATGAAGGACACGAGCGACCCGGCGAGGAGCGCCCGGAAGCCCAGGCGCGCGAGGTCCGATTTGCGCGTCGGGGCGAGGCCGCCGATGCCTCCGATCTGGATCCCGATCGAGGAGAAGTTGGCGAATCCGCAGAGGGCGAAGGTCGCGATCAGTTTCCCCTTCTCCGAGAGCTGGCCGACGACGTCCTTCATCATCGAGAAGGCGAAGAACTCGTTGATCACGGTCTTGTTGGCGATCAGGTTCCCGACGATCGCCGCGTCCTGCTTCGGAACTCCGAGGAGGATGGCAAGTGGCCCGAGCACCCAGCCGAAGATCTTCTGCAGCGAAAACTCCGGGTTTCCCCAGAAGTGCCCGACCCAGCCGAGGAACCCATTCAGCATCGCGATCAACGCCACGAACGCGATGAGCATCGCCGAGATGTTCAGGACGAGCGTCATCCCCTGCGTCGCGCCGCTCGCGGTGGCGTCGATGAAGTTGGCGCTCGTCTTCTCGACCTGCATCTTGACCGTGCCCATGGTGACGGGCGAGTCGGTCTCCGGCCAGAGGATCTTGGCGATCAGGAACGTGCCGGGCGCCGCCATGACCGAGGCCGTGATCAGGTACTTTAACGGCGCTCCCATCGTCACGTAGGCGAGCATGACGGCCCCCGAGACATGCGCCATGCCTCCCGTCATCATCGTCAGCAGCTCCGAAGTCGTCATCGCCGGGATGTACGGAGCGATCAGGACCGGCGCCTCCGTCTGGCCGATGAAGACGTTGGCGGCCACGCAGAGCGCCTCGGCGCCGGAAACCTTCATGGTCTTCTGCATCACCCAGGCCATCGCCTTGACGAGGACCTGGATGATGCCGAAGTAGTAGAGGAGCGAGAAGAAAGCGCAGATGAAGATGATGATCGGGAGGACCTTGAAGGCGAAGATGAAACCCCGCAGCGGGAGTCCCGTCTTCGCGCCGAGATCGTCCATCGGACCGGCGAGCCATCCGAAGAGGAAGGACGAGCCCTGGTCCGCGTAGCCGATGGCGCTCGACACCTTGTTGGAGAAGGCCTCCAGCGCCTCCTTCCCCCTGTCCCAGTAGAGGACGATGGCCGCGAAGGCGAGCTGGAGCGCGAAGGCCCAGCCGATCGTGCGCCAGCGGATGGCCGCGCGGTTGCGCGACAGCAGGAGCGCGACCACGACAATGAGCGCCATACCCACGAGGCCGATCCAGCGCATTCCCCCTCCTCAGAGCTAGAAGCGCGCCGCGCGCGCGTCGAACACCCGGCCCCGCCAGACGAGACGCCGTTGGACGATCCGAAAATAGAAGGAACGGCAGATTATGCCTGCCCAGACGGCCGTCATTATAGGGTGCATCAGACACGGCCAGAGGGGATCCCGTAGCGCGACCGCCGGGACGAGGCGGGCGAGGACGGTGAGTGCGGCCGCCGCGGCGGCGAGTCCGACGTCGCGCGGCGAGATCGGCGCGCCGGCCAGACGCGCGGCCAGGACGAGCGGCGGCGCCAGGGCCAGGACCAGGTTCAGCGCCGTCAGGACGACCATCACTCCTCCGACGGCCCCCTTGAACGCGTAAGCCATGTTCTTGGAGAAACCGTCCCAGATCTCTCGAAACCCGAGGTACATCCGGACCGCGACGCGGTCCTCGGCGCGGACGCCCAGCGTGCGGAAGCCGGCGCGCTTGACGGCGATCGAGAGACGCAGGTCGTCCACGACCGAATTCTTCAGGGCGGCGTGCCCGCCGACCGAATCGTAGGCGGCGCGGCGCACCAGGATCCCCGCGCCGCCCCCGAGCCCGAGCCATCGCGGCCGGTCGAGATTGGCGAGCAATCCCGCGCCCGAGAAGTAAGCCGCGATCAGGTAGGGCATCAGGACGTTCTCCCAGAATCCCGAGGCCTCGAGGCGCGGAAGGAGCCCGATGAAGTCGATGCGGCGCTTCCCGAGCAGAGAGACGGCTTCGCTCAGCGTGCGCGGGTCGTAGCGGACGTCGGCGTCCGCGAAGAGGAGCAGCTCGCCCGTCGCGGCGCGGGAGCCGAAGGCGAGCGCATGGGGCTTTCCGAGCCAGCCCCTCGGTGGATCGGGGCATTCGAGCACGCGGAGGGCCGGATGGGAGGACGCGAGGGAACCGAGGACCTCTCCGGTCCCGTCCGTCGAGCGGTCGTTGACGACGATGACCTCGAAGTCCTCATAGTCCTGGGCGAGGTGGGAAGAGACGGCGGCGGCGATCGAACGCTCTTCGTTACGTGCGGGGATGATGACGGACACTCGAGGGAGACCATGCGGCCTCGAGGGCTGCCGGGATGCGGAGGCTTCCGCCGCCTTCGAGAGGCGGGGCGTCACGGCGAGGGTCCATGCCGCGAGGACGACACCGGCCGCCCCGGCGAAGACCGCGGCGACGAGAATCGCGTGGATCACGGAGCCTTACGAAAGAATCTGGAGAAGAGCGCTACTCCCGCGCGGCGCCGGCACGCCGAGCCATTCCCCCGCCGTCGCCGCGAGGTCGCAGAAGCCGCGCCGGACGCCCAGGTCCGCCTCCGGGCGCACGGCGGGGCCCGCCGCGAGGAACGGTACGTATTCCCGCGTGTGATCGGTCGAGACGTCGGTCGTCTCACAGCCATGGTCTGCCGTGAGGAAGAGCAGGTCCTCCGGCCCCAGGGCGGCCAGAAGCTCCGGCAGCAGAAGGTCGAGCGAGGCGAGGTTCCTCGCGTAGCCCGCCGGGTCGTTTCTGTGCCCGTACTTGCTGTCGAAGTCCACGAGGTTGGTGAAGACGACGTCGGCGCGGCGGGCGCGCATCGCCTCGGCTGTCACGCGCATGCCCTCCGCGTCCGACGCGGTGTGGAGGGATTCCGTGATTCCGCGGCCCGAGAAGATGTCCACGATCTTTCCGACTCCGAAGACCGACTTGCCGGCGGCGACGACACGGTCGAGCCACGTCTCGCCCGAGGGCGCGACGCTGAAGTCGCGCCGGTTGGCCGTGCGCGTGAAGGCGCCGGGGACGCCGACGAAGGGGCGCGCGATGACCCGGCCGACGCGATGCTTGCCCGTCAGGATCCCGCGGGCGAACCGGCAGAGGTCCCAGAGCCTCTCTGGCGGCCAGACTTCCTCGTGGGCGGCGACCTGAAAGACGGAATCCCCCGAGGTGTAGAGGATCGGGCGTCCGGTCGCCAGGTGTTCCGGCCCCAGCTCCTTGAGGATCTCGGTGCCGGAGGCCGCCTTGTTGCCCAGGACTTTCTTTCCGGCGTACCGCTCGAAGGGCTCGACGACCTCCGGCGGAAAGCCGTTGGGGTAGAGAGGAAACGGGCGTTCGACGACGAGGCCCATCATCTCCCAGTGGCCGGTCGTCGTGTCCTTGCCCGCTGAGAGCTCCGCCGCCTTGCCTCGGGCTCCCGTCGCCGAGCCTCTCGCGACCAGCGCGAGCAATCCCATGCGCTCGAGGTTCGGCAGCGGCGTGGGGTATCGTTCGAGCACGTGCCCGAGCGTGTCGCACCCGGCGTCTCCGTAAGCCTCCGCGTCGGGCGCGGCCCCGACCCCCAGGCCATCGCAGAC
>JAWOLE010000079.1:0-12086 GCA_033853815.1 Thermoanaerobaculia bacterium
GCGCGCCTCCTCCCTCCTCCGTCGGGAGACTACGCGCGCCGCGAGAGTAAGTTGGACTGAGGCGGGAGACGGGAGTCCTCCTAAGAGCGATATTCCAGGTCCGGCGGGGACACCGGGAATATTCGGAAAAGGGATGGCCTTCCGGGGCGGAGAAGGAGGAGCTCTCCATGCGATCCCGACGACTCCTGGGTTTCGTGGCCGGCGTTTTTGCCCTGGCGCAAACGGCGTTGGGCTCGGCGCCCCGGATCGGGGCCGCGGCGCCGCAGTTCTCGCTGAAGACCCTGGACGGAAAACCGTTCTCACTGGCGGAAGCGGCGAGGAGTCACAAGGCGGTCGTCGTCATCTTCATCGCCACCCAGTGCCCCTACTCGAACGCCTACAACGATCGGATGCGCGACATGGCCTCGGCGTACGAGAAGCGGGGGATTCTCTTCGCGGGGATCAACAGCAACAAGACCGAGCCGGCCGAGGAAGTCTCCGCGCACGCCAGAAAGCACGGCTTCGGTTTTCCCGTCATGAAGGACCCGGACAACAAGGTCGCCGACCTCTACGACGCGAGACACACGCCCGAAGTCTTCGTCGTGGATCCCGAGGGCAAGCTTCGCTACCACGGCCGGATCGATGAGAACTACGAAGACGCGGCGAAGGTCACTTCGCCGGACCTGAAGAACGCGCTCGACGCTCTGCTGGCCGGAAAGCCGATCGCCAGAACCGAGACGAAGGCCTTCGGGTGCACGATCAAGAGAGTCTGAAGAGATCTGCGATCGGCGATCTGCGATTTGTGATTGACGCGGGCAAAACTGGCTCTCGCCAAAAAGGCGCGGCGATGGCGGTCATTTTTCTCCTGGCCGCTGGCGGCCTGGCGCGCGCTCTTCCTTCACCCGATCACCCGATCACCCGATCACCCGATCGGCTGACAGGTGAGTTGGATGCAAAGGGGCTGGCCGGCCGGATCGCTCGGGAGAAGGGCAACGTCGTCCTCGTCAACTTCTGGGCCACATGGTGCGTTCCGTGTCGCGAGGAGTTCCCGGAATTCGCCCGCCTGCAGGCGGCGTATGCGGGGCGGGGTCTTCGGGTGATCGGTGTCTCGACGGATCTCGAGCGGGATAGACCGGCGGTCGAGAGGTTCCTGGCGGCCCAGAAGCCCGGCTACCCCAACTACCGCAGGAAGAGCGCCGGCGATCCGCAGGAGTTCATCGACTCCGTGGACACGTCCTGGGGAGGCGAGCTGCCTTTCACCGTGCTGTATGCCCGCGACGGCCGCAAGGCGACGGTCTTCTCCGGAAAACGCTCCTACTCCGAGTACGAACGCGAAGTCCGCCGTCTTCTGGACCTCAAATGAAGTTCCAGATTCCAGGTTCCAGATTCCAAGTGGTCCCCCTGGAACCTGGAATTTGGAATCTGGAATCTTCAGGGAATGCCGCCCGAAAGGGACAGCGGGTCTCCGAAAAGAGACGCTGGATCTGCGCCGAAGAGGCACCGTCAGGCGCCTTTTTCGTAAGCGACAGGTGGAGCGGGATTTGCTAGAGTGCGAGTTTCGTGGTCTTGCCGGTTATTGGCGAAGTGCCCAGAAGGAGTAAAACGCTCATGAATCCTCTTCGAGCAGCAGTTGTAGCAGCCGGGGTCTTCTCGGTGATGGCTTCCGCGGTCTTCGCCGAAGAGAACGCGATCGCCGCGCGCGCACGGGTCGTCCCCCGCAGCGCCAACGCGGCGGATTGCACGACGTCCTATTCCGTGGAGGTGCCGGTCCTGGCCCGCGTGCAGGGGACCGCGTTCTTTCGCACCTTCGTTGCCTTCACGAACAACACGAACAAGAACGGCGTGACGGCCAGCTATCAGTTCTCCTACACGTGCGTTTCGGCCGGCTGCAGTCCGGCCGGAGGCTTTTATCGAACCCAGGTGCAGTCCCTCACTCTCCAGGCCTTCGACAGCGTGGTCTTCGACGACTTCGTCGATTCCCTGAACACGGCCGGGCAACTGCAGCCTGGCGCCGAGCAGGGAACGATCGGGACTCTCCTGGTGACCTTCGACAACCTGCCCTCCTGCAGCGGCTGGGAAGCCAATGTCATCGCCCGGACGTACAACCGCATCGTCGAGTCCGACGCTACGCAGGGTACCGTGGGATTCGCCTACAACGCTTCGCTCTTCTTCGAGTCCGCCCACACGACGCTCGTCGGCTTCGCACGCGACACCAAGGCCGCCCCGACGATCGCCGGCAAGCTCCGTACGAATCTTGGCGTTCGCAACACGGACATCAACTCGACCAATCAGAACGTGACCGTGGACATCACGTTCTACGACACCAACACCGGGCAGCTCGTCGGCAACACTCAGACCTTCCAGGACCTGAGGCCCGGGGAGTTGCGGCAGATCAGCGACATCTGGGCGACCGCGGGGATCCCCTCGACGGTCAACTCCATCATCGTTTTTGCTGATGCGCGCAATGCATCCGCCACGTCCCCCACGATCGAGGGGTACATGAACATCGTGGAAGGATTCAACACGCAGGACGCAGCCTTCTTCGAGATGAAGTGCGGGGACGTCAACACCTGCGGGATCTGAGAGGGCGCGCGGCGTCGCGCACCCGTTCCGATCGCGTTTCCTGAGCGCGGCGACGGACCTCGCTCAGGTCCGGCTGGGGCGCATGCTGGCGGCGGCGATGTCCCGCCGCAGGTGCTTTCCTTCGAAATCGATCACGTCGGCGGCCTCGTAGGCGCGCGCCGCAGCTTCGGCCAGGGTGGGCGCGGTCGCTGTCACGACGACGACGCGGCCGCCCGCAGTCACGAGGCGGTCGCCGTCGCGCCCGGTGCCGGAATGGAAGATTTCGATCGACGGCATTCGGGCGGCCTCGCTCCAGCCGGTGATCGGCTTGCCCGTCTCGTAGGACCCCGGGTAGCCGCCGGAACACAGGACGACGCCGACGCAGGCCTCCGGCTTGACGTCGAGCGGCGGATGCTTCTCGAGTTCTCCCCGCACCGATGCGATCAGGAGCGCCGCCAGATCCGATTGGAGGCGGGGCAGGATCACCTCGGTCTCGGGATCGCCGAACCGCGCGTTGAATTCCAGCACCCTGGGGCCGGAGTCGGTCAGCATCAGACCCGCGTAGAGGATTCCGTGGAAGGGCCTGCCCTCCGCGGCGAGTCCCGCAACGGCCGGCCGGATGATCTCCTTGAAGACGCGGGAGGACGCGGCCGCGTCCAGATTGCCGGAAGGAGAGTGGGCGCCGATCCCGCCCGTGTTCGGTCCCCGGTCGCCGTCGTAGACCTTCTTGTAGTCGCGGGCCGTCGGCAGGGGAACCGCCGTCTGGCCGTCGCAGACAGCCAGAAAGGACGCCTCGCTGCCCGTGAGGAACTCCTCGACCAGGATCCGGTCTCCGGCCGAACCGAAGGCGCGCTGTTCAAAGAAGAGAGCCAGGGCGCGGTCGGCCTCCTCCCGCGATTCGACGATCAGCACCCCTTTGCCCGCGGCCAGTCCGTCGGCCTTGAGCACCGCCGGATATTTCATGCGCTTCAAGGCGGCTCGTGCCTCCTCCCGCGAGGCACAGGTGACGGAATCCGCCGTCGGGATTCGATGACGCCGCAAGAATTCCTTCGCGAAGACCTTGGACGCTTCGATTTGCGCGGCCAGCCTCGAGGGTCCGATGATCGGCAGCTCGCGTTTGGCGAATTCGTCGGCGATGCCCAGGGCCAGCGGGAGCTCCGGCCCGACGACGGTCAGGTCCATCTTGAGTTTCTCGGCGAGGTCGGCGATCTCCACGATGTCCCCGGCCGCGACCGGAACGCAGTCGGCCACCTCGGCGATGCCCGGGTTGCCCGGCGCGCAGAACACCTCCTCCACGAACGGGCTCCGCCGCAGAGACCAGCACAGGGCGTGCTCGCGGCCGCCCCCTCCGACGACGAGGACTTTCACGTGGCGCCATTCTAACGGAAGGCCAGCGCCGAGCCGCCGGCGGCGGGCGGAAGGGGCGCGGCGAATGGCGAAGAAGCCTCACGACTTCTTCTTTCCCTTCGCTCTCGGACGCCTGGACCGAGCGCCGCCGCCGCTCTTCGAGCGCGAGCCCTCGTCCTCCTTGAAGAGAGGCCGGACCTCGAATCGTCGGTAGCGTCCGTGGAAGGCGATCACGGTCTCGAGCTCGTCGTGCGGAGCGAGCCACAGGCCGAAGCGCCCCTGCTCGCGGGCCATCACGATTCCTCCCTCGACAGCCAGGGCCTCGAACCGGATGCGTCTGCCGGGCCAGGAGCGATCTCCGCGGTTGACGACGCGCACGCGGCAGAGTGTCACGGCGTCCGACGAGGTCGAGAAGTCCTGCTCGATGGAGAACACGAGATCCTGCCAGGGCAGCTCCTGGGGCGCCGCCCAGAGAGCGAGAACCAGCGGGAGAAGGGATTTCATCGAAGACCTCCTTCGCTTCGGAGGTCCGTGGAGAGCCGGAAGGCGGGACCGGCGAGGACGGCCCCGGATTCTAGCAGGTTGAGGCGCCCCGGATCCGTCGTCGTTTCCCTCGTCGGCACGCGGCGGCCAGGCCTCAAATGTCACGGGCGGGCCGCCGCTCTAGTCACTCGGGCACGGCGGCAGTAAGTCTCAGCGCCCTGCTGTGGTGTGTGCCCTCGGACAAGGCCTCCTCCGGGAAACGCCGCCGGCTCCGGGGCTGGCGGTCCGGCTTAAGTCCGGGTAAGAGCCCCGGCGGCGGGACGCCTCCGGAGGAGGCGATGAACGAAGGAGCACGCCACCAAAGGACATAAGCATCGATGTAACTGCGACTGAGCGACCAGCGACGGCCCGGTTCTCGCTTTGGCGGCCGGGCCGGAGCGTGCCGACGAGGGAGGCGGCCCGACGCCGGGGCGGTTCGAAGCGACAAACTTCAAAGTAAGAAATTGGCCTCCCGCCGGGCGGCTCACGCCCCGTGTATCATTTGGAGTTTCAATGCTGAAGGACTTTCGCAGGGCTCTCGCGGAGGAGATCCTCCTCGCCGACGGGGCGATGGGCACGCTGCTGGTTTCCCGCGGCGCCTCGCCCGATCAGGCCAAGTCCCCCCTGAACCTGACGGATCCCGAATCGGTGCGCGAGGTCCACGACGACTACCGTGACGCCGGCGCCCGCATCCTGACGACCAACACCTGGGACGCCAACCGCGTGAAGCTGACCGCCCACGAGTGGAGCGATTCGCTCGAGAAGATCAATCGCGAAGGCGTCCGCATCGCCCGGGAGGCGGCGGCGGGGGAGCTCGTCTTCGTCGCCGGCTCGATCGGCCCGCTCGGCGCCCTCGTGAAGCCCTACGGGGCCCTGACCCTCGTGCAGGTGCGCGAGATCTTCGAGGAGCAGGCCCGAGCGCTCCTGGAGGGGGGCGTGGATCTGATCCTCCTCGAGACCTTCGGGAGCCTGCTCGAGGCGGCGGAGGCGGTCCGGTCCGTACGCGGCCTCTCGGCTCGCATTCCCATCGTCGCGGAGATGACCTTCCTCTCCGACGGGCGAACGTCCTTTGGCGAAGACGCTTCGCATGCCCTTTCGACGCTCGCCCTGGCGGGCGCCGACGCGGTCGGCATGAACTGCACGCTCGGCCCGCAGGAGACGCACGACGTCTTCGTCCGCCTCCCCGCTTCGATTCCCGTTCCCCTGTCGGTGATGCCCAACGCGGGCTATCCCACGGTCGTCCACGGCCGAAACGTGTACCTCTCCTCGCCCGACTACCTCCGCGACTACGCCCGGGCCTACGCGGAGGCGGGAGCGGCGATCATCGGGGCCTGCTGCGGGACGACTCCGGAGCACATCCGGGCCATGGCGAAGGGGATCTCGGGCGTGGCGCGCACGGCCGCCTCGGCTCGCGTTTCGCTCGTCGTCGAGAGCCCGGCGAGGCATGTCTTCGAGGCCCCGATCGAGACCTCACGGCTCAAGCGAAAGCTCGCCGATCCGGAGGATTTCGTCGTCACGACCGAGATCGAGCCTCCCCGAGGGGTGGACGTCTCGGCGGCGATCGAGGGAGCGCGCACGGCGAGGGCCTGCGGCGTGGACGCGGTCAACGTCACCGACAACCCGATGGCCCGGCTGCGGATGTCGTCGATCGCCGTGGCCGCGCTCGTGCAGCGCGAGACCGGTCAGGAAGCCGTCGTTCAGATCACGACCCGGGATCGCAACGTGCTGGGACTCCAGTCGGACCTGCTGGGGGCCGCGGGCCTGGGCGTCAAGGCGATCCTCTGCCTCGGCGGCGACCCGCTGAAGATCGGCGACTACCCGCAGGCCAAGCAGGTTTCCGAAGTGGACGTTCTGGGACTCCTGCGCATCGCCAAGGGATTGAACGCCGGGGCCGACCTCGCCGGCAATCCCATCGGCGCGCCGACCGCCTTCGCCGTCGGATGCGCGGCCAATCCGGCGGCGCCCGATCTGGAGATCGAGATCTCCAAGATCGCCGCGAAGATCGAGGCCGGCGCGGCGTTCGCGCAGACGCAGCCCGTTTACGACGTCCGCGCGCTCGAGAGGTTCTTCGGCCGTCCGGAGGCGCGCGCAATCCCGATGCTGATCGGCCTGATCCCCCTCCGGTCGCTGAAGCAGACGCTCTTCTTCGCCAACGAGGTGCCCGGCATCGTCGTGCCGGAAGCGATCCTCGAGCGCATGCGCCGGGCAAACGACAGGGGAGCCGATCACGAGAAGGCGGAGGGCCTGGCCATCGCGAGGGAGCTTGCGGCGACGATCGCCGGGATCGCCCGCGGCCTCCATGTCATGCCGATGGGCAAGTACGGGCTGCTGAGAGAGATCCTCGAGGTCCTGCCTGGAGAAAGGATCGCCCGGCATGGGACGTGAGTTCATGACCACGCGGAGGGCCCCGCTCGCGGGAATTCCGAGGGGCCTCCCATTGCTACATCCTGACGCTGGAGGACACTGATGAAGACCCTGTTCGGAATCGTCGCCGCCGTGACCATCGTCCTGCTGGCGGCACCGGCCTACGCCGGAATTCAGGGACGGGCCACCGGGAAGGTCCTGGACTCGGCCGGGAAACCCGTCGAAGGGGTCACCCTGACAGTGACGACGCCGGGGCTCCGGAATTTCAAGCTCTCGGTCACGACCAAGAAGGACGGATCGTACGGATTCATCGTCAACGACGCCACGCTCCTCTACGACGTGAAGTTCGAGAAGGAGGGCTACCGTCCGATCGGCCTCGGCAAGCAGAAGTTATCCACGATCGAGGTGACGACTTTTCCCAACCAGACGATGTTGAAGACCTCCGAAGCTCCCGCCGGCGTCGCGGGGGCGGCTCCCGCGAAGCAGGCCCCGCCCTCGGCCTCCGAGCAGGCGGCCGTCGCCTATAACGCCGCGGTCGATCTCTTGAACGCGGGCGATAAAGCCGGGGCCGAGGCGAAGTTGAAGGAGGCGGTCGCCAAGAACCCGGACCTGCCCCAGGCCTGGAACGCCCTGGCGACGGTGGCCTACGAAAACAAGGAGTACGCGCAGGCGCTGGAGTACGGCCAGAAGGCGCTCGACCTCGATCCCACGGAGACAGGCCTCTACGGCATCATGACCGATTCGGCCGAGAAGAGCGGGGACAAGACGGCGGCCGCGGAGTGGAGGAAGAAGTACGAGGAGACCCACGCCGACTCGCCCGAGATCCTCTACAACAAAGGGGTGGACGCCTACAACAAGGGGAAGATGAAGGACGCCGAAGCCACGCTTCAGAAAGTCGTCGAGGCCAAGCCGGATTTCGCGATGGCGCATTACCTGCTCGGGATGACCTCCTTCAATCTCAACAAGAAGGCGCAGGCACGCGAGCATCTCCAGAAGTACCTGGACCTCGAGCCCAATGGAAAAGAGGCGGCGACCGTCAAGGAAATCCTTCCGCTGACCAAGTAGCTGTCAGCTTTCAGCTCTCGGCTTTCGGCTCACGGCCGGAGCCCGCGGTGAAAAACTGACGGCGGACAGCCGATAGCTGATAGCCTGTTCCCATGGGCCGCCCGGGCGCGTTCAAGGACCGGCCGCTCTGGCGTCGTCTTCAGACGATTCACCACGAGATCAAGGAGGGACGCCTTCCCAACGCCTCGTCTCTTGCCCGGCAACTCTCGGTGTCCTCCAAGACCGTCCAGCGCGACATCGACTATCTGCGCGATGAGCTCGACGCCCCGATCGAGTTCGATCGTGAAGGCAACGGCTACCGCTACTCGCGCGCGGATTACGTGCTCCCGTTTCTGCCGGTGGACGGTCAGGACCTCTTCTCGATCGGGGTCGCCGCGCAGGTCTTCGCCCTCTTCGGGGGCACGCCGCTCGCGCGCGATCTCAAGTCCTGCTACGAGCGGCTGGCGCGCCTGATGCCTCCGGCCGTCCGGCTGCGCCCGGAGATCGTCATGGAGAAGCTCGCTTTGCGGGCGCCTTTCCGGCCGGTCCGGGAAGAGACATGGCAGGCCGCGTCCGAGGCGATGCAGCGAGGCGTGGCTCTCTCGATCCGGTACCACCGGCCCGGCGCCTCGCCGGAGGGCCCGCGCGTCGTGCGCCCCTACGCCTTCGTGCTTTCGGGACGGGACTGGATCCTGCTCGCCGAGGATCGAGACGCTGGAATCGTCAAGAGTTTCTACCTCGCCCGCATCGAGAGCGCTACGCTGACGGGGGAGCGTTACGCGATCCCGAGGAACTTCGACGCGAACGCGTTCTTCCGCGACACCTTCGGCCTCTTCGTGGGAGGAGGAAAGCCCTTCCGTTTCCGCGTCCGCTTCTCCTCCGAGATCTCCGACGAGATTCGCGAGCAGCAGTGGCATCCCGACCAGAAGCTCGAGACGCTGCCCCGCGGCGGTGTCATCCTGGAGTTGCCGGCCCGATCCATCCAGGAAGCCCGGCGGTTCGTGCTGACGTACGGAAAAGAGGCCGAAGTCCTGGGGCCGCCCGAGCTGGTCGAAGACATCCGGAGGCAGGCGGAGGAGATGACCCGCTGCTACAGGAGAAAAGCCGGGGGCGCGAAACGCGACGCGAAGCCGCGCGGGGGCTCGTGAGAGACTTTCGCGTGCGCGGTCTCCCGTTTTTCGTCCTCGCTCTATTGGCGGCCTCGTGCAGCGCGACGGCGGGTTTGAAGCCGGTCAACCAGCGCGATCCCGAGATCGCGTGCCCCGGCGGCCGCCTTTTCTGGAACCTGGAGATCTCCGATCAGCGCGCGGAGCCGGCGGATTCCGGGCGGATCCTCGCGCTCGTTCGCGATTCCCTCGCGCAGTCGCTGCCGGGCTGCCAGTGGTCGGGAGCCGGCGCGCCGGCGCGGCCCGACGCGCCCACGATTGCGATCGAGATCCACAGATTCGCCGTGGACTTCGATGGGAGCATCTTCGACGCCGCGACGGAATGGGATGTCTCGGCGCGCACCTCGTCCGGTCAGACTCTGACCGAGTTCCTCGCGGACGCCAGCGTCTCCCGCCCGAACTACCGCGGCTCCAACAACGAGCAGGAGGCCCTTCAGTCGGCCTTCGAGGAGGCGATGACCAAAACGCTGACCGGCTTGCGAAATATCCCACCGGCGCCGTGAAGGTCGTGCTGAAGCGAACATCCGTGGAACGTTTTTCGCAGCCGTCAGGGAGCCGGGAGGAACCCGTGAAGCGCGCGATACCGGCGGCGATTTGCGTTGTCGGACTCTTCGCGGCCGGCCTTGCCGCCGCGAGGGCCGAGGATCCGGCGTTCCAGGCCGCGTCGATTCTCTCGGGGACTTTCAAAGGCTCGACTCCCGGCAACGATCTCCGGCTGGACCTGCGGCCCATCACGACCGATCCGCAGCACCTCTACGACCTCTTCTTCGAATGTGCCGGCAAGTACCAGGGAGAAAACGTCCGCAGGCAGGGGCTCATCCGTCTGGAATCGCAGGGCCGCGGAGTCTACCTCGGCTACATCCCGCACTTCGACGCCACCGTCACTGCCTTTTCGCCCGAGGCCACGCGCTTCACCGAGAGCGAGACCAACGCGGCCTGCGGCTTCGTCCTGGCTCCGCGCGGCGATGGCTTTGCGGGAGAGACTCCCGGCGGCTCCTGCGCGATGGCGCTGCGGGGGGCGCTCGGAAAATGGACCGTCGAGATCGAGCCCGGTTCCATCCGGGTCCGCGAGGTCACATCCGGCGAGACGCTGCGCTTCCGACGCGTCGGCAAGGAGAAGTCGTAAAACGTTAAACGTAAGACGTTAAACGGACCGCCGAAGACGCTCCCGGGGCCTCGTTTTGCGTTTGACGTTTAACGTTTGACGTCTCAGGGGTCGGGGGGCAGGAACTTCCGGGCGATCTCCTTGACGGGCTGGGAGAAGTCCCCTTTGAGGATCCAGCGCAGGAATCCGGGCTCTTCCCGGCTCATGTCCTTCAAGGTCCGGCCCCGGTTCTTGCCGAAGTTGACCGTCGGCTCTCCGTTGACGAGCCGGATACGTCCCTCGGGATCGATGTCCTGGTCCAGGCCGGCGCAGAAGAGCTGGTGGAGATCGCCGACGGAGCGCGGGATGTCCTCGTAGCGCTCGAGCTCGCCGACCAGGACCCGGAGCGCCATCTCGGCGTCCGCGAGGGCGCCGTGGGCGCGGTTGTGCTCGGCCTGGCAGTAGAAGCGGGCCGCGGCGGTCAGGTGCCTCGGCTCACGCGCGAAGAAGATCCGCTGCGCGTCCACCAGGCGGCGTTCGCTGATCTCGAAGGTCATGCCGGCCCTCAAGAATTCAGTCCGGAGCGCTGGCAAGTCGAACCCCGTGATGTTGTAGCCGGCGAGGTCACACCCGTCCAGGAAGGCCGCGAGCTCGGCGGCGACCTCGGAGAATCGCGGGAGGCCCTGGACATCCGCGTCCGAAATTCCATGGATTACCGTGGACCCGGGCGGGATCGGGATTCCCGGGTGGACGCGCCGCTGCCAGGTATCGCGTCTGCCGTCGGGGTGGACCTTGACACAGGCGATTTCGATGATGCGGTCCGACCTCGGGTTCGTCCCGGTCGTCTCCGTGTCGAAGAACACCAGCGGGCGATCGAGCGGGAGGACATTCTCGAGCATGGGGACATCATCCTAGCAGCGCACCGACAAATCATGTCCTTCCGGTCGGGGAGGTATCCCGCCGGACACCATGGCGCGTGTCTTGCTCAGACATTTCGGGGGGCTCGATGCGAATGATTCCGCGCGTCGCCGCGGTCCGGATCGAAGAGTCCTGGGACATCCCGGGGCTCCGGGTTCGTTGCGCCGCCCGCCTGACGCGTTCGCTGTCTCTCGGAGAGGCCAGGCGGCTCGAGGAGGTCTCGGGTTTCCGCGTCTCAGGGGACCTGGTGACCTACTTCTGCAGGCCGGAGGAGTCCGAGGAGTTCGCCGGCCGGCTCGCCGTCGAGCTGGGCCGCGCCGCGGGAACGGACGGGGCCGGCTGGCGTCGCCGGTCTCGAGATTTCCCGACCAGCCGGCTCTAGGACTTTCGGCGCGGGCGGTCGCTGCGCGACCGGCGCCGAGAGTTTTCAAATACGAGAGCCGAGCCTTTCAGTAGTTTTCGGAGAAGAGCCAGAAGAAGGTCTCTCCGAACCGGGCCAGGAGGCCGCGTTTCTTCCACTTCTCCTTGGTGAAGCGCTCGCACCGAAGCAGGTCCGCCTCGATCATCTTCTCGACCTGCGCCGCGAAGGCGCGATCGTAGACCGAAATATTGGCCTCGGCGTTCTTCTTCATCGATCGGTTGACGAAGTTGATCGAGCCGATCGAGGTCCAGATCCCGTCCACCACCATGACCTTGTTGTGCATCATGGTCGGCAGGTACTCGTAGATCGCGACGCCGCCGTCCAGGAGCTCGCCATAGTGGAACCGCGAGGCCAGGCGCACGTTGGGGCTGTCGATGTACTTGCCCGGCACGATGACACGCACGTCCACGCCCCGGCCGGCCGCGCGCACGAGACCTTCGCGAATTTGCCAGTCGGGAACGAAGTACGCGTTCTCGATCCAGATCGTCTTGCGGGCGGCCTGGATGCCCATGTAGTACTGGAGTTTCGCCATCGAGCTCTGGTCCGCGCGCGAGCTGGAGACGGCCTGGGCGAGCGTCGAGCCCCCGGGTTCGATCGGCGGGAACTGGCTCGGGCCATGGAGCACTTCTCCGGTCGTGTGCACCCAGTCCTCCAGAAAGACGTGCTGAAGCTCGGCGAC
>JAWOLE010000080.1:0-4631 GCA_033853815.1 Thermoanaerobaculia bacterium
CCCATGTCCCTGATCAAGACGCACCTGGGTTGGATCGAGGTCATCTGCGGCAGCATGTTCTCCGGCAAGAGCGAGGAGCTCATCCGGCGGCTGCGCCGGGCGATCATCGCGAGGCAGCGCGTGCAGATCTTCAAGCCGACGATCGACACTCGCTACTCCGACGCGGAGATCGTCTCCCACAGCGAGATGCGGCTGCCCTCGATCTCGGTGACTTCGAGTGGAGGACTGATCGAGAAGCTCGACCCTCGCACGGAGGTCATCGGCGTGGACGAAGCCCAGTTCTTCGACGCCGGCATCGTCGAGGTCTGCCAGCGGATGGCCGACCAGGGAAAGCGCGTGATCGTGGCCGGCCTCGACAAGGATTACCGGGGCGCGCCCTTCGGACCGATTCCGACGCTCATGGCGGTCGCCGAAGACGTGACCAAGACGCTGGCGATCTGCGTTCGCTGCGGAGCGCCGGCCAACAACACGCAGCGTCTGGTCGAGAGCGACGAGCTCGTCGTCGTCGGCGCCCAGGGTCTCTACGAGGCGCGCTGCAGGCGCTGCTTCGAACCGCCGGGGAGGTAGCTGTCGGCTCGTTTCTTCAATACCCACCGATGCGAAATGAGTTTTCCGAAGATTCGGCGGAAAAGTCTGTCGAAATGCCTGTGCAAAGCGACGAAAAATAACGAAAACGAGCGGTCCTCGTCCGCTTTGCACCGAGTCCTGTGCGAAGACGTAACTCACAGGGCTCGAATGAATTACGAAATCGGCCACCGAATGCTCCCCGGCAGACCTGCAGGTCCTGGAAGCGTTCAATTTTTTTCCACACGAACCAACCGCCTTTATGGATTGAACTTAGCGTCTTTCGGGGCCCGATTGGAGCGTTTTGGCGCCTTCAATTGCCCGGGCGATACTCGCCCCAGACCGTCTTGAGAGTGCCCACGATTTCTCCCACCGAACCTCCCGCCTGGACCGAGGAGAGGATCGCGGGCAGGAGATTCCTGTCCTCCCTCGCGGTGCACTCAAGCTGCTCGAGCGATTTCTTCCAGGCTCGCGCATCGCGGGCCGTTCGGAAAGCGCGCAGGCGCTCCACCTGCTCCCGCTCGATCTCCGGATCCACCGTCAGCAGCGGCGGCGCGACGTCATTCTCCTCGCGGAACGCGTTGACGCCGACGACCAGACGCCTCCCCTCCTCGAGTTCGCGCTGAGCCTGGTAGGCCGCTTCCTCGATCTCGCGGGCCACGAAGCCTCGCTCGATGGCGGCTACGGCTCCTCCAATCTCGTCGATCCTGGCGATCAGCGAGCGCGCGCGCTCCGCGATCTGGCGGGTCCACTCTTCCAACAGCCCCGATCCTCCCAGAGGGTCGGCGACCTCGGCGACTCCCGTCTCGTAGGCGAGGACCTGCTGCGTCCGCAGAGCGAGCCGCGCCGAGGATTCCGTGGGAAGGGCGAGCGCCTCGTCCGCAGCGTTGGTGTGGAGCGACTGGGTGCCCCCGAGAACGGCCGACAGAGCCTGGAGCGTCACGCGCACGGCGTTGACGTCGGTCTGCTGCGCGGTCAGGGTGGAGCCCGCGGTCTGGGTGTGGAAGCGCAGCCGCCAGGAGCGGGGATCCTTTGCGCCGAAGCGGTCGCGCGCGATCTCCGCCCAGAGAAGGCGCGCCGCCCGGAACTTGGCGATCTCCTCGAAGAAGTTCGAATGGGCGTTGAAGAAGAAGGAGAGCCGCGGAGCGAAATCGTCGATCGCGAGGCCCCGCTCGAGGGCGGCCTCGACGTACGCGATGGCGTTGGAAAGGGTGAACGCGACCTCCTGGACGGCCGTCGAGCCGGCTTCGCGGATGTGGTACCCGGAGATCGAGATCGTGTTCCACCGCGGCACTTGCCGGCCGCAGAACTCGAAGATGTCCGTCGTCAGCTTCAGAGACGGCCGGGGGGGGAAGATGTAGGTGCCGCGGGCCACGTACTCTTTCAGGAGATCGTTCTGGACGGTCCCGGACAGCTTCTCCCAGGGGATGCCCCGCTCGCGGGCCACGGCGAGAAGCAGGGCGAGCAGGATCGCGGCGGTCGAGTTGATCGTCATCGACACCGAGACGGAGTCGAGCGGCAGGCCATCCATCAGGATCCGCATGTCCTCGATCGTCGCGATCGCGACCCCGACCTTCCCGACCTCGCCGCGCGCCAGCGGATCGTCCGAGTCGTAGCCCATCTGGGTGGGCAGATCGAACGCGATCGAGAGGCCCGTCTGCCCGTGTTCGAGCAGGTATTTGTAACGCCGGTTCGACTCGCGGGCGGAGCCGAACCCCGCGTACTGCCGCATCGTCCAGAAGCGCTCCCGGTACATTTCCCGCGAGATGCCTCGGGTGAAGGGGAACTGTCCCGGCTCCGGCTCGCCGTAGAACGGGCAGATCGGAATTCCCGAGCTCGTCGCCGCGGGCGGGGCGGGCCGCTCCACTTTCTTCGCCATTTGCGGCCATTCTACGCGGAGGGGAGCGGACGAGACGACGCACAAACGGTACAATCTCTGTGTCTCATGGGAGAACACCTGCGCGGTCGCCTGGAGGTCTTCGGCTTCGCGGATCTCTTGCAATGGATGGAGTTGAACCGGCGCTCGGGCCGCCTGACCGTGTCGCGCGGAGCCGACCGGCGGGCCCTCGACTGGAAAGACGGCGAGATCGTCTACGTGGCCGGTTCCCTGCCTCGCCATCGCCTGGGCGTCCACCTGCTGCGCAGCGGCGCCCTGGGGGCACCGACACTGTACGAACTGCTGGCAAAGAGCTTCACGGGCGGAGGCAACCTCTCTCGCCTGATCCTCGACAGCGGGCACGACACCATCGACGGGCTCTCGCTTCGGGTGGAGGAGCTCGCCCGCCGGCTCCTCTTCGAGATGTTCGACTGGCGGGAGGCCCGCTTCGACTACGACCCCGATTACGGCGTCGAGCGCATCCTCCGCATCGGCCTGTCGATGCGCGGGCAGGCCCTGGCGCTGCAGGGCGCCAAGGACGCGGACGACAAGAGACGGCACCCGCAGCACCGGTGGAAGCGGGAGGAGTCCGACCCCCGGGAGTTCCCCTTCGGACGCAGGGACGTCTCGGAGCGCTACTGGGACCTGGTCGAGGAGCTCGGCAAGCCGGTGCAGCCGGAGGAAGGGCGCCGCCACTACCGCGCCCTTCACGACTTCGCCCGGAAGGTCCGCGGCGTGGCGGCCGAAAGGGTCTCGATGCACCCGGTCTACGGCGACACGGCCACCCTGCTTGCGGAGCTCTCCCACCAGTCCCCTTTCGAAGCCTCGGCGGTCGTACCGGTGGCGGCGCTCGATCCCCACCTGACACTCGACTTGCTCATCCTCGCCAACGCCCTCGCGACAGACCGGGAGCACACGGTCGGCACGGCTCCGGACGCGATCGAGCGGCTGGGACCGGAGCCGGTGCGAGTTCTGGTCGAGCGGTTGAGCTCGCCGGATTTCGGCCACACCGAAGAAGGCAACCGCGTCGCGCGCGCCCTGCGCCGGGCGAGCGTGGCCGCCGCCATCGCGGCGGGCCGCTACGCCGAACGGTTCGGCATCGGCCGCGAGCGTGGCTACACCCTGGGCCTCCTCCACGGGATCTGCTACGGCGAGATGCTCCAGGTTCTCGGCACCAGCGGGTTTCCCGCCGGAAGCTTTCGGGTCGCCGCGCTGGAGGCTTACAGACCCATCCTGGGGGCGCGCAGGGCCGAAGCCTGGGGTCTGCCGCTCGACTTTCAAGCGGTTCTCTCCGACGAAGGAGCCGACCCGAGCGCCTCGGCGACCCTGGTTCGCACGGCCCGGTCGGTCGTTCCAGCCTGCAGCCTGGGGCAGCTCGGCCGGGAGACGGGCGATCCGCTTCTCTCCGAAGAGATCCTGGCCGAAGTCCATCTCGTCTTCCAGTTCCTGGGCCTCGGGCCTGTCGAAGCCCGCGTCTAGTACCGTCTCTAACGGCTGAATCGGTATCGGCTATGGGAAATGACCTCCCCTTCGAGTCCGCCACGGCGTCGGCTGCGCCTCCCTCGTCGGCATACGCCGGCCCTATCGCACAGAGGAGTTCCGGGCCGTCGCTCGTCGCTCAGTCGCACGGACAGCGTGGCGAAGGAGAGTCTGTGGTGTGCTCCTTCGCTCATGGCCTCCTCCGGGAGGCTCCGCCGCCGCCGTGGCTCCAGCGTGGCGATATGCCAGACCGGAGCCCCGGAGCCGGAGGCGTTCCCGTACGCGGTGATGGGTGACGAGCATGGAAGGCTGCGGCCGGCACGACGCTGAGACTGCGAGGAACCCTCAGCGAGCGCCGGTTCTCCGGGTAACGGCCTGCGCGAGCGTGCCCCGGCAGGGAATGCCGCAGGCTCCGGGGCGGATTTCCGCCACTATCGATTCGAATGTTACACACCGCTAGGCGGAGAGGGAGCCGGGAGAGCCAGATCCTGGATGACCGAAGAATTTGGAATCCGTGTGAGCGCTTCGGGAACGATCCGGACCTTGCAGAAGCGGCTCCCCCCGCCCACGACGACGGAACGGGCTCGGAGCACGGCCGCGTCGATGTAGACCGGCAGATCCGGGGGCAGCCCGAAGACGGTCACGCCTCCCATCGCCATGCCGGTCAACGCGCGGGTCTCCTCGCCCGACGCGAAGGAGAGCTTCTGCCCTC
>JAWOLE010000081.1:0-3542 GCA_033853815.1 Thermoanaerobaculia bacterium
GTCATCCTCGCGATGGGACACGGCCGCAAGGCCGCCGCCGCCATCGACGCCTACCTGCGCGCCGAAGCCGCGGCGCAACCGGCCGCGAGCTAGCGCCGGGCCTCGGGCCGGCCCGTCATCCCGGAGAGTGCAGCGGCGGAGGTTCGGCTTCCTGAAGGGGACTCGTCTCCGCCGGCCGCTTCGCCAGGCAGGCCGGGCACCAGGAGGAGCCCTTCAGGTCCACTTCCTCGATCGAGTTGGAGTAGTGCATCACGCACTCGTAGAGGGGACAGTGGACGAGGCCCATCGTGTGTCCCAGCTCGTGGAGGGCCTCCTTCGCGCAGCGCTCGTAGAGGAGGACCTGGTTCGCGGGAAGGCCGTAGAACTCCTGCCGGAGGCGCGCCGCGGAGATGAGCGCGGCCCCGCCCGCGAGCTGCGCCTCTCCGAACACGAACGTCAGAATCGGGATGAAGAGATCGACGTCGGCCACGCCGAGTATCCTCGCCCCGGCAGGCGCCGGCAGCGCGGCCAGCCGCGCCAGGATCGGGGTCGAGTGGAATTGCTGGCGCCGTGGGTCGAAGGCCTCGCGGGGATCGATCCCCCTGCCCGCGACGGCGCACGGTCCTCCTACCCCCTCCGGAAGAGCGAACGCCAGGTAGTCCAGCAGCGCGGGGTCGACCTTCCCGACCGGAACGATCTGTATGCGCAGCATCGAAGGGCTCGTGGCGTTCAGCCCTGCGGTCTCTCCTTTTCGAGGCCGTAGCGCTTGATCTTGTTGTACAGCGTCACGCGGTCGATCTCGAGCAGACGCGCGGCGCGGGTGATGTTCCACCCCGAGTCGTGCAGGATGCGCCGGACGTGCTGTCGTTCCATGTCGGAGAGCGACTTGCCGACGGGGGCCTCCTTCGGCCCGTTCAAGTGAAAGGGGAGGTCGCCGGCCGTAGTCTCGCGCCCGGCGCACACGAGGACGGCCCGCTCGAGGGCGTTCTGCAGCTCACGCACGTTTCCCGGCCAGTCGTAGGCCGTCAGCAGGGCCATGGCCTCGGGTCCAATCCGCGTCACGGCCTTGTTCATGCCGCGCGCGAAGCGGGCGAGGAAGGCCCTGGCGAGCGGCGCGATGTCCTCCCGCCTCTCGCGCAGTGGGGGGATGGCGATGGAGAAGACGTTTAAGCGGTAGTAGAGGTCCTCGCGAAACTTCCCTTCGCTCACCATCGCCTCGAGGTTACGGTTGGTCGCGGCCACCAGACGGAAATCGACGGGGATCTCGGCGTTGCCGCCAACGCGGACGATCTTCTTCTCCTCGAGGACGCGCAGCAGGTCCACCTGGGTCTTGAGCCCGATGTCGCCGATCTCGTCACGGAAAAGCGTCCCGCCGTCGGCCATCTCGAACTTCCCCTTGCGGCGGTAGTGGGCTCCCGTGAAGGCCCCCTTCTCGTGGCCGAAGAGCTCGCTCTCGATGATCCCCTCCGACAGGGCGCCGCAGTTGACCACGACGATCGGCAGGAAGCGCCGCTGCGAACCGGCGTGGAGGGCGCGCGCGATCAGTTCCTTGCCGGTGCCGCTCTCGCCGCGGATCAGGACGTTGGTGTCCGCGCGGGCGACCATCGAGACCTGCTCGAGCACGCGGCGCATCGCCGGGCTCTCCCCGATGATCTCCGAGAAGGGGGACAGCTCGTCGATCCTCGCCTTCAGCTCCTGGTTCTCGGCCACCAGCTGGCGGCGCTCCAGGGCGTTGCGGACGAGGTGCTCGAGGTCGTCCGGATCGAACGGCTTGATGATGTAGTCGTAGGCGCCCTGCTTCATCGCCGCGACCGCCGTGTCCACCGAGGCGTAGGCGGTCATGATGATGATCGTGGCGTCGGGCTTGGCCTCGCGGATCTTCTTCTGCAGCTCGATGCCGTCCATGCCGGGCATCTTGACGTCGAGCAGGAAGACGTCGGCGTCGGTCGAGCCGAGCCGGTCCAGGGCCTGCTTGCCCGAGTCCGCGACCTCGACGGCGTACCCGCCGTTGGCGAACCAGCTCCCGAGCGATTCGCGGACGATGGGCTCGTCGTCCACGATGAAGATCCTGGCGGGTTCCCGCCTGCGAGTTTCCGTGCTCATGTGGTCCTCTCCTGTATTCCGGCCGCGACGGCCTCGGGCGGCGGGGCCGCGACGCCGGCCGCGGGCCTGTCGAAGAGCCGCAGCGTGAAGGTGGTGCCCTCCCCCGGGGCCGCGTCCACTTCGATCTCTCCGCCGTGCCGGGTCACGATGTTCATGACGACGGTCAGCCCGACCCCGAGGCTCTTCTCGCCTTCCTTGGTGGTGAAGAAGGGCTCGAAGATGCGCGCCTTGGTCTCGGCGTCCATGCCGGTGCCGTTGTCGCGGACGCGGATCTCGACGCCCGTCCGCCCGGGCGGAGCCGGGGGTCTCGCGGGACCGGAAGGTCCCCTGCCTTCCCGTTCGAAAGGTCCCCCGCCCTCCAGCGGATGCGTGGTCACCTCGAGCACCCCTTCGCCGGGCGTCATCGCCTCGCAGGCGTTGATGAGGAGGGCGACCAGGGCCTGAACGACCTGCTGCGGGTCGCACACGACCAGAGGCAGGTCGGGTGCGAGATCGACTCGCGTCTTGACCGCCATCAGCGCGATCTTGTGCTCCACGAGCCGAAGCGAGTGACGCACGGCCTCGTTGACGTCGCTCGGCTGCATCTCGATGCGGCCGTTGGGGCGGGAGAACTGCAGGAGTCCCTTCACGATCTCGCCGCAGCGGGCGGACTCCGAGGCGATCATCCCCAGGTTCTCCCTGGCGCGCGCGGGATCGAGCGCCCCTTGATCGGCCTGCTTCATCAGCAGGCGCGCGTACGTGTGGATTCCCGCCAGAGGGTTGTTGATCTCGTGCGCCACGATCGCCGCGAGCTTTCCGATCGAGGTCATCCGCTCGGCGTGGAGCATCTGACGGTGGACCTTCTTCAGCTCCTCCGTCTTCTCCTCCACCCGCGTCTCGAGCTGGCGCGTCCATTCGCTCACCTCGTCGCGGGCGTGGCGGAGGTCCTCCGTCATCTGGTTGAAGGACTGCGCGAGGACCCCCAGCTCGTCGCGGGACTCGACGGGGATCTTCGCGTCGAGGTCGCCCGCGGCCACGCGCCGGGTGGCGCGGACGAGGCGCCGCACCGGCTTCTGGACCACGAGCCAGGTCAGGACCCCGGCCAGGAGCGAGACGGCGCCGATGCCGATGACCGTGTCGCCCGCCATGAGCCGCGCGCCTTGCTCGATCGTCTCGTCGAGGCTCCCGAGCGGAACCGTGACGTCGAGCACGCCCAGGACCTGCTGGGCGGCCGGGTGAGCGTGGCAGGCCGCCTTCCAGCAGCTCGGCTCGTTTTCGATCGGGTTGATCAGGCCGGCGAACCTCTCCCCCTTCTCGCTGCGGAAGATCCGCAGCCGGTCGGGCCGGTTCAGGCGCGTCAGGGGCTGCTCCTGGGCGTGGCAGGAGACGCAGGCCTCGACCTTCTTGTTGACGAAGGTTCCGACCTCGTGCTCGTCGGTCGAGAAGCTGATCCTCCCCTGCTCGTTGTAGATCCGGATGCG
>JAWOLE010000082.1:0-11153 GCA_033853815.1 Thermoanaerobaculia bacterium
TCCTCCTCACCGCCCTTGGCGAGTTTGGCCCGCGCGGCGCGAGCGTCGCGGCTCGATCGGCCGCCCGCATGATCACGCGCGGCCGCTACGCCGGGCGTTTCTGGACGAGTCTCGCCGGCGGAATCCTTCTTCCCCTCGCGATCGCGGCGCTGGCGCTCGGCTCGCCGCACGCCCTGGCCGCCGCCGGCGCGCTCGCTCTCGCAGGTCTCTTCTTCTATGAGTGGGCCTTCATCTTTGCGCCCCAGCAGGTCCCCAACAACTGATGAGCTGCAACTTGAGAATCGCCGGTGACTCGTCAAGACGGCCCAGCGTCGGGCCGCCTCCCTCGTCGGCGCGCGTCGGCCCTGCCGCAACGGATAGAACCGGGCCGCCGCTAGTCGCTCAGTCGCAGAGTTGCCGAGGCGAACGGTTCAGCGTGCCATGCTCCTTCGCTCATGCCTCCTCCTGGAGGCGTCCCGCCGCCGGGGCTGACACCTGGACTCAAGCCGGATTACCAGCCCCGGAGCCAGCGGCGTTTCCCGGAGGAGGCCTTGTCCGAGGGCAAACACCACAACGGAGCTCGAGAACCAATGACTCTCTGCCCGAGGACCAGAGCGGCGGCCGGACGGTTTGTTTGGAGGTCTGGCCGCTGCGTGCCGACGAGGGAAACGACGATGGATCCGGGGCGTCGATTCCAGGGGCGCTATATGAGTGAGTCGAGGCAGCCGTTCCGCCTCCCTCCGCAGTGGACCGACGCGGGGTCCCGCCTCCAGCAGTACCCGCCTCCCGAGACGTGGGACGACTGGGTGGAATGGGATCCGCGGCAGTGGCCGCGGCGCGTGCCCCGGCGCTACCGCCTGATCCCGACCGTCTGCTTCAACTGCGAATCGGCCTGCGGCCTCCTCGCCTGGGTGGACAGGGAGACGATGGAGGTCCGCAAGTTCGAGGGGAATCCGGCGCACCCGGGCAGCCGCGGCCGCAACTGCGCCAAGGGGCCGGCGACGCTCAACCAGGTCAACGACCCGGACCGCATCCTCTACCCCTTGAAACGCGCGGGGCGCCGCGGGGAGGGGCGCTGGGCCAGAGTCTCCTGGCCGGAAGCCCTCGCCGACATCGGCGGCCGCATCCGCAAGGCCTTCGACGAGGGGCGCCAGAACGAGGTCATGTACCACGTCGGGAGGCCCGGCCACGACGGCCTGATGGAATGGATCCTTCCGGCCTGGGGGATCGACGGGCACAACTCGCACACGAACATCTGCTCTTCGGGAGCGCGCGCCGGCTACGCCTTCTGGATGGGTTACGACCGGCCGAGCCCCGATCACGCCGGCGCCCGGGTCATTCTTCTCATCAGCAGCCACCTGGAGACCGGCCACTACTTCAACCCGCACGCGCAGCGGATCATCGAAGGCAAGGCCGCCGGGGCGAAGCTGATCGTCTGGGACACGCGCCTCTCCAACACGGCGTCGATGGCCGACACCTGGATCTCCCCCTGGCCCGGCTCGGAGGCGGCGATCCTGCTCGCGATCGCGCGGCACCTCGTCGCAACCAAACGCTACGACCGCGAGTTCGTGCGGCGGTGGGTCAACTGGGAGGAGTACCTGAGGAGTCGGGAATCGGGAAGCGGAAATCGCAAATCGGAAGGCCCGGGCACCTATGAATCCTTCGAAGCGGCCTTCCTCGAGACCTACAGGGAATTCACCTTCGAGTTTGCCGCGCGCGAGTCGGGAGTGGCGGCCGCCGTCCTCGAGAGGATCGCCGAGGACATCGCCGGCTGCGGCGGGCGCCTCGCCTCCCACAACTGGAGGAGCGCGGGCTCGGGCAACTTGGGCGGCTGGCAGGTCGCCCGGTGCCTCTGGCTCGTCAACGTCCTGACGGGCTCCGTCGGCCGTGAGGGCGGCACATCGGCCAACGGCTGGGACAAGTGGGTCCCGCGGCCGCCGCACCTGGCGCCCCACGTCGCGCGCTGGAACGAGCTTTCGTGGCCGCGCGAGTACCCGCTCTCCTACTTCGAGATGAGCTTCCTCCTGCCGCACTTCCTGAAGGAGGGGCGCGGCCGGCTCGACGTCTACTTCTCCCGCGTCTACAACCCGATGTGGACGAACCCGGACGGCTTCACGTGGCTGGAGGTCCTGCGCGACGAGTCGAAGATCGGCATGCACGTAGCTTTGACGCCCACCTGGAATGAGACCGCGTGGTGGGCCGACTACGTGCTGCCGATGGGCCACGGCTCGGAGCGGCACGACCTGATGAGCCAGGAGACCCACGCGGGTCAGTGGATCGCCTTCCGGCAGCCGGTCCGCCGCGTCGCCCTCGAGCGCGCGGGGCAGACCGCCTTCCGCACCTACGAAGCCAACCCCGGCCAGGTCTGGGAGGAGACGGAGTTCTGGATCGACCTCTCCTGGGAGATCGATCCGGACGGGTCGCGCGGAATCCGCCGCTACCTCGAGTCGCCGTACCGGCCGGGCGAGCGCATCACGGTGGATGACTACTTCGGCTGGATGTTCGAGAACTCGGTGCCCGGCCTGCCGGAGGCGGCGGCGAAGGAGAACCTCACGCCGCTCGCCTACATGCGGCGCTATGGGGCCTTCGAGATCCGCTCCGGCTCGGAGGCGGAGTTCGAGCGCCCGCTCACGGGCGAAGAGACGGCCGGATCGGCGGCCGACGAGACGACCGGCATCCTCTACAGCAAGGCGCCGGCGGCGGCCTCGAAGAACATCGTGCCGAGCCCGCTCCCCGCCTCGGATGAGCGCGGGCGGGCGATCGGGATCCTCGTGGACGGGCAGGCCCGGTTCGGCTTCCGCACGCCCTCCCGGAAGCTCGAGTTCTTCTCCTCGACTCTCGCCGACTTCGGCTGGCCGGAGTACGCGATTCCGACGTACATCCGCAGCCACGTGCATCCCGAGAACGTGGACCGCGCCGCGGGAGAGTTCGTCCTCCTCTCGACCTATCGCCTGCCCACGCTCATCCACACGCGGAGCGGCAACGCCAAATGGCTCCTGGAGATCTCGCATTCGAATCCGACCTGGATGCACGGCTCCGACGCGGCCCGACTGGGGGTGGCGACCGGAGACCTCGTGCGGATCGAGACGGAGATCGGACACTTCGTGGACCGCGTCTGGGTCACGGAGGGGATCCGTCCCGGCGTCGTCGCCTGCTCTCATCATCTGGGCCGGTGGCGCCTGGCGGAAGGGGACGGGGTCAGCCGCCTCGCCTCCGCCCTCGTGGACGTCGCCGAGGACGGTGGGCAGTGGACGCTCGCGCAGCGAAGCGGGATTCAACCGTACGATTCCGCCGACCCGGACACACGGCGCATCTGGTGGACGGACGCCGGGGTCCATCAGAACCTGACCTTTCCCGTGCAGCCCGATCCCGTGAGCGGCTGTCACTGCTGGCATCAGAAGGTCCGGGTCACCCGGGCGCGGGCGGGCGACCGGTACGGCGACGTGTCCGTGGACACCAACCGGTCGCAGGAGGTCTATCGGAGGTGGCTCGCGCTCGCGCGGCCGCCTCGCGGTCCCTTGCGCCGCCCCTACTGGATGCTACGCCCCTTCCGCCCCGCGGAATCGGCGTACCGCCTCCCGAAGCGCGATGAGTGAGCCGGGGCGCGGCGCACGGGACGCGGTTCGGGGGAGAGCATCCGGGCTCGAGTCCCGCACACCGCAAACCGCACACCGCAAACCGTCTCTCTCCCTTCTCTCCCGGCTCTGGCTGCGGGAGCCGGGCGCGGAGACGCTCGCCGCCGCGGCCGAGGCGGGACTTCCCGGCGGTGCTGCCTCGGACCTCGCGGCCGCTTGGACGGACCTTTTCCTCCTGAACGTCTATCCGTACGGCACGGCCTTCACGGGCCTTTCGGGCGAGCTGAACGGTCCGGAGGCCGCATGCGCGCTTTCCCGTTACGAGGCGGCGGCATACCGGCCGGCCGAGCTCGCGTCTGCGGGCGCCCCGGACCATGCGGGGCTATGCCTGGGATTTCTCGCCCACCTCGAGGCGCTCGGGCGGTGGGAGCCGGAGTTTCTCGGGTGGGTTCTCGACTGGCTGCCCGTCTGCGCCCTCGCGATCAAACGCCAGCCATCGGTCCATCCCTTCTACGCAGGCCTGGCGGACGCGACGATCGAGACTCTGCTGCGGCGCGAGGCGCCCGCCTCTTTGCCCGCTGTGTCCCGGCCGCCGGGACCCGCCGCCTCCGAAGATGCGGAGGGAGATCTGGATCTCTTCGGCCTGATCCGTTTCCTCCTCGCTCCCGCCGCGAGCGGTTTCTTCCTCTCGCGCTCGCGCCTGGGCTCTCTCGCGCTCGAAGCCGGTCTTCGGCTGCCATTCGCCTCGCGGTTCGAGACCGCCCTCGCAATCCTCGAAGCGGCGGGGGAGTGCGGCCGCGTGAGGCAGGTCCTCGAGGGGCTCGGCCGCGAGGCGCAAGGCTGGGACGGGGCCTATGTCTCGCTCGCCGTGGCGCACCCGTCCTGGCGGTCGCGGGCCGCCGTCTGGCGCGGTCGGCTGGCAGCGACCCGCGCGCGACTCCAGCGGATGGGCGAGGCCGCAACCGGGCCGCTCCCGGCCGGATTTGAGAGAGAATTCCCGTCTGAGGGCTGAGGGCTGAGGGCAGCGGGCTGAGGGCGGAGGTTCCCGTGTACTTCAAACAGTTCTATCTCGGGTGCCTGGCGCAGGCGTCCTACATGATCGGCTCGGGGGGCGTCGCGGCCGTGGTGGACCCTCGGCGGGACGTCGACGCGTACCTCGAGGAGGCGGAGCGTGAGAACCTGAGAATCCGCCACGTCATCGAGACGCACCTGCACGCCGACTTCGTCTCGGGTCATCGCGAGCTGGCGGCCAGGACGGGGGCCGCGATCCACATCGGCGCCAACGCCGGCGTCGGATTCGAGCACGTGCCGGCGCGCGAAGGAGACGAGATCACCTTCGGGGACGTCACGCTCCGCTTCCTGGAGACGCCGGGCCACACGCCGGAGTCGATCTCCATCCTGGTCCTCGACAGGACACGCGGGCCTCAACCCGAGGCCGTGCTGACCGGGGACACGCTCTTCATCGGAGACGTGGGCCGGCCGGATCTCCTGGGCGCCCGTATGAGCGCGCAGGAGCTGGCGGGCCGGCTCTACGACTCGCTCCACGAGAAACTCCTGACATTGCCCGACTCCGTCGCCGTCTACCCGGCGCACGGGGCGGGGTCGCTGTGCGGGCGCAACATCTCGAGCGAGACCTCCTCGTCGATCGGCCAGCAGCGGCGCTTCAACTATGCCCTCCAGCCGATGGCGCGCGAGGACTTCATCCGGATGATGACGACCGACCTGCCCGAGGCGCCGGCCTACTTCTCCCGGGACGTGCGCCTGAACCGCGAGGGCGCGGGCAGCCTCTCCGAGCTGCCGGAGCTTCCCGCCCTGCTTCCGGCGGCGGTCGAGGAGATGCAGCGGTGCGGCGCCGTGGTTCTCGACACCCGTCCGGCCCAGAATTACGGGACGGGCCACGTCCCGGGCAGCCTGAACATCGGCCTCGGCGGTCAGTTCGCCTCCTGGGCGGGGGCCCTCGTACCGCCGGAGAAGACGATCGTGCTCGTCACCGAGGACGAGGAGCAGGCTGCGGAAGCGCGGATGCGCCTGGCCCGCGTGGGGTTGGATAACGTGGCCGGGTATCTCGAGGGAGGACTCCTCGCCTGGCACGAGTCGGGGCGGCCGCTCGCCGCGACCGAGCAGATCAGCGTGGACGAGCTGCGCCACAGGATCGAACGCGGAGAGACCGGCCAGCTCGTGGACGTCCGGCGCCCTCCGGAATGGCGAGCCGGCCACATCGCCGCCGCCCGGCATCTGCCGTTGAGCGAGCTCGCCGCGAGCGCCGCGGAGTTCGATCGCGGCAGACCGATCACGGCGATCTGCGCCGGGGGCTACCGCTCCTCGATCGCGACGTCGCTTCTCGAGCAGCAGGGCTTCTCCCGCATCACCAACGTCGTCGGGGGAATGACCGCCTGGAACAACGCCCGCTTCGAGGCGGTCGCCTGACGCCCCTCGGTACACCGCGATCGCCGGGCTACTGGTGTGTAAGATTCGAGTCGGTAGTGGTGGAAGATCCGCCCTGGAGCCTGCGGCATTCCCTCCCGGGGCACGCTCGCGCAGGCCATTACAGGAAGAACCGGCGCTCGCTGAGGGTTCCTCGCAGTCTCTCAGTGTGGTGCCGGCCGCGGCTCTCCATGCTCGTCACCCATCACCCCGTGCGGGAACGCCTCCGGCTCCGGAGCTCCGGCCGGGCGTATCGCCGCGCTGGAGCCACGGCGGCGGTGGAGCCTCCCGGGAGGCCATGAGCGAAGGAGCACGCCGTAGACTCTCCTTCGCCCCGCTGCCCGTGCGACTGAGCGACGAGCGACGGCCCGGAACTCCTCTACGCGGCGGGGCCGGAGCGTGCCGACGAGGGAGGCGCAGCCGACGCCGTGGCGGATTGGAAAGGAAGTTCATTCCCACCACGCGTATCGATTCAGCTGTTACACCGGGCTAGGGCACGTCCGTGCATCTGACGCGCCTGGACTGGTCGATCGTCGCCGCGTCGGTCGTCATTTCCTTCCTGCCGGCGATCTTCTTCTTCCGGCGCGCCGGCCGTAGCACCGCCGAGTTCTTCACCTCGGGCCGGGCGGCGCCCTGGTGGCTGGTCGGCATCTCGATGGTCGCGACGACCTTCTCGACCGACACGCCCAACCTCGTGACGAACATGGTCCGGGAGCACGGCGTCTCCGACAACTGGCTCTGGTGGTCCTTTCTCCTGACCGGGATGCTGACGGTCTTCTTCTACGCTCGGATGTGGCGGCGCTCCGGGGTGCTGACCGACCTGGAGTTCTACGAGCGGCGGTACTCGGGCAAGGCGGCGAGCTTCGTGCGAGGGTTCCGGGCGGTCTATCTCGGGCTCTTCTTCAACTGCGTGATCATGGCGACGGTCAACCTCGCCGCGGCCAAGATCGGCGCCATCGTGCTCGGATGGACGATGGGCCAGACGCTCCTCCTCTGCTCGGTCGTCACGATCTTCTTCGCGTCGGTCTCGGGGTTGTGGGGGGTCCTCGTCACCGACTCGATCCAGTTCTCGATCACGATGACGGGGACCTTCGCTATGGCGTACTTCGCGGTTAAGCAGCCGCAGGTCGGCGGCCTCTCCGGCCTCGTCCACCGGCTCGACCCGAAGATGCTGAACCTCCTTCCCGACTTCGGCGACTGGAGCGTCGCGCTTTCGATCTTTCTGATCCCGATCACGATCCAGTGGTGGTCCGTCTGGTACCCCGGAGCCGAGCCGGGCGGCGGCAGCTACATCGCGCAGAGGATGCTCGCCTCGCGGACGGAGAAAGACGCCCTGACGGGGACGCTCCTCTTCAACGCCATGCACTACGCCCTGCGCCCCTGGCCGTGGATCGTCGTGGCGCTGTCGTCGATCCTGGTCTACCCGCAGCTCTCCGCCATCCATCGGGTCTTCCCCTACGTGGACCCGCGTCTGATCGGCAACGACATGGCCTACCCGGCGATGCTGCGGTTCCTGCCGGCCGGCTTTCTGGGGCTGATGGTGGCGGGGATGCTCGCGGCCTACCGCTCCACGATCGAGACGCACCTGAACTGGGGCACGTCCTACCTCGTCCACGACCTCTACCGCCGCTTCCTGAATCGCCGGGGAAGCGAGCGGCATTACGTCTTCATGGGGCGGGTGGTGACGGCGCTCCTGATGGTCTGCGCGGCTCTCCTGACCTTCGCCCTGGACACCGCGAAGGAGAGCTTCGACCTGATCCTCTCCGTCGGGGCGGGGACGGGGCTGATCTACCTGCTGCGGTGGGTCTGGTGGCGTGTCAACGCCTGGAGCGAGGTGTCGGCCATGGCGAGCTCGTTTCTCGTGGCGGTCGCCTTCTTCATCGCGAAGAAGGCGGGCCACCCGGTCGCGCCTCACCTGGCGCTCATCGCGACCGTGGCGGTGACGACGGTCGTCTGGCTCGCGGTGACCTACGCGACGAAGCCGGCCGACCGCTCGACCCTCGTGGCCTTCTACAAGCTCGTGCGGCCGGCCGGCCCGGGCTGGGGTCCGATCCGTAGGGAAGCCGGCGTCGGGCCCTCGCCCGACAGCCTGCCGCAGGCCCTCCTCGGGTGGGTCCTCGGGTGCGTTCTCGTCTATGCCGCGCTCTTCGGGACGGGGAGCGTCCTCTACGGCAGGACGCTGCAGGCCGCCGTCTGGATCGCCCTCTTCGTGGCGAGCGGCGTCTGGCTCCTGCGCCTCGCGCCGCGCCTCTGGGGAGCGAGGGAATCGTGATGGGACGTGCGCGCAAGGCGGTTGTGCTGGCGCGGGGCCTCGGCACGCGCATGCGGAAATCCGACGAATCGGCGCGCCTCGATCCCTCCCAGGAGACGGCCGCTTCGACGGGCCTGAAGGCCATGATCGTCTTTGGCCGCCCCTTTCTCGACTACGTCCTCTCCACCCTCGCCGACGCTGGTGTCGGAGAGGTCTGTCTCGTCATCGGGCCCGAGCACGGCGCGGTGCGCGACTACTACGCGAAGACGGCGCCGCCGCGGCGGTTGCGCCTCTCCTTCGCCGTCCAGATCGAGCCGCGCGGGACCGCCGACGCGGTGCTCGCCGCCGAGGAGTTCGCGGCCGGCGAGGATTTCCTCGCGGTCAACTCCGACAACCTCTATCCCGTCTCGGCTCTCGCTGCTCTCGTGGATCTCTCGGAGCCGGGAGTCGCGCTCTTCGAGCGCGAGGCCCTGGTCGCCGGGAGCAACATCCCGGCCGAGAGGATCGCTTCCTTCGCCCTCTGCTCGGTCTCGATGGACGGCTATCTCGAGGCCATCCTGGAGAAGCCCGACGCGGAGGCGGTGGCCGCGTTCGGGCCGGAGGCCCTCGTCAGCATGAACTGCTGGCGCTTTTCCCCGGGCATCTTCCCGGCCTGCCGTCGCGTGCCGCTCTCGGAGCGCGGCGAGCTCGAGTTACCGATGGCCGTGCGCGATGCCATGGCGGCGGGCGAGCGATTCAGGGTCGTCCGCTGTCGGGCCGGCGTCCTCGATCTCTCGCGCCGAGCGGATGTCGCGGCGGTCGCTGAGCGGCTGCGCGGCCTCTCCGCCGATCCCTGAGAAATTGAGAATTGAGAATTGTGAATGGGGCTCGATGAGAGACTCGTTGCCGCAGGACTGAGCGCGGAGGAGGCTGGGAAGAAAGCCGGTCTTTTCGAGGCGGCAGCGAGGCGGCTGAAAGAACTCGGCGGGGATTCCGGCGAAACGGCCCTCTGGTTCGTCCCGGGCCGCATCGAGATTTTCGGAAAACACACCGACTACGCGGGCGGAAGAAGCCTCCTCTGCGCCGTCGAGCGCGGGTTCTGCGTCGTCGCGAAGGCCCGGGCCGATCGAGTCGTCCGGATCGCCGACGCGGTCCTGGACGTCGAGGCGAGCTTTGATTTCTCGGAGGGCGCCGCCGCCCGGCCGGGAGAAGACTGGACCGCCTATCCCGCCACGGTAGCAAGCCGGATCGCCCGCGACTTTCCGGGCGCGCTTCGCGGCGCCGACATCGCCTTCGCTTCCGACCTGCCGCGCTCGGCCGGGCTGTCGAGCGGGAGCGCGCTCGTCGTGGCGGTCTTCACGGCGCTCGCGAGCATGAACGCCCTGGAAGAGCATCCGGCCTACCGCTCGAATATCAAGAGCCCCGAGGATCTCGCCGGCTACCTCGGCGCGGTCGAGAACGGCCGGGATTTCGGTTCTTTCGGCGGCGGGCGGGGCGTGGGAACCTTCGGCGGAAGCGAGGACCACACGGCGATCCTCCTCTGCCGGGCCGGAAAGCTGTCCCAATATTCGTTCTGCCCGGTCCGCTTCGAGCGCGAGGTCGGGCTCCCCCGCGATTGGACGTTTGCCGTCGCCTCGAGCGGCGTCGAGGCGGAGAAGGCCGGCGCCGCGCGCGAACGCTACAACCGCCTCTCGCTCGCGACGAGCGAGATTCTCGACCTCTGGCGCAAGGCGACCGGGGAAACGCAGTCCACTCCGGGCGAAGTCGTTGCGGCGCCCGGGGCCGCCGGCCGGATCGGGCCGATCCTCGCCGGGTCTTCCCTCTCCGGCCGCTTCGAGCAGTTTCTCGAGGAGAGCGAGGTGCTGGTCCCGGCGGCCGCCGAGGCCTTCGCAATACGGGACGGTTTGGCCCTGCGCGACGTCGCCGCCCGCTCCCAGGCCGGCGCCGAGCGCCGGCTCGGCAACCAGATTCCCGAGACGGTCGCGCTCGTTTCCTCGGCCCTCTCACTCGGCGCGATCGCCGCCTCGGCCTTCGGCGCCGGTTTCGGGGGAAGCGTCTGGGCGGTCGTCCCGACCGCGGAAGCCGCGGCCTTCCGATCTTCCTGGGAACGCGATTACCGGCGCCATTTTCCCGCCGCCGCGCGCGCGGCCGAGTTCTTCCTCACCGGAGCCGCCCCGGGACTCCTGCGGCTTTCCGCCGAATAGCGCGCAGAAGAGGGAGAAGTGCTGACGCGCCGGTCAGCAGCCCTTACCAAGGGGAGAGGGAAAGCCCGGGACGTGTTCGGTTGACCGTCTTCCCGGTTCTGATCGCGGCGCGCGTAGTCTCCCGACGGAGGAGGGAGGAGGCGCGCGCCGCGGGAGCGGAGGCGGAGCAGGGAACCAGGCGAAAGATCGAGGCCGCAGCCGGCCGAGTCGCTCGCCGATGCGCCCACAGGGCGCAGGTTTCTTGCGCAGCCGCAGCGACGGTCAGCGCAGGCCGACGAGGGAGCGGACGGAGTCGAGGAGCTTGCCGGAGTCGTAGCCGACGCCGTCCTTGAAGACCGTCTCGACCTTCTCGATGTCGGCGATGTTCTTCGAAGGGTCGCCGCGGACGACGACGAGGTCCGCCTGCTTGCCCGGGGCGATCGTGCCGACGTTTTCGCCGACTCCCAGGAACTTCGCTCCGTTTTCCGTCTGGATCCGGATGGCTTCGACGGGGGTGAAGCCCGCCTCGACCAGGAGCTCCACTTCGCGCTGGTCGCCATAGCCGGGCAGAGTCCCTCCGATGCCGGTCGGGTCGCAGCCCGCGAGCAGCGTCCCCCCGGCTTTCGCGAAGGCGTACTCGAACTCCATCTCCTTCTTCAGCAAGCCCGTCCAGTCCGGAGAAGTGCCGGGCGCAGACGAGCCGGCGCTCGCGCGCCGCGTGAGGTAGTTGACGCGGGCATCCGGCGTCATGGCGGCGAGCAC
>JAWOLE010000083.1:0-3107 GCA_033853815.1 Thermoanaerobaculia bacterium
TTACGTGCCGCTCACAGACGTGCAAGGAATCCAGTGTCCAGCTCGCCGCGGCGGAACGCCTCGCTCGCCACGATCCGTCGATGGAGCGCGAGGTTCGTCTTCAGAGGCCCGATCTCGAAACCGTCGATCGCCCGCGCCGCCCGCTCGATCGCCTGGGCGCGATCGGCCCCGGAGACGATCAGCTTCGCGAGCAGGGGATCGTAGTAGGCGGTGACGGCGCCTCCCGCTTCGTATCCCGCGTCGACGCGCACGCCCTCGCCTTGCGGCTCCTTCCACGTGGCGATCGGGCCCGGCGAAGGAAGGAACTTCACCGGGTCCTCGGCGTATACGCGGAACTCGATCGCCGCGCCGGTCCGCCGGACCCCGGACTGGGCGAGCGTCAGCGGTTCCCCCGCGGCAATCTTGAGCTGCCACCCGATGAGGTCGACGCCGGTCGTCGACTCGGTCACGGGATGCTCCACCTGGAGGCGGGCGTTCATCTCGATGAAATAGAACGCGTCCCCCTGGAACATGAACTCGCAGGTCCCCGCGTTGGCGTATCCGAACGCCCGGGCCGCCGTGAGCGCCGCCGCGTAGAGCCGCTCGCGCAGCGACTGATCGGCCGGCCCGAAGCGGGGGCTCGGAGCCTCGTCCACGACCTTCTGGTGTCGGCGCTGGATCGAGCACTCGCGCTCGAAGAGGTGGACGAGGTTCCCGTGGCGATCTCCGAGGACCTGGACCTCGATGTGCCGGGGCGCGGTGAGGTACCGCTCCAGGTACACGCCCTCGCGGCCGAACGCCGACTTCGCCCGGTCGACGGTCTGGCGGAACGCCTTCGCGAGCTCGCCGGCGTCCCTCGCCACGGCCATGCCGATGCCGCCGCCGCCGCCGGCCGCCTTGCAGATCACCGGGTATCCGATCTTCTCCGCCTCGCGTTGCGCCTCGGCCTCTTCGCCGACGACGCCGAGCGTGCCGGGGACGATCGGGACGCCGGCGGCCTGGGCGAGCGCGCGCGCCCGCGCCTTGTCCTTCATCGTCTCGAGCGCTTCGGGCGGGGGCCCCACGAAGACGAGGCCCGCGTCGGCACAGGCCCGCGCGAAGGCGCCGTTCTCGGAGAGGAACCCGTATCCCGGATGGACCGCCTCGGCGCCCGCCTGCTTCGCGGCCCCGACGATCGCCGCCACGGAGAGGTAGCTGTCCTTCGCCGGCGCGGGACCGATGCGGATGCGCTCGTCGGCTTCGCGCACGAACGGCATCTTCTCGTCCGCGTCGGAATACACCGCCACCGTCGAGAGCCCGTGCGACTTCGCGACGCGAATGATGCGCCGGGCGATCTCTCCCCGATTCGCGATGAGCAGCTTCTTGAACACGGGTGAAGCTGAACAGCGTATCCCCCGATCCGCGGCGCTTCAAGGAGCGCGCGACGAGGCTCGACTTGTCGCCGGCGCGCGCGGCGCGCCTCGCGCATCGCCGGTCGCGAACCTCGAAAGGACGCGTTGACCGACCCGGTGAGCGCCGCTAGCATGATTGCCGACGATCGAAATCGGGAAAGCGACAGAGGGGAGCCCAGATTCCTTCCACGGGTCACGCCGAATGAAGCGCGGTCGCGAAGTGAAATCGAACGTGATCGACCTTGCCTCCGAGCGGGGACGCCGCCGCCTCGGCGAGTACGAGCGCAAGATCCTCGCCGTGATCGACTCGAACCGCCGCGCGCTCGGCCGTCTCTATGCGACCGGGCTTCTCTTCACCCGTCAGGGCTCGCGGGCCGGCCGGGATCTCCTGCTCGCGCACCAACACCTCTTGAAGGTCGTCGACCTGTTGGGCCAGCTTTCCGACTGGGGCGACGTGGGCGCTGCCTCGGAGCTGCGCGAGCCACCGCGGGGCGCGGAGATCGTGGCCCTCTACGAGGAGCTCGACTCCCTCCTCGAGCGAACGAACCAGCTCACCACGCGCACCGGCGATTTCCTCGCCACCCTCGCGCGGGACTGATCCGTCCCTCTTCGCGGTCGTGAACGCCGGCCGATCCAGCCGTAGAGCCGGGGCTTGTCGACCGAGGGACGCCGCGAGCTACTCCGCCGCTCCGCCCTGTCGCCTCAAGAAGGTCGGGATCTCGAACTGATCGTCCTCGAGGTTCACGTCCTCGGACGCCGGAAGGTCCCTTCGCGTCACCGCGGTCCGCTCGGCGACGGCGACCGGGCGGGGGGCCTTGATCGGTGCCAGCGGGGACGGCCGGCTGGCACCCAGGGCAGGCTGAGGCGCGGGGTCCTTGCGGGGGGCGGCGGGAATGGTCATCTGCTGCGGCCCCGACGTCGCCCAGTTCCTCGCCTCGCGCGCCATGAACCCGGTCGCCACGATGGTGATCTTGATCGAGTCCCGGGGCTCGTCGGAGACGAGCGAGCCGAAGATGATGTTCGCCTCGGGATCGGCGGCTTCCTGGACGATCGAGATCGCCTCGTGGACCTCCTTCAAGGTCATGTCGCGGCCGCCGGTGATGTTGATGAGCAGGCCCTTCGCGCCGTCGATGGTCACGTCCTCGAGGAGGGGGCTCGCGATCGCCTGCTGCATGGCCAGGACCGCGCGCTTCTCGCCGGACGCGACGCCGGTGCCCATGAGGGCCAGCCCCTGGTTCTGCATCACGGTCTTCACGTCGGCGAAGTCGACGTTGATGTAGCCGTGGTACTGGATGAGGTCGCTGATGCCCTGGACGGCGTTGCGCAAGACGTCGTCGGCGCGCTGGAAGGCTTCGAGCAGGGTCATCCGCTCGTCGGCGATCGACAGCAGGCGCTCGTTGGGAATGGTGATCAGGGTGTCGACCGCCGCCTTGAGCTCGACGAGGCCCTGCTCCGCCTGCTTCCGGCGGCGGTTGCCCTCGAACGCGAACGGCTGGGTGACGACGCCCACGGTCAGGCAGCCGAGGCTCCGCGCGACGTCGGCGACGACGGGTGCCGCTCCAGTGCCGGTGCCGCCTCCCATGCCCGCGGTGACGAACACCATGTCGGCGCCCTCGAGGTGCTGCGCCAGCTGCTCCTTCGCCTCGGTCGCGGCCTCCCGGCCGATCTCCGGGTTGGCGCCGGCGCCGAGCCCCTTGGTGAGCTGGGGGCCGATCTGGACCTTCACCGGCGCCCGGT
>JAWOLE010000084.1:0-8709 GCA_033853815.1 Thermoanaerobaculia bacterium
GGTTACTTCTTCGCCTTCGCGAAGAGCGGAAGGTACTGGCCGTAGCCCTCGGCTTCCAGCTTCTCGACGGGGATGAACCGCATCGCCGCGGAGTTCATGCAGTACCTCAGCCCGGTCGGCGGCGGCCCGTCGTTGAAGACGTGCCCCAGGTGCGAGTTGGCGTGCGCCGAGCGGACCTCCGTGCGGGGATAACCGATCAAGAAATCCGTGGCGGTCTTGACGTTGCCCTTCTCGAGAGGCTTCGTGAAGCTCGGCCAGCCGGTCCCGGAATCGAACTTGTCGAGCGAGGAGAAGAGCGGCTCGCCCGAGACGATGTCCACGTAGATGCCCGCGGCGTGGTTGTTCCAGTACTCGTTGGCGAAGGGACGCTCGGTCCCCGCCTTCTGCGTGACGTCGTACTGAAGCGGCGTCAGCATCTTGTGAAGCTCCGCGTCGCCGGGTTTCTGGAAGTTTCCGTTCCAGCCTTTCATCTTGTGCTCCTCGCCGCGCGCCGCCAGGCCCAGGGCCAGGGCGACGAGCGCGGCCGTGATCGTTCTTCCTTTCATTTGTGACCTCCCGCCGCTTCGCCCCAGACCTCTTTCAGGCGGGCGTCGCGGCCGCATCCGAGCCGATATACCCTGTACCGCAGCGGGTTCTTCCGGGCGTACTGCTGGTGATACTCCTCGGCGCGATAGAACGGACCCGCGGGGACGATCTCGGTCGCGATCTTTCCCTTGAAGCGCGGGTCTTCCTCGAGCTTGCGTTTGGATTCCTCGGCCGCCCTTCGCTGCGCCTCGTCCTTGTAGAAGATCGCCGAGCGGTATTGCGTGCCGTGGTCGCAGAACTGCCCGTCCTTCTGGAAGGGATCGATGTTGTGCCAGAAGACGTCGAGCAGCTTCTCGTAGCTCGTCTTGCCCGGGTCGTACAGGACCTCGACCGACTCGGCGTGGCCCGTGCCTCCCGCCGAGACCTCCTCGTAGGTCGGGTTCTTCGTGTGCCCGCCGGTGTAGCCCGAGGTGACCGAAATGACGCCGGGAAGGCCTTCGAAGGCGGCCTCCTCGCACCAGAAGCAGCCGCCGGCGAAGGCGGCGGTCGCGCGCTCGGGCGGCGCTGCCAGAAGAATGGCGGCGGCGGCCCACGCCGCTAAACCCGCAAAGACGCGTAACCTCAAGAAAAACCTCCTTCTTCGCCCCGGACAACGAGCCGACGGAACCTTAGATTCCAGAGAGGGTACGCAGGTTTCGTTCCTACGGATACACCGGCTGCTCGAGGACGTAGGACGTGGGACGTAGGACGAAGGGCGTTGGGACTTTGGCCCCATGTCCTACCACCTTCGTCCTACGACCTTCCGCTGGGCTGCTCCTCGTCGCGGCGCAGTTCGCGGACCTCGAAGCGGCCGTCCGGCGCGATCTCGACCGTACAGAGCTCGTCGAAGCCTTCCTCCCATTCCGGAGGCTCGAGGCGCTTGTAGGTTCCGGCGACGCCCGCCGCCGGCACGATCCGCTCGGCCGGGCGCTCCCGGTTGCGGCGCAGAGCGTCGGCGAGGGAAGTGCGGAAGAAGAATCCCCGGACCCGGAACCCGGCGGCCTTCGCGGCCGCGATGTGCTCGGCCCGACGGGTCCTGGCCGCGTTGGTGTCGTCCACCACGAAGGGCTGTCTCGCCTCCAGGCACGCTGCGAGGAGGAGACGCTGCCGGTGCCGGGTCCCGAGCATGTCGCGGCTGATGCGAACGTGCGTCTCGAAGAAACGCTCCCTGTAGAACGTGGTCTTACCCGACCCCTGCACGCCGATGAGAAGGACCGCCTCCATCGCTCCACTCTCCGAGGAATCCCCCCTCCGGTCAAGGCGCCCGGGAAGGTCCGGAAGAATGAACCTGCCCTATTTCGAATCTTGCTGCTTCGAGCCGCCCCGGCGTCGGGTCGCCTCCCTCGTCGGCACGCTCCGGCCCGGCCGCCAAAGAGAGCCCCGGGCCGTCGCTGGTCGCTCAGTCGCAGGGGTGCCAGCATGAAGGAATTGGCCTGCCATGCTCCTTCGCTCATCGCCTCCTCCGTGAGGCGCCCCGCCGCCGGGGCTCTTACCCGGACTTAAGCTGGACTGCCAGCCCCGGAGCCGGCGGCGTTTCCCCGAAGGAGGCCTTGTCCGAGGGCACACACCACAGAGAGCGACTGAGATTTCCTATCACTGTGCCCGAGTGACTAGAGCGGCGGCCCTCAGGTGACGATTGCGGCCTGGCCGCCGCATGCCGACGAGGGAAACGACGACGGATCCGGGGCGCCTGTTCCGGATCGCAACCCTGAAGAGAGGTGAAACCAGACACTCCCGAATAATGAATCTAGATCAAAGCGGAGGACGAGCCCTGGCGTCTAATAGCCGCGGAGGTGCTCCGTGCGCGTCGAACGATGGATGACCCCGAAAGTGATCACGTTGAAGCCGTCCGACTCCCTGGCCGCCGCGATCGACGTGATGAAACAGAAGAAGATCCGAAGGATCCCGATCGTGTCGGACGCCGGCAAGCTCGTCGGCATCGTGTCCGACCGCGATCTGAAGGAAGTCTCCCCTTCGCGCGCCACGACGCTGGACATCTGGGAGCTTCACTACGTCCTCGACAAGCTGAAGTTGAAGGACATCATGACGAAGAACCCCTGGACGGTGACTCCGGAGATGCCGATCGAGAAGGCGGCGCAGCTGATGCTGGAGAAGAAGGTCGAAGGTCTGCCGGTGCTCGACGCCAAGGGGGCTCTCGTCGGCATCCTGACCGAAGGCGACATCTTCCGCGCCCTGGTCGAGCTGACGGGCGTCGAGAAGAAGAGGACTCGCGTGAGCCTCATGATCCCCGACAAAGCCGGCAGCATCCGCGAGGCGGCGGACATCTGCCGGGGCCTGGGCGGAACGATCTTCTCGATCCTCGGCTCCTACGCGAGGGTGCCGGCCGGCAAGCGCGAGCTCGTCATGCGGGTCGAGTGCCCTGATTCCCGGGCGCTTCAGACCGAGCTCTCGAAGAAGTTCGGCGAAGTTTCGATCGAGACCGACTGAGGCTTTCGGCCGCAGGCGTTCGCTTCGCGAACGGCGGCCGAGAGTCTCGAAACCGGGGCTTCCGCTGTCGCACGTCGCCGCGCTTCCTTGTCTCGAAAAATCTCCTGACGGCGGGGAATGATGCAAACGGATCATCCGTCGCAGTTCCCCGCTCACCAAAGATAGTCGGGCAAGGACTCAAACTTCTACAGGAGGCACAAGCATGAGACGTCTGTTGGCCCTGATCGCCGTCGCGACGCTCTTCGGTCTCTTGGGCAGCGTCGCCCCGGTTTCCGCCCAGCCCAAGACTTTCACCGTCGGCATCCCGCTGCCGCTGACCGGCACCGACGCCAAGTTCGGGGAGATGGAGAAGCAGGCTTACGAGATGGCCGTCCGGGAGATCAACGCCAAGGGGGGCGTCAAGGGCGCCAAGCTCGTTCTCGACATTCAGGACTCCGGAGGCAAACCGGAGACCTCCACGGCTATCGTCGAGAAGTTCATCACCGGGGAGAAGTATCCGATTGTGGTGGGCGAGTACACCAGCCAGTGCAGCTACGCGGTCGCCGGCGTGGCCGAGAAGTACAAGGTCCCCTACCTGGTGGTGACCGGCGCCGCGGACAAGATCACTCAGCAGGGATGGAAGTACGTCTTCCGTTTGAACCCACCCTCGAGCCTCTACAACCTCGGCGTCTGGAGCTTCTTCGAGAAGGTCGCCAAGCCCAAGTCCATCGCGATCCTTTACGAGAACACCGACTTCGGGACGAGCACGGCAAAGGCGATGAAGGACTACTGCGACAAGCACGGCATCCAGGTCCTCCTCTCCGAGGGGTATCAAGCCGGCGCCGTCGACTTCAAGCCGATTCTCCAGAAGGTCAAGTCGCTACGTCCCGACGTGATCTATATGGTGTCGTACTTGATGGACGCCTCGCTGCTGATGCGGCAGAGCAAGGAGCTCGACATCAACCCGAAGGCCTTCATCGGCGGGGCGGCCGGATTCACCCTTCCCGAGTTCCTCCAGAACACCGGCGAAGCTTCGGAAGACGTCATGTCCGGAACGCTCTGGACTCCGCAGGCCAAGTACCCGGGCGCCAAGGAGTTCTTCGAGAAGTTCAAGGCGGAGTTCAGCAAAGAGCCCGACTACCACGGCGCCGAGGCCTACGCCGCGGCCTATGTGCTGGCCGATGTGTTGAAGCGCGCCAAGTCTTGGACCCCGGAGGATCTGCGCGTGGCGCTGGCAGCCACTGACATGATGACTGCCTTCGGGCCGGTGAAGTTCGTCGCCTGGGAGCAGTTTACGAATCAGAACAGGCTCGACACGCTGGTGCTCCAGGTCGAGAAGAAGACGTTCCAGACGGTCTGGCCCAAGGACGCCGCTTCAGCCAAGTACGTCTACCCGGTCCCGCGCTGGCGCGATCGCAAGTAACCGCCGGAGGATCGCGGGAAACGCGATGTCCCCCCAGGTCGCCGGACAAATCGAGCTCCTCGGGCAGGTCCTGATCTCGGGGATCCTGCTCGGGGGGCTTTACGCCTTAATCGGCCTCGGCATGTCGCTCATCATGGGGGTCATGAAGATCATCAACCTCGCGCATGGCGAGTTGATGATGGTCGGGATGTACATCACGTTCTGGGCCTTCACGCTCTTCAAAATCGATCCCTACGTTTCCATTCTGATCGTCTTTCCCGCGCTGTTTCTCTTGGGCGCCTTGCTTCAGAAATTCCTGATCGCGCCGGTCATGGAGGTCGAGTCGATCCTGCCGGAGAATCAGGTGCTCTTAACCGTCGGGATCGGAATCGTGCTCTCGAACCTGGCGCTGGTTCTTTTCACCGCAAACTATCGCTCGGTGCCCGTCTCCTACGCTTCGAAGACCATCTACTGGGACATCAAGCTCGGAGGACAGACGATCTCGCTGTCCTTCAGCGTTCCCATGCTGGTCGCCTTCGGAATCGCGCTCGCCTTGGGCGCCGCCCTCTTTCTCTTCCTTGGAAGGACCGACCTGGGGCGCATGATCCGGGCGACGGCGCAGGAGAAACGCGCCGCGGCTTTGATGGGGATCAACACCCGGCGGATCACCTACGTGACCTTCGGCATCGGTGCGGCCCTGGTCGGGGCGGCGGGGGCCCTGCTTGCCCCGGTCTACTACCTCTTCCCGCAGATCGGCGGCCCTTTCACCTTAAAGGCGTTCATCATCACCGTGCTCGGGGGGCTGGGAAACATCCCTGGAGCGGTGCTGGGCGGCGTGGTGCTGGGACTGGCGGAATCGCTGGGCTCGGTCTACGTCTCGCTCGGCTACAAGGATGCGATCGGCTTCGTGATCTTCGTCCTGGTCTTGATCTTCCTTCCCAAGGGGCTGCTGGGGCGGGGGCGCGCGTGAAGGCGGCGGCGATCCTCGCGGCCGTCGCCGTCGTTCTCGTCCCGCTCGTCGTTCAGAGTCCCTATCTCCTTCACATGCTCATCCTGACGCTGCTGTGGGTCGTTCTGGGGCAGAGCTGGAATCTCCTCGGGGGCTACACCGGCCAGGTCTCCTTCGGGCACGCTGCCTTTTTCGGCATCGGCGCTTACACGACCGGCATCCTGGTCAAATCGGGAGCCGCGCCGGCCATGGCCTGGTCCGGGCTGCTTTTGGGCGGCGTGACGGCGGCCATCGCGGGCGCGATCATCGGATGGATCTGCTTTCGGCTGCGCGGACCCTACTTCGCCCTGTCTGTCCTCGCCCTCTCCGAAGTTCTTCGGCTGGTGGCGGTGAATTGGAAGAGGCTCACCAACGGCGCGGAGGGGATCCTCTTCATCCCGGCGTTCAACCGAAAGGCTTACTACTACTGGATCATCCTCGCCATCGCCGCGGTCAGCTGGCTCGCGATCCGCGCGGTCATGCGCAGCAAGCTGGGCTTCTACTTTCTGGCCATCCGCGAGGACCAGGACTGCGCCGAGTCTCTGGGCATCGACACGACGAAGTACAAGTTGTACTCGCTGATGATCAGCTCCTTCTTCACCGGCGTGGCGGGCGCTTATTACTTCAACTATATGGCCTTTATCGATCCGAGCATCGTGTTCTCCATCGAAAACATCTCCATCATGATGATTCTGGTCACCATGCTGGGAGGAGTGGCGACGATGTGGGGACCCGCGGTCGGAGCCGCGATCTACATCCTCGTGTCGGAGGTCTTGCGCGTCTGGATCAAGTCCGGGCATCTGATCTTCTTTGGCGTTCTGATCATCGTGATCATCATCTTCTTCCCGCAGGGGATCGTCGGCTCGGTCAACCAGTGGCGGGGGCGCCGGCGCCGCCCACCGGTTAGGGCGCGGGAGGCCGCGTGAGCCTTCTGGAGCTGACGAAAGTCTCCAAGCGCTTCGGCGGCCTGATGGCGGTCGGCAACATGTCCTTCGCCCTCGAGAAGGGGGAGATCCTGGGCCTGATCGGCCCCAACGGCGCCGGCAAGACGACGATCTTCAACCTGATCAACGGCTACTACCCGCCGACGAAGGGAGAAATCTTCTTTGCCGGCGAGCGCATAGACGGCTTCAAGCCGCACGTCGTCGCCCGCCGCGGGCTCGCGCGGACCTTCCAGGTCGTCAAACCCCTCGCGCGGCTGACCGTCCTCGAGAACGTCATGGCCTCGGCCTTCCTGCGGACGGAGCACCGCGACGAGGCCAGCGAGATCGCGCTCGAAGCCACGGCCTTCGCCGAGATGGAGGACTGGCGGGACCGCCTGGCGGGGAGCCTTCCCTTGGGCATGCGCAAGAGGCTCGAGATGGCGCGCGCGCTGGCCATGAAACCGCAGCTCCTGCTCCTGGACGAGAACTTCGCCGGCCTGAACCCGGCCGAAGTCCAGAAGACGATCGAGATCGTCCGGAAGATCCACGCGAGCGGGATCACGATCCTGATCATCGAGCACAACATGCAGGTCATCATGGCGATCTCGCATCGGATCCTCTGCATCAACTACGGCGAGAAGATCGCCGAGGGAACTCCGCCCGAGGTGGCCAAGAACCAGCAGGTCATCGACGCCTACCTGGGTGTGGCGGCGGATGCCGTGCCGCCCCGATCTCCCGGAGACCCCGCCCGTGCTTGAAGTCCGCGGCATCGACGTCTTCTACGGAGACGTCCAGGTCCTCTGGGACGTCTCCTTCGAGGTGAAGAAGGGGGAGATCGTCGCCCTGATCGGCGCCAACGGCTCCGGCAAGACGACGACGCTCGCGACCGTCTCCTCGCTCTTGAAGCCCCGAAAGGGCTCGGTCACCTACGAGGGCGAGCCCATCCACACCCGCCCGCCGCACGACCTGGTCTATCTCGGCATCGCGCACGTGCCCGAGGCGCGGCGGCTCTTTCCCGAGATGACCGTGCGGGAGAACCTGCTGCTGGGAGCGCTCACGCCCGACGCGAAGAAATCCCGCCCGCAGACGCTCGAGAAGGTCTTCGCGATCTTCCCGAGACTGAAGGAGCGGGAGAAGCAGCACGCCGGGACCCTCTCGGGCGGCGAACAGCAGATGGCCGCCATCGCGCGCGGCCTGATGTCGAAGCCCCGCCTCCTGATGCTCGACGAGCCCTCGCTCGGCCTCTCCCCGATTCTCGTCGCCGACATCTTCCGGGTCATCCGCGAAGTGCACGAGGAGGGGGTCACCGTGCTCCTGGTCGAGCAGAACGTCTTCCGCTCCCTCGAGGTCGCGGACCGCGCCTACGTCCTCGGCAACGGCCGCGTCGTGCTCGAGGGTGGGGGCGCCGAGCTCCTCGCCAACGACCACATCCGCAAGACCTATCTGGGGCTGTAGTTCCCTGCAACAATTGACTCGACACAGCGAAAAGGCCGCCCGGGAGCCGTCGGCATTGCCCTCGTCGGCACGCGCCGGCCGGCCGCAGGAGTGAGATCCGGCCGACGCTGAGGGTTCCTCGCAGTCTCCCCGTGCTGCCGGTCGCTCTCCTCCATGCTCGTCACCCATCGCCTCCTCCGGGCAACGCCGCCGTCTCCGGGGCTCACACCGTGACTTCAGCCCGGCTGGCAGCCCCGGCGGCGGGGCCGGCTACCGCTGGCGGCCATGAGCGAAGGAGCACGAGACAGACTCTCTGTCGCCTCACCGCGAATGCGACTGAGCGACGAGCGGCGGCCCGGTTCTCCGGCTGAGGCAGGGCCGTCGCGCGCCGACGAGGGAGGCGGACCCGACGCCGGGGCGGACTTGGCGAGAAGAGCGTTCCTGCGCGATTGCGATCCTGTTGTTACAGGCAACTAGTTCAGCTGCCGTATTCAGGGGGACCGCTACGACACTTTCGCGAGAACGCGCTGGATGGCGCCCGCGGTGGCGGGCTTGGCCAGATAGTCGTCGAAGCCCGCTTCGAGCGCGCGCCGCCGGTCTTCCTCGAGGCCGTACCCGGTCAAAGCGATCAAGAGGGGCCGCCGCCCGAGCTTCTCCCGGATGCGGCGCGCGAAGGCGTACCCGTCCAGGACCGGCAGCCCGATGTCCACCAGAGCGACGTCCGGCCGCGCCTTGATCGCCGCCGCAATCCCGTCCTTGCCGTCCCTGGCCGCGACGACCGTGTGACCCAGCTCCTCGAGAAGCTCGCAGAGGCCTTCGCGCAGCTCCTCGTGGTCCTCGACGACGAGAATCCGCAGGGAGGAGACCTGCGGCGACTCGCGCGGCCGCGCCGCCTCGGCAGGCTCCTGCGCGAGACGCGGAAGGCGGACGGCGAACGTGCTCCCTCGTCCCGGCCCTTCGCTCTCGGCCCG
>JAWOLE010000085.1:0-3653 GCA_033853815.1 Thermoanaerobaculia bacterium
CGAGCGACCCGGACCGGTTGAAGCGTTTCGAGCAGGAGGCGCGCGCGGCCGGCGCCCTGAACCATCCCAACATCATGGCGATCCACGACATCGGATCGCACGAAGGCGCGCCCTACGTCGTCTCCGAGCTCCTCGAAGGAGAAACGCTGCGCGCCCGCCTGGCCTCCGGCGCCCTGCAACCGCGAAAGGCCGCGGACTACGCGAGTCAGATCGCGCGCGGCCTCGCTGCCGCGCACGAGAAGGGGATCGTGCACCGGGACCTGAAGCCCGAGAACATCTTCGTCACGCGGGACGGCCGCGTGAAGATCCTCGACTTCGGACTCGCCAAGCTGACGCAGCCGGAGAGCGGCGCTCCCGTGACCGAGCTTCCGACGGCGGCCACGGGCACCGAGCCGGGAATCGTCCTCGGGACCCTCGGTTACATGTCCCCCGAGCAGGTGCGCGGGCAATCCGTCGACACCCGCTCGGACATCTTCTCCTTCGGCGCGGTCCTCTACGAGATGCTCTCGGGCCGCCGCGCCTTCACCGAGCACACCGCCGCCGACACCATGATCGCGATTCTGACGAAGGAGCCGCCCGACCTCGCGACGTTCGACCCCGCGGCTCCGCCGGCCCTCGAGCGCATCGTGCGCCACTGCCTGGAGAAGTCTCCGGACGAGAGGTACCAGTCAGCACGGGATCTGGCTTTCGACCTGGAATCTCTCTCGACCCTCTCGGCGCCCTCGGCCGCCGTGGCCGCGCCAGCCGCGGCCCCTAAGAGAACGCGCCGGGTCGCGCCCCTGCTCGCGATGCTTCTGCCTCTCGTCGCTCTGGCGGCCGGCCTCCTCCTCGGCCGCAGTCTCGGCAAGAGCCCGCCGCCCGCCTACCACGAGGTGACCTACAAGCACGGCTCCATCCAGTCAGCGCGCTTCGCGCCGGACGGCCAGACGATCCTCTACAGCGCCGCCTGGGGAAGCGATCCCCTGCAGGTGTTCCTGAAGAGGCCAGAAAGCCCGGACGCGGTTCCTTTGGGACCGCCCGGGGCGGATGTCCTGGCTGTTTCCCGGTCGGGAGAAATGGCGCTCGCGCTCGACTGCAAGTCTGGCGCGCGCCTGGGTGTCTGCAGCGGAACACTGGCCAGGGCTCCTTTGACCGGCGGTTCCCCTCGGGAAGTGCTCGAACACGTCCAGCAGGCCGACTGGTCGCCGGATGGATCCGCGCTCGCCATCGTGCGCGATTTCGAGCGCAAGAGCCGGCTCGAGTTCCCTCCCGGCAAGGTCCTCTATGAGACGCTCGGGCATGTGAGCTACCCGCGCTTCTCGCCCGTGGGCGACGCGATCGCTTTTCTCGACCACCCTCTTCCGCAAGACGACAGGGCCTACGTCGCCGTGATGGCTCTCCCCGGCAAGAGAAAGGTCCTCACCTCTCTCTTCGGAAGCGTGCAGGGCCTTGCCTGGTCCCCCTCGGGGAAGGAGATCTGGTTCTCGGCCTCGGGCGCCGGAAGCGCCCATGCAATCTACGGCGTGACCCTCTCGGGAAAGCGACGTCTGATCGCCCGGGTGCCGGGAGGCATCCGACTCCTGGATGTCTTTCGGGATGGGCAGGCCCTCGTCTCGCGCGATACCGCGCAGACGAACGCCATCGTCCTGGCGCCGGGGGAAACGCGCGAAAGAGACTTGACCTGGCTCGAGTGGTCGGCGCCGCGGTTCCTTTCGCGGGACGGGAAAACCCTGCTCTTCGACGAGGAAGCCGCGCCCGTGGGCGTCAACTACGCAACGTGCCTGCGGCGCACCGACGGGTCGCCGGTCGTGCGCCTGGGGGAGGGCGTGGCCGTGACTCTATCCCCCGATGGCAAGTGGGCCCTCTCCCGGCTCCCGACGGCGGGCCGAGGCTACACGCTGTTGCCGACGGGCGCGGGCGAGCCGCGCCAGATCGTTTACCAGGGCATCGAAGACTACCGCGGCGCCGTCTTCCTCCCGGGTGGGAAGGAGATTCTCTTCGTAGGCGGGCGCGGCCAGGAGCCCATCCGCTTCTTTCGGGGCTCGCTCGAAGGAGGAACGCCGAGCCCGGCGACGCCCCCGGCCATCGGTCCTTTCGCGCTCTCGGCCGACGGCCGGCGGCTCGCGGCCTACAGCGAGGGAGTGCCGGCGATCTTCTCCCTGGACGCTGGCCCGGATGCGCCTCCACGCCCGATCCCCGGAACGACCGCCGCCGACGTCCCGCGCCAGTGGAGCGAGGACGAGCACTCCATCTTTTTCAGCCGCGCCGCGGACAACGGAGTCCAGATCTTCAAAGTGGAGGTGGAGAGCGGAAAGCGGACCCTATGGAAGACGCTCGCGCCGAGCGACCCTTCAGGCGCGTCGATCAATCCCTTCATCCACATAACCCCGGACGGCAAGTCTTACGCCTACGGGGTCACCCGCACGCTCTCGCAGCTCTACCTGGTCGACGGACTGAAATGATTTTGGATTTTGGATTCTGGATTGAGCGCGACGCTACCTGGCGTCGTTGCGGAAGACTTTGCCGTCTTTCATGACGAACGAGACGCGGGAAAGCTCCCGGACGTCCTTCAGGGGGTCGCCGGGGACGGCGACGATGTCGGCGTAGGCGCCGGGGGCGAGGACGCCCAGCTGGCCCGACATGCCGAGCATTTCGGCGGCGCGGGAGGTCGCCGACTGGATCGCAGTCATGGGCGTCATGCCGAACTCCACCAGGCGCGGGAACTCCTGGGCGATCGGCTCGGTCCAGGGAAAGCCGCCGACGTCGGTGCCGAAGACGATCTTCACTCCGGCCTTGACCGCTTTCTGAAGCGAAGGGCCGTGGACGGCGACGCGCTTCCGGTCGCGCTGGCCGCCCGGAGTGTCGGCGGGCTCGGGGTGGTAGTAGTACACGCTCATCGTCGGGCAGTACCAGGTCCCCTGCTTGACCATCTGCGCGACCGCGGCGTCGTCCAACTCCAGGCCGTGCTCGATCGAGTCGCAGCCGCCGTCCAGGGCGCGGTGAAGGCCGATTCCGTTGTAGGCGTGGCAGGCGACCTTCTTTCCCCAGCCGTGCGTCTCGTCCACGATCGCCTTGATCTCGTCCAGAGTAAGCGTCGGCTGGGAGACGAGGTTGCCCGCGGCGTCCACCCAGGATCGATGCGTCATGTACACCTTGATCCAGTCCGCGCCGTTGTCGAGCTGTTCGCGCGCGGCCTTCCTCGCCTCGACCGGCCCGTCCACGATCTGGACTCCCTTGGGCACCGTGATCTCGGGGGCATAGCCTTCCAGCGGATATCCCCCGGTCGTCGAGATCGCGCGTGTGACGACGAACATCCGCGGCCCCGGGATGTGCCCCTCGTTGATCGCCATCTTGATGCCGACGTCGCCGTAGCCCGCGCCCTCGGTCTCGACGTCGCGGATCGTCGTGAACCCCTGCTCCAGGGCGCGCCGGGCCGCGACGGCCGCGCGAGCCGCTCGGTAGGCGAGCGGGTACTTCAGGAGCTGGATGTCGTATCCGCCCTCCGACGGCTCTTCTCCCTGCAGAAAGATGTGCGTGTGGCAGTCGATCAGCCCGGGCAGGACGGTCGCGCGCGAGAGATCGATGACGGCCGCCCCCGCGGGGATTGCCGCCTTGCCAGCGTCGGCCACACTCTCGATCCGGTTGCCCCGCACGACGATCACCTGGTCCCGGCG
>JAWOLE010000086.1:0-6293 GCA_033853815.1 Thermoanaerobaculia bacterium
GCCTCCGCGACCGGCAAGAAGATCGAGCCGGTGGAGGGCAAGGACGGCAAGCTCAAGATGGAGGCGATCGAGGTCCGGATCGACCCGCGCGCCGAGTGGCCCGAGATGTTCGAGGACGCCTGGCGGATCAACCGCGACTACTTCTACGACCCTCACATGCACGGGGTGGACTGGAAGGCGATGCGCGAGAAGTACGCGCAGTTTCTCCCGCACGCGGCCGTGCGTTCCGACGTCAACCGCATCATCCAGTGGATGTGCAGCGAGCTCTCCGTCGGCCACCACAGGGGCGGCGGCGGCGATACGCTGGAGGAGGTCAGGACGGTGCCGGGAGGGCTCCTCGGCGCCGACTACGCGATCGAGAACGGCCGCTACCGGTTTGCCAAGGTCTACGGCGGCCTGAACTGGACGCCCGAGCTCCGCTCGCCTCTGACGGAACCCGGCGTCAACGTGAAGGCGGGGGAGTATCTGCTTGCAGTCGGCGGGCGCGAGGTCAAGCCTCCCGCCAACCTCTACAGCTTCTTCGAGAACACCGCGGGAAAGCTGATCGAGATCACCGTCGGCCCCTCTCCGGACGGGAAGGGCTCGCGGACGGTCTCCGTCGTGCCGGTTGCGAGCGAGCTCGCCCTGCGCAACCGCGACTGGGTCGAGGGGAACCTGCGTAAGGTGGACGCCGCGACCGGCGGCCGCGTGGCCTACGTCTACGTCCCCAACACCGCCGGCGCCGGCTATTCCTACTTCAAGCGCTACTTCTATCCCCAGTCCTACAAGGAAGCCGTCATCATCGACGAGCGCTTCAACAGCGGAGGCTCGATCGCCGACTACTACATCGACGTTCTCCAGAAGAAGCTGATCTCCTACTGGGCGATGCGCTACGGCGCCGACATGAAGACGCCGTCGGCGTCGATCCAGGGCCCGAAGGTCATGATCGCCGATGAGACCGCGGGCTCGGGAGGCGACCTGCTCCCCTGGATGTTCCGGCGCTTCCAGGTGGGCCCGATCGTCGGGACGCGGACCTGGGGCGGCCTCGTCGGCATCCTGGGCTTCCCGGTCCTGATGGACGGCGCGACGATCACCGCGCCCAACCTCGCCATCTGGGATGCCGACAAAGGCTGGGTCGTCGAGAACGAAGGCGTCCCTCCCGACGTCGAGGTGGAGCAGACGCCGGCCGAGGTCATCGCCGGCCACGACCCGCAACTCGAGCGGGCCATCCAGATCGTGATGGACGAGCTGAAGAAAAACCAGCGGCCCGCGCCCAGGCGTCCCCCGTACCCCGACAAGACGCTGAAAACGCAGTTGACGGCGCCCAACTGACGGGCGCTCTACAGGCTCCCGGAGGGCCGGGAAAGGGTCGAACGGGGCCCTTCGGGCGGGGTAGTACGAACGCATCAGAGCCGGAGCGGTCCTCGCGGCTATAGTCCGGCCACGGGACAGCCGCCGCTGCGTCCCCACGATCCGACCACCACCGGGTTCCCTCGGGGTCCCGGAGGGTGGTCTCACGACGGAGCCAGGAGGAAAAATGAAGGAGAGAACCCTCGCCGTGAAAAGCCCCTTCAATCCGTTCGAGATGGCGCAGGCTCAGTTCGATAAGTCCGCGGACATCCTGGCGCTCGACGGCGCGACGCGCGACCTCCTGCGGTGGCCGCTCCGCGAATTCCAGTTCTCGATCCCCGTGCGGATGGACGACGGGAGCAGCCGGGTCTTCCGGGGATTCCGCGTCCAGCACAACGACGCCCGCGGGCCTTCCAAGGGAGGGATCCGCTTCCACCCCCAGGAGACGATCGACACCGTGCGCGCTCTGGCGATGTGGATGACCTGGAAGTGCTCGGTCGTGGACATTCCGCTCGGCGGGGCGAAGGGGGGCGTCGTCTGCGACCCGCACAACCTGAGCGCGCGCGAACAGGAACAGGTCTGCCGCGGATGGGTGCGCCAGGTCTCGCGCAACATCGGCGCGGACCTGGACGTGCCGGCGCCCGACGTGATGACCACCCCCCAGCACATGCTCTGGATGCTCGACGAGCTCGAGGTGCTCCACGGAGTCCGGGAGCCCGGCGCCATCACCGGGAAGCCGGTGGGCATGGGAGGCTCTCTGGGGCGCGCGGAGGCCACCGGCTACGGGCTCGTCTTCGTCCTGCGCGAGGCGCTCCGCGCGCTCGATCTGAAGATCGACAAGACTCTCGCCAGCGTGCAGGGCTTCGGGAACGTGGCGCAGAACGCCATCCGTCTCTACCGGAAACTGGGAGGGAAGATCGTCGCCGTCTCCTCCTGGGACCAGGCCGACCAGACCTCGTACTGCTTCCGCAGCGAAGGGGGGATCGACCCCGACGCGCTCGCCGGCATCACGGACCGCTTCGGGGGCATCGACAAGGACGGGGCGTGCAAGCTCGGCCTCGAGGTGCTTCCCGGCGACGCCTGGATCGACCAGGACGTGGACATCCTGATTCCGGCCGCTCTCGAAAACCAGGTCACCGGCGAAAGCGCGGGGCGGATCAAGGACCGTGTGAGGATCCTCGCCGAAGGCGCCAACGGGCCCACGGCGCCCGAGGCCGACCCGGTCCTGAGGGAGCGCGGCATCTTCGTCATACCCGACTTCCTCGCCAACGCCGGCGGCGTCACCTGCAGCTACTTCGAGCAGGTGCAGAGCAACATGAACTACTTCTGGGAACAGGACGAAGTCCTCGGGAAGCTGGACGTCAAGATGACCTCGGCCTTCCACGCGGTGGCCGATGTCGCCAGGAAGCAGAAGCTCTCCATGCGGGACGCCGCCTACGTCATCGCGGTCAGCCGGGTCGCCAAGGCCTGCCACGACCGCGGCTGGGTCTAGTTCTCTGTAACGGTGAAATCGCAAGAAGCGCGGGTTCGGCATTTTTGGCCGCCCCGACGTCGGGCCGCCTCCCTCGTCGGGGCTTTCGGCCGCGGCGTTCGCTTCGCGAACAGGCGGCCGAGAGATTTCAAACGAAAGCTTGCGTCTCGGCTGCCCTTTGGCATCTCGGAGAAGGGACCGGCCGTCGCTGGTCGCTCAGTCGCAGTCACACCGAGGCTTATGTCTTGTAGTGGTGTGCTCCTTCGCTCATCGCCTCCTCCGGGAGGCGTCCCGCCGCCGGGGCTCACATTCGGACTCAAGCCGGACTGCCTGCCCCGGAGCCGGCGGCGTTTCCCAGAGGAGGTGATGGGTGACGAGCATGGAAGAGAGCGTCTGACGCCGTTCTGCCTCTGCGAGGAACCCTCAGCGGCGGCCTATGGATCTGGTGAGGCCGGCCGCCGCGTGCCGACGAGGGAAACGACGACGGATCCGGGGCGACCTTTTCCGCCATCGGTTCAGTTGTTACAGGGAACCCGGAGGGGGCCGTGACGGCGGCGACGCGGGAGCTCGCTCTTCCCCGTTTCGACCGTGGACTCTTCGACGGAAGCGGGCCCGCCACGCGAATCGGCGAGGGGCCGGTGGGAGGCAAGGCCGCCGGGCTGATCCGCATCCGCGACACTCTCACCGCGGCTTTCCCGGCGTCGCCCGCGTTCGAGGTCTCGATCCCGACGATGTCCGTCATCACGACGGAGCACTTCGACCGGTTCCTGGAGGAAAACCGCCTGGAGGAGGCCGACCTGCGTCAGGAGAGCGACGACGCGATCGCCCGCGCCTTCCAGAAGGGCCACCTCCCGGCCGACATCGTCGGCGATCTCCGGGCCCTGGCCAACGGCATTCACGCGCCCCTCGCCGTCCGCTCCTCCAGCCTCCTGGAAGACGCCCTGGAGCGTCCCTTCGCCGGCGTCTACGCGACCAAGATGATCCCCAACAACGAGCACGAGCCGGACGCCCGGTTCCGGAAGCTCGACTCCGCGGTGAAGCTGGTCTGGGCCTCGACGTATTTCCGCGGCGCGCGGTCCTACCGCGACTCGATCGGCGTCCCCCTGCGGCGGGAGAAGATGGCGGTCCTGCTGCAGGAGGTCGTGGGGCGGCGGCACGGAGACCGCTACTACCCGGACATCTCCGGCGTGGCGCGCTCGTACGGTTTCTACCGGTTCGGCTCGGCCCGTCCCGAAGACGGAGTGGCGCTGCTGGCGCTCGGCCTCGGAAAGACGATCGTGGACGGAGGGCTCTGCTGGACGTACTCGCCCGTCCATCCCGCGGCGCCCGCGCCCTTCGCTTCCCCGGCCGATCTGCTCGAGGCCACCCAGACCGAGTTCTGGGCGGTCAACATGGGAAAGCCGCCCGCCTACGACCCGGTTCGCGAGACCGAGTACCTCGTTCGGGGTTCTCTCGCGGAGGCCGAAGAGGACGGCACGCTGCGCCTGACCGGTTCCACCTGGAGTGCGTCCTCGGACCGGCTCGTGCCCGGCACGGGAGTGGCGGGTCCCCGCGTCGTCAACTTCGCGCCGCTGCTCGTTCACGAGCAGTACCCGGTCAACGCCGTTCTGAAGTCGCTCCTCTCGGCCTGCGAGAAAGCCGGGGGCGGCCCGGTGGAGATCGAGTTCGCCGCCACGCTCGACCCGCGGCGGGAGCCGCCCGTCCGGCTCGGCCTGCTGCAGGTTCGCCCCATGGTCGTCTCGACGGAGCTCGTCGACGTGACCGAGGGAGACCGGCCGGGCTGGAAGGCTTTTCTCGGCTCCGACCAGGTCCTCGGCAACGGCATCGCCGAGGACATCGCCGACATCGTGTATGTCGTGCCCGGCCGCTTCGACCCCGGCCGCTCCCGGCAGATCGCCGCCGAGGTCGCCGCGAGCAACCGCGCCCTCCTCGCCGAAGGCAAGCCGTACGTTCTCATCGGCTTCGGGCGGTGGGGGAGCGCGGATCCCTGGCTGGGCATCCCCGTGGCCTGGGGCGACGTCGCGGGGGCCAGGGTCCTCGTCGAGGCGCCGCGGCCGGAGCGGTCGATCGAGATGAGCCAGGGCTCCCACTTCTTCCACAACATCTCGAGCTTCGGCGTCAGCTACTTCTCCTTTCCGCCCGGAGGCCGGGGGGCGCTCGACTGGGAGTGGCTGGAGGGCCGGCCGGCGGCCGCCGAGGGGCCGTTCGTCCGCCACGTCCGCCTGGCGGCGCCGCTGCGCGTCGAGGTGGACGGCCGGCTGGGACGTGGGATCATCTGGAGACCGGACGAAGAGAGATGAACTCATCCCACGGCGTCGTCGACTCGGTCCTGGTCGCCCTGCAGGAGCGGGCCAAGGAGCTGACCTGCATCTACCGCGTCAACGAGATCTGCAACCGGCAGCAGGCCTCGCTCGACGAGATCTTCCGGGACGTCATCGACGTCCTGCCGGCGGGCTGGCAGTACCCGGGAGACTGCCGCGCGCGGATCACGGCGGATGGCGTCGTCTACGAGCCCCCGGGGCTGGCCGGCACTCCGTGGGTGCAGGTCGCCGCGATCCACGTGCAGGGCGAGGTCGTGGGCAGCGTCGAAGTGTTCTACCTGCGGGACCTACCGGCCGCCGACGAGGGGCCCTTTCTCAAGGAGGAGAGGAAGCTCATCGACACGGTCGCGGAGCGCCTCGGGCAGCTCCTTCTGCACCGCAAACTCCTCGACAGGATACAGCTCTGGCAGGGAGGGGAGGAGGGACTCCCGTCCGCGCCTCGAGGGGACTGGCGGGTCATCGTCGATTTCCTGCGCAAGACGGACCCACACCTGCTGACACGGATTTCGCATCGGATGATCAACTACCTCTGCTGGAACGGCATCTCCGAGGCCCAGGAGCTCCTTCCCCGTTTCGCCGGGGGGCGCGGCGGCCCGGAGGAAGCCGGCGGCGAGAACCGACCCGCGGAGCGGCGCGGCGTGGACTCCCAGGTGAGAGTCACCGACGAGGCGTTCCGCATCGCCGGCGAGCACCTCTCTCCGGACGAGATCCTCTCCTGCATCCAGAAATGGATCCGGGACGACAAGACCGGCTTCCTGGTCGAGACCGTGGAGAACCAGGGGAGCTCCGTGATGGAGATCGCGCAGGCCCTCTCCCGCTTCCGTCACGCGGCTCCGGACGACCACGACCTCTCGCGGACGATCCAGGTGGAGCTGAGGGTTTCTCTCATCCGCAGGCTCCTGACCGACGATCTCGACTTTCTGAACACGGCCAGGAACTACATCGAGGTCAGCGACTTCTATGAGCTCTCGCGCCGCATCATCTGTCCCCCCAAGAGCCACGGGAAGCTCGGCGGGAAGAGCTCCGGGTTGATCCTGGCGGGGCGGATCGTCCGGAAGTCGCCCGAATACGAGGCGGCGCTCGGCGACATCAAGATCCCGCGCACGTGGTACGTCACGTCCGACGGCGTCCTGAACTTCATCGAGTTCAACCACCTGGAGGACCTCTACAAC
>JAWOLE010000087.1:0-3709 GCA_033853815.1 Thermoanaerobaculia bacterium
CGCCGAGCGGGCGCGCGGCCTCGTGACCGTTTCGGCGGGCAACCACGCGCAAGCCGTGGCCTGGGCCGCGCGGATCGCGGGCGCCGCGTGCGCGGTCGTGATGCCGGCCGACGCGCCGCGCTCGAAGATCGAGGCGGTCAAGGGCTACGGCGCGGAGGTGATCCCGCACGGCGACCGGCCGACGCTCTTCGACAAGTTGAACGAGGTGCGGGAGGCGCGCGGGATGACCTTCGTCCATCCCTTCGACGACCCGGTCGTCCTGGCGGGCGCCGGGATGGTGGGCCTCGAAATCGCGGAAGACCTGCCGGAGGCGGACGCGGTCGTCGTGCCGGTCGGAGGAGGCGGGCTCCTGGGCGGGACGGCCTCGGCGATCAAGCAGTTGCTGCCGCGGACGCGGGTCGTGGCGGTCGAGCTCGAAGCGGGCCCCGGGCTCGCGCCTGCGCTCGCCGCGGGGAAACCCGTTCCGGCGCCCCGGCCGCGAGATACGCTCGCCGACGGAATGACGCCTCCCTTCGTCGGGGCCCTGCCGCTCGAGATCGCGCGGCAGGCCGTGGACGAGGTCGTGGCGGTTTCCGAGGAAGAGATCATCGAGGCGATGGCACTCCTGATGACGCGCGCGAAGCTTTACGTCGAGGGCTCGGGGGCCGCGGCGACGGCCGCGCTGCTCGCCGGCCGGGTCCGGGTCTCCCCCGGCGCCCGAGTCGTCGCGATCGTTTCCGGAGGCAACGTGGACCTCGAACGCGTCGCCTCCGTCTTCCGGCAGCAAGCGTCATGAAGACGACGCCCGACGAGGAGGCCGTCTCAGCCGCGAACCTGGCCTTCTACCGTGCCCTCGAGGCGCGGGATCTCTCCGCGATGGGCTCCGTCTGGCTGCAGGAGGATTCGGCGACGTGCGTGCACCCGGGCTGGCATCGCCTGGACGGCTGGTCCGAGATCCGAAGGTCGTGGGAGAACATCTTCGCCAACGCCCGCCCATGGTCGGTCGCCTGCGAGCAGGTGAGGATCCAGATCGCGGCGAACATCGCCTGGGTCACCTGCATCGAGGTGCTCGTACCCTTCGGGTCGGACTCGGGGGAGGGCACGGCGAGGATGCAGGCGACCAACATCTTCGCGCGCCGAGACGGGCAATGGAGGCTCGTCCATCATCACGCCTCCGCCTCCGCCTCCGAGGACATCGAGGAGGGGGAGGAGACGGTCAATTGAGAATTGAGAATTGAGAGATGGATATGAACTGCCGGAGATGATGATGAGAATCCGGATGCTGGGGCTCGCGCGAGGAGCGCCGCTCGTGCTCACGGCACTCCTCGTCGGCGCGGCGGCGCGAAAGCCTCAGAGCGGTTCCGCGGTCCTCCAGAGGGCCGCCGACGACTACTGGAAGTTCCTCGAGACCGAGAGCCTCGCGATCCGGGTGCGCGAAGGGCTTCCGATAGACCGGATGCCCGACATTTCCCTGGCTCACAGCGAAGCCAACGCCGCCTTCGGCAAGTCACTGCTTGCCAGGCTCGCGCCGCTGCGGGAAACCGGCCTCTCCCACGAGGAGTCCCTGACGCTCGCGATCCTGCGCAAGGAGGCGAGGGACCTGACCGAGGCACCGGGCCGCTACTGGCTGACGTTTCCCGTGACGCCCTACAGCTTCCGCAACCTGGCGGCGCATCAGGCCCTGGCCGCCCAGGCCTTCCACGGCCGGGAGGACGCGGACCACTACCTGATGCTGCTCGACCGTTACGCGGCCTTCATCCGGTCGGTCCAGGAGAAGCTCGTCGAGCAGGCTCGGCGCCGGATCCTCCTCGCCAGAGAGGAGATTTCGCTCGCGGCCGGAGCCTTCGAGGCGGCCGCGCGGGAGAGGGAGAAGAGTCTTTTCTGGGTCAAGGCGGAGCGCCTGGCGGGGCTCGACCCCGCCGTCCGGAGCGATTTCGAGGGCAGGGTCGCGGACACTCTCGCGGAGAAGGTCGTCCCTGCCGTCCGGAGCCTCATCGTCTATCTCGATGGAGACTACTCGGCGAACGCGCCCGACGCCGTCGGGCTCGCGCAGTATCCGGGGGGCAAGGAGTACTACCGCGCGCTCGTGAAGCGGACGACGACCCTGGACGTCTCGCCCGAAAAGATCCACGAGATCGGAGTCCAGGGGATCGAGCGGCTGACCCGCGAGCTCGACGAGGTCCGCAGGAAGGCCGGCTTTTCAGGCACTCTGGCCGAGTTCCGCCGGTTCCTGAAGACCGACGCGCGTTTCTTCGCGAAGACGCCGGAAGAAGTCGGCGAGCGCCTGATGGCGGCGCAGAATCGCATATTGGCGAAGATCCCCGATTTCTTCGGAAGGACGCCCAGGGCCCCCTTCGGGGTCCAGCGCCTCGAGGCGCCGCTCGAGGGAGCGGTTACTTTCGGTTATTACCAGGCGCCGACCGCGCAGGACCCGAAGGGCTACTACAAGTACAACGGGTCGAAGTTGAACGAGCGGAGCCTGCTCTTCGCCGGCGCGCTCATCTCCCACGAGCTCGTGCCGGGCCACCACTTCCAGATCAACCTGCAGCGGGAGAACGGGGACCTGCCGAAGTTCCGCCGCGAGTCTTTCATCTCCGCCTTCGGCGAGGGGTGGGGGGAATACGCCTCCGATCTCGCGGGGCAGATGGGCATGTACGCCGATCCCTATGACCGCGCGGGGCGTATCGCGATGGACCTCTTCCTGACGAGCCGCCTTGTCGTGGACACCGGGATGAACTATTTCGGGTGGCCGCTCGCGAAGGCGATCGCCTACATGAAGGAGAACACGCTCCAGTCCGACGCGGAGATCGATACAGAGACGCTGCGCTACGCCTGCGACATGCCCTCGCAGGCGCTCTGCTACAAGATGGGGATGGGCAAGTTTGTCGAGCTGCGCGAGAAGGCGAGAAAGGCGCTCGGGCCGGCCTTCGACATCCGCAAGTTCCACGATGCGGTTCTGGGCAGCGGATCTCTCCCGCTCGACATCCTCGAAAAGCACGTCGACTGGTTCATCGCGCAACAGAAGAAGCCCTGACCCTGGGGCCAGGTCTATATTTTACACTTTGAGTTGCGCCGGCCCGCGCCTCGCGGGAAGCGTTAGCGGCCATAGTGTATAACATAGACCTGACCCCACTTACGGGATCAGGCGGCGAACGAGGTCGGCCGCCGGAAGGGCTCGCGCCTGCGCGACCCCGGTGCCCGCCCAGAGCGACAGGAATCCCGCTTCTCCTCTTCGCGCCGCGGCGGTCCGCATGGCCCGGGTCAGCGCGTTCTGCAGCGGGTACGGGAGGATGATGCCCGGCTTGTCCTCGAGCATCGCGGTGAACGCGTTGGCGAGGCCCCGCGCCGGGCGGCCCGAGAAGGCGCGCGTCACGACGGTCGTGTCCTCTCCGGCCGCGAGGATCGCGCCCTTGTAGGTCTCGGAGGCGCCGGACTCGGGACAGGCCAGGAAGGCGGTGCCGAGCTGGACGGCGCTCGCGCCGAGAGCCATGGCCGCCGCGATGTCGTCTCGCTCCATGAGACCGCCCGAGGCGATGACGGGCAGCGACGCAGCGCTCGTGATTCCACGCACGAGATCCAGAGTCGGGACCATCGCGGATTCGAACGGGCCGGCGAACGTTCCGCGGTGCGCTCCGGCCTCGGCCCCCTGCGCCACGATCCCGTGGACTCCGGCTTCCTCGAGCAGAAGCGCTTCTTCCACCGTCGTTGCGGTTCCGAGGATCCGGATCCC
>JAWOLE010000088.1:0-6026 GCA_033853815.1 Thermoanaerobaculia bacterium
CCATCGCGCGGGCCATCGTCGGCCGGCCGGCCGTGCTCATCCTCGACGAGCCGACGGCCTCGCTCGACGGCGATACCGGCCGACGGATCGTGGATTTCGTCAAGAGGGAGATCCGCACGGACAAGACCTGCATCCTGCTCGTGACCCACGACAGTCGGATCTTCGAGTACGCCGACCGCATCGCGAAGATGGAGGACGGCCGGCTGAAGGAGATCGACCCCGGAGGGGCGCAGTGAGGAACCGGCTCATTTTCGGACTCGCGGCATTGGGTCTGATCGCGGGGCTGATCTCCGCCTATCTGGCCGGGAAAGAAGAAAAACCGCCGCCCCCCGCGTTCACGCCGGCCTCCAATCCCTATGCCCGTGGCATCTATGCCAACGGCATCATCGAGAGCTACCAGGCAAGCGGCGCGAACGTCAACATCTACCCGGAGGTACCGGGGATCGTCATCCGCGTCCTCGTCTCCGAGGGGCAGGCCGTGGAGCAGGGGACGCCGCTGCTTGCGATGGACGACACGGTGCAGCGGGCCACGGTGGAGCAGCAGAATGCCCAGCTCGAAGCGGCGCGCGCTCTTCTCGCGGAACTGAAGGCGCAGCCGCGGCCGGAGACCCTGGAGGTCGCCAGGGCCCAGGCCGAGGCCGCGCGGGCGACTCTGAAGACCGCGACGGATCAGTTCGAGAAGCAGAAGCGGTCGTACGAGCTCGAGCCGAGGTCGGTGAGCCGTGACGTTCTCGACAACGCCGAAAACGCCGTCAAAGTGGCCGCGGCCGGCCTCGCGGTGGCGGAAAAGCAGCTGGGGCTCGTGCGGGCGGGCGCTTGGATTTACGACGTTCGGAACCAGGAGAGCCAGTGCACGGCGCTTTCCCGCGCGGTCGCCGCGTCGACCGCCCTTCTCAACAAGTACACGATCCGTTCGCCGGCCAGCGGCCGCGTCCTGGCGGTCAACGCGGCGGTCGGGGGCTACATCTCCCCGCAGGGCGCTTACGACACTTACTCGCAGGGATACAGCCCGGTCATCGTGATGGGGTTCGCCGAGAGCTACGTCGAGGTCCGCTGCTACGTGGACGAAATCCTGGTTCACCGGCTCCCGGCCGCGCCCGGGATCCACGCGACGATGTTCCTCCGGGGCACGGACGTCAAGGTGCCGCTCGAGTTCGTGCGGGTGCAGCCCTACGTCTCACCGAAGATCCAGCTCTCCAACGAGAGGACCGAGAGGGTCGATGTCCGGGTGCTGCCTCTCATCTTCCGCTTTCAGAAGCCCGAGACCATGGCCGTCTATCCCGGGCAGTTGGTGGATGTTTACATCGCCGAGAAGTGAAGCTCCGCGGGATGCCGGAGACCCGGCGGCTTGCACACGCCGGCCGGGGAAGCTTCGTTGGTCTTCGGGCTTCGCCGGCCTCGTGCTTGCCGCGTGGCTGGCCGGCTGTGCCGTGGGCCCGAACTTCGTCCGGCCCGCGCCGCCGGCGGTCGATCGTTATTCCGAGCGCTCCGATCCCACGTCCACCCGCCTCGCTGAAGGTGAGTCCCAACGTCTCGAACGCGGGGCTCAGGTGGTCGGCAACTGGTGGACTCTCTTCGATTCGCCGCAGGTCGATGCGCTCATGGAGCAGGCAGTCGCGGAAAACCAGAGCCTGAAGGCGGCCCTGGCGAGTCTGCGGGCGAGTCAGGCGAATCTGCGGGCAGGATACGGGGTCTTCTTTCCTCAGGCGGACGCGAACGCCTCCGTGGAGCGGCAAAAGACCACGCTCGCCCGGCTCGGCCAGCCGAACGTGCCTCCGACGATCTTCAACCTGTTCACTCTCTCGGCCACGATCGGCTATGCCCTCGACGTCTTCGGCGGCCAGCGGCGCGCCGTCGAGAGCCTGCAGGCGCAGGTGGACTTCCAGACGTACACGGCCGTCGCGACGTACCTGACACTCACGGCGAACGTCCTCAACACGGTGATCGCTCGAGCAGCCTATGCCGAGGAAGCCCGGGCCACGGAAGACATCGTTCGGGACCTCAGAGAGCAAGTCGCGATCACGGAGGCCCAGGCGAGGGCCGGCACGGTGCCCTACACGGGCGTCCTGAGCCTGCGCAGTCAGCTGGCGGCCGTGGAAGCCTCGCTACCCCCGCTGCTTCAGCGCGTGAGCCAGGCGGACCATCTGCTCACTACTCTGGCCGGGCACCTGCCGGCGGAGTGGACCGCTCCCGCGGTCGACTTCACGGAGCTCAAGCTGCCGGACACGGTCCCGGTCAGCCTGCCGTCCGAGCTCGTCCGGCAGCGGCCCGACATCCTGGCCGCGGAGGCGCAATTGCACCAGGCGAGCGCCGAGGTCGGGGTGGCCACCGCGGCCCTCTTCCCGAGCCTCACTCTGAGTGCGAGCCTCGGAGGCAACAACACGACCCTGGATTCCATGTTTGCGTCCAACGGGACGTTCTGGAGCGTCGCAGCCGGCCTGACGGCTCCCATCTTCCGCGGGGGGACCCTGCGGGCCAGGCGCCGGGCGGCCGTCGAGACGTACGACGGGGCGCTCGCGTCCTACCGCCAGACTGTCCTCGCGGCGTTCACCCAGGTTGCCGACACGCTGCAGGCGCTCGAGCACGACGCCGACACCCTCGAGGCCGAGGGCCGGGCGACGGACGCGGCATCCGAGGCACTCCGGCTCGTGCGGGCGAACTCCCAGGCCGGGATCGCCAGCGATCTGCAGGTCCTCGTCGCCTTCGTGCAGTATCACCAGGCGCGGATCGGAGAGATCCAGGCCCGCGCGCAACGTCTCCAGGACACCGCGGCCCTTCTCATCGCGCTCGGCGGAGGGTGGTGGGATCCGGAGAAGTCCCTGCTCTGCAGCGGCGCGAACCCAGGACCGAACGCCGGCTCGAGCACGAGCGCCTCGCCGACCCGACGGACGACGCCCGACTGAGAGTTGAGCCGCCTCAGTCAGCCGAGGATCCGGCCTGATATTGCTCGTCGCTCACCTTTTCCAACCAATCGACGGTCCTGCCGTCGAGATGCTCGAGGATGGCGACGTGAGTCATGGCCGTGGTTGCCGTGGCGCCGTGCCAGTGCTTCTCGCCCGGCGGGCACCAGACCACGTCCCCCGGGCGGATCTTCTCTACGGGACCTCCCTGGCTCTGCACCAGGCCGCAGCCGGCGGTCACGATCAGGGTCTGGCCCAGCGGATGGGTGTGCCAGGCCGTCCGGGAGCCGGGCTCGAACGTGACGCTGACGGCGAGCACGCGTGCGGGACCGGGCGTCTGGAACAGCGGGTCCATCCGCACTTTGCCCGTGAAATGTTCGGCCGATCCCCGGCCTGAGGGCTGTGAGCCGCTTCTCTTGATCTCCATCGGACTTCCTCCGCTCGATCGTTCGGGCCGCCTTGCACTTCTCTCCGGTCGGACTATTTCGCGAACCTCTCGAACCGGTACGCCAGTTCCGGCCCGCCTTTTCCTTCGTACGCCAGTTGGGCGACGAGCAGCGCGAACGGCTCGGTGTAACGGGCGATCCGCAAGGGTCCCGCGTCCACGGGATCGAAGCCCGCGTCGCGGATCAGCCGGGCGGCAATCGCTTTGCTTTCCGCATCGTCCCCGCAGTACACGAGGCCGGGTCTCCTGCTCTTGCGCCGGGCCTCGAAGACTCCAAAGAGCACTTCACTCGGCACGGTGTTGAAGGCGGAGACGACGCGGGCCTTCGGAACCTTCATTGCGAGTGCCTCCGCCCCGGAAGACGTATGGGCGACGACGAGGTCGGTATCGTCGGCGTTCATCGGGAGCGAACAGGTGACGATGACCTTGCCGGCCAGGTCGCCCGCCCGCTTCAACACATCGTCGATTCGCGACCAGTGCACGGCCAGCAGGAGGACCTCGGAGTCTCTGGCGGCCTCGCCCGGCGTGCCCGCCCCCGCGTTTCCCCGGGCGCCCCTCGCGAGCCTCTGCAGCTTCTCCTGGCTGCGCGCATAGCTGAACACGACCTCGTGCCCGGCGCGGGCGAAGATCGTTCCGAGCTTGCCGCCCATCAAACCCGAGCCCAGGATCCCGACTCTCATGCTCCTCCTAATCCCGCCGGGTGGCTTGCCGGCGGTCAGAGTTCCGCACTCTTCTCTGATTTCGAGGGATCCTCACGACGTCGCTCGGCCTCCCGCTGTTGCTGTCGCCTGACGAAGACGTGATACGTGACGGCATCCCAGGCGTTGTGGATGCCGATGAAGAGAAGCAGAAGCGCCGCCGCGCCGACGGCGAACAGCGCCGGACGCGCGTAGGAGGAAGCCGCGAAGGCCGAGACAGCGAGTGTTGCGTAGGCCGCCAACGGGAGCAGGACGTGAAACAACCAATCCTCGAACACGGGTTTGTACGCAGTTTGCCTTTGCATCCGGCGAGCCACGATTGCGGAGTAGATCGCACCGCAAGTGCCCACGAATCCCCACTGAACGGCCACCGGGGCAAACCCGGTCCAGGGTGCGCTCGCCAGGGCCGACAAAAACAGCACGACCCCGAAGTGAACGACGCTCGGCGTCGAAAAGGCGCCGCTCGCCTGCAGGTCCGCCCGGATGGCCGGCATCTCGGCAATGAGCGCAATGACCACGAACTGCAATCCGATCAGGGCTCCGGCAGAGGAGCCGACAATGACGTAGAAGTTCTCCCATCCGCCGAGCACTGTCATGTCACCGATCGACCTCCTCCGCCCGCCCCTCGCCGTCAGAGACCGGTCATTCGTTCGAGCCTCTCGGGGTAGCGGGCTCCCTGCACCGTAATCCGCGAGGCGGCGCGGTCGATCTCGCGGAGGTCCTGGGGCGTCAGTTCGACGGCGGCCGCTCCCAGGTTCTCCTCCAGCCGCTCGAGCTTCGTGGTGCCGGGGATTGGAACGATCCAGGGCTTCTGCGCGAGCAGCCAGGCGAGCGCGAGCTGCGCGGGCGTGGCCTTCTTTCGCGCCGCGATCCTGCCGAGCAGGTCCACCAGCGCCTGATTCGCCTTCCGGGCGTCCGGCGTGAAACGAGGGACGATGTTGCGGAAGTCGGAACTGTCGAACGTCGTGTTCTCGTCGATCTTTCCGGTGAGAAAGCCCTTTCCCAGCGGGCTGAACGGGACGAAACCGATCCCGAGCTCCTCGAGCGCCGGCAGCACCTCCGCCTCGGGCCTTCTCCACCACAGCGAGTATTCGCTCTGCAGCGCGGTGACCGGCTGGACCGCGTGGGCGCGGCGGATGGTTTGCACCCCGGCCTCCGAGAGACCGAAGTGCTTGACCTTGCCTTCGGCAATCAGGCCCTTCACCGCTCCGGCCACCTCTTCGATCGGCACGCCCGGGTCGACACGGTGCTGGTAGAGGAGGTCGATGGCTTCGACCCGGAGGCGCTTGAGCGAGGCTTCGGCGACCTGCCGGATGTGCTCCGGCCGGCTGTCCAGGCCGACCTGCTCGCCCTTGGGACCGAACTTGAAGCCGAACTTCGTGGCGATCACGACTCTTCCGCGGAAGGGGGCGAGCGCTTCGCCGACGAGCTCCTCGTTCGTGAACGGACCGTAGGCCTCGGCGGTGTCAAAGAATGTGACGCCGCGCTCGACCGCCGTGCGGATCAGGGAGATCATCTCCCGCTTGTCCGCGGGCGGGCCATAGCCATAGCTCATCCCCATGCACCCGAGCCCGAGAGCCGACACCTCCAGATTGCTCCTTCCGAATTGGCGCTTCTGCATTTGTGTCTCCGTCCTCCTCCCGACCCCGCGCAATCTAGACCTTCCGAGCGTCATCAGCAACGCGCCGATCTCGCTGCCGAGGACGCCACGTGATTGGGGAGGCAAGCAGCCCTCTCCGGGCGGGCCTTCCGATGGTCGGACACCTTTGAGGGCGCGACGCAGGCCCGATCGTCTCCGGTCCCTCGGGCGACGGGCACCTGATAGAGGGGCGTTACTTCGTTGCGACTTGCGACAACGCGGCTTTGAGACCCGCGCCGATCTTCTCGGGAGCGCCCACGCCCCAGAAGTGCATGAAGAAGAGCCTTGGCGTCTCGCGCAGCATGTGGGAGTGGAGGGCGGTGACCTCCAGGCCGTGAGCGCGC
>JAWOLE010000089.1:0-10567 GCA_033853815.1 Thermoanaerobaculia bacterium
TCGGTCAGGGTCTTCGGATCGCCCGAGAAGCCGCGGCCGACCCAGGTCGCGCCGAAGGAGATCGCCAGCTCGCACGGATCGACGGACGGCTCGGGATTTCCCCAGTAGGTGGACTTGGTCTTGTCGCCGGCGGGGGTCGTCGGCGCGACCTGTCCCTTGGTCAGACCGTAGATTTCGTTGTCCATCAGGAAGTAGGCGATGTCCAGGTTCCTGCGCGCCGCGTGCAGGAAGTGGTTTCCGCCGATCGCGATCCCGTCGCCGTCGCCGCCGACCGCGATGACCGACAGCTCCGGCCGCGCGGCCTTGATCCCGGTCGCGAGCGTCAGGGCGCGGCCGTGGACGCCGTTGAACCCGAAGGTCGAGACGTACCCGGGCAGGCGCGAGGAGCATCCGATCCCGGAAACGACGACCGTGTTCCAGGGCTCCAGCTGGAGGTTCGCCATCGCGCGGTAGAGCGAAGCGAGGGCTCCGTAATCGCCGCAGCCGGCGCACCAGACGGGTTTCAAATCCGATTTGTAGTCAGCCGGCTGCAACGCCGGGAGCTCGGCCGTGCTCATACCATCACCTCCGTGCCCCGAGAGGACGCGAGAGCGCGCACCTTCCGGATCTCCCGCGTGACTTCAGCCACGGAGAGGTTCTTGCCGCCCGAACGCTTGAAGACGTGCGTGCGCCCCTCGGGCAGGGCCAGGAACGTGCGCAGGTACTTGTAGAACTGGGCCGTGTAGGAGAGCTCGATGATCAGAAGCTCCTTGACGCCCGACGCGAACTGCTCAAACTCCTGCTTGGGAAACGGGTAGAGGACCTGCGGCACGAAGGCCGCCACCTTCTCGCCGCGCGCGACGGCCGCCTCGACGGCCTCGCGCACCGCGCCGGTGGAGGACCCCCAGCAGACGATCCCCACGTCCGCCTCCGGGGTCCCGTACGAGTGGAACCGGTGGTAGCGGTCCCGGATCGGCCAGAGCTTGCGGTAGCGCTTCGCGTTCATCTTCTCGTGGGTCAGGTACAGGGAGGTCGGCCGCCCGCGCTCGTCGTGCTCGAGCCCGTTGGTCTGGTACATCCCGTTCTTCGTGCCCGGCACGCTCATCGGCGAGACCCCGGTCGGCGTATCGCGGTAGCGCTCGTAGCCGGAGAGCTCCGCTTCGGTGGGCCGCACGCGGCCGCGCACCTCGTGCTCGAGCCTGGAGGCCGGCAGAGTCTCCTTGCGCTGCCCGACGGCCTGATCCGAGAGCACGAGCACAGGGATCTGAAACTCCTCGGCGATGTTGAATGCCTCGACCGTGGTGTGGAAGCAGTCTTCCACGTCGGAGCACGCCAGCACCACGCGGGGCGCGTCTCCATGGGTTCCGTAGAGGCACTGCCAGAGGTCCGACTGCTCGCTCTTGGTCGGATTGCCGGTCGAAGGCCCCCCGCGCTGGACGTCCACGATCACGACGGGGACCTCGGCCATGGATGAGAGTCCCAGCATTTCGGTCATGAGGGAGAGGCCGGGACCCGAGGTCGCCGTCATGGATTTGACGCCGGCGAAGGAGGCGCCGATCACGGCCCCGATGGCCGCGAGCTCGTCCTCGGTCTGGACGAGCGAGCCCCCGGCGCGGGGCAGCCACTCGGAGAGGAAGTGGAGGATCTCCGAGGAGGGGGTGATCGGGTAGCCCGCGAAGAAGCGGCATCCGGCGTGGAGCGCGCCGACGGCGGAGGCCTCGTTGCCCGACATTAGGAGCAGGGGCTGGCCGGGGACGTACTCGAGGCGCCTGCCGTTGACCCCGTCCGGGAGAGACCGGGCAAAGGCGACGCCCGCCTCGTAGGCCTTCGCGTTGGATTCCCGCACGGACTCCTTCTTGCGGCCGAACTTGTTGGCGACCGCGCGGCGCAGCCCGTCCTCCGGCAGGCCGAAGAGCCCCGAAAGGACCCCCAGGGCGACCACGTTCTTCGAGGCGGGCGTGCCCGCGGCGTCGCGGGCGAGCTCGGTGAACGGGACCGGAACCGACAGGGCCCGGCCCTCGATCGAGACGTCGATCTGGTCGGCCGGCGTCTTGTCGTCCGCCTCCGAGAGGATGATCGCGTCCTCCGCGACGGAGATCTCCCCCCGGAACCGCGCGAAATCGGCCCACCGAAAGACCACGAGCACGTCCACCGTGTCGCCCTGCGCGTGGATCTCGTCGGTCGAGACCCGGACCGTGCAGGAGGACTCTCCCCCGCGGATCTGGGGGCCATAGGCTTCGGTCTTGATCGCGTGGAGCCCCTCGCGCGCGGCGGCCTGGGCGATCAGGTCCCCCATGGTCACCACGCCGTCCCCCCCGGACCCCACCATCGCGATCGTCAGGTCTTTGGTCGGCATCGAATTCCCAGCCATCCTTTCAGGGCGGTGCGGGCCCGCGCCGCCTTGATCGACAGTGTTCGCGAGGGGAGAGCGTCGGCGCCTGATGCAAATGCACCACTTTCGGGGCTCGCCCCGCCGCCCGGCCGTCTGCCGGGGCAACGTCTTCAGAAGGAGAAGCGCCGGGAGAAGTCCGATGGGAAAAGGGGATGGGTGTACTCGCCCCGCTCCGCGTCGAGGACGTAGCCGGGGTCGAACGCGCCGCGGGCGACCGCGTCCAGGGCCTCGCAGAGGGTTTCGACCTCGCCGGCCGTGCTGCCCAGGCCGAAGCTTACGCGAACGGTCCCCGGAACCTCCGACCGGTCGCGCGCGAGGATGCTCTTTTCTACCTGCGCGGCCTCGCCGTCTGAGAGGTGGAGCAGCGACCGGACGTAGGGATGGGCGCAGAAGCAGCCGTCGCGCGTCCCGATCCCCCATTCGCAGGCGAGCACGGCGGCGGCGAGCGCGTGCGGAACGCCGCGGACGTTGAAGGGGATCACCCCCAGCCGCGAGGAGGCGCGGGCCGGATCCGTGTCGCCGTAGATGAGGATCCCGGGCATGGCGTTGAAGCGCTCGAGCGTGCCGGCGGTCAAATCGGTCTCGTGCCGGAGGATCGCCTCCCAGCCGATCTCCTCCAGGGCCCCGATCGCACGCGCCAGCGCCACGACGCCGACGATGTCGGGCGTTCCCGCCTCCTCGCGATCGGGGAGATCCGTCCAGTAGGCGCTCTCGAGGCTGACGATGTCCACGGCGCCCCCGCCCACGATGTCGGGATCTCCCGTTTCGAAGGCGCGGCGGGCACCGACGAGGACGCCGACGCCAAAGGGCGCGTACATCTTGTGGGCCGAAAAGGCGACGAAATCCAGGTGCTCGGGGTCCTCCTTCGGTTTCATGGAAATCGGCCGGTGCGCCGCGAGCTGCGCGGCGTCGACCACGATCCTTCCCCCGGCCTCGTGCACCTTGCGGGCCCAATCGTGGATGGGGTTGATGTAGCCGGTCACGTTGGAAGCGCCCGTCACCGCGAGGAGCCGCACGCGCCCGCGATGGGCCGAGAGCTTGCGCTCGAGGTCCTCTTCGTCCACCCGTCCGTCCAAGGTCACCGCCACGTGCACGACCCGGGCGACGCGGCGCCAGGGAAGCTCGTTGGAGTGATGCTCCATCAGGGTCGTCAGGACCACGTCCCCCGGTTCGAACGGATAGCGGTGGGCGAGCTTGTTGATCGCCTCCGTCGTGTTCCGGCAGAAGAGGACGACCTCGTCCGCCGGATCGGCGCCGACGAAGCGGGCCACGCGGTCACGCGCCTGCTCGAAGGCCCAGGAGGAGAGGCGCGATTTGTACCCGACGCCGCGGTGGACGTTTCCGTACCAGCCGAGGAACTCGTCGACGGTCTCCCGGACGCAGGCGAGCGCAGGCGTCGAGGCGGCGTTGTCGAGGTTGATGTAGCGCCGCGGCGGGCCCGAGAGGACCGGGACCCGGACGTCCGCCCCGACCAGTTCGGCGAGCGGCGACGCGGCGCGAGGGCGGGCGGCCGGAGCCGCGGTGGTCATGCCGCGATTCTCGCTCCCGCGCCGGTCACCCTCGCCTGATCCAATCGCATCAGAAGACTTTCGGCGCGGGCGGTCGCTGGACGGCCCTGTACCGGCGCCGAGAGTTTCTGCTAAGAGAGCCGAAACCGGGCCCGACGGGAAAGCGCTCGATGCTTGCGCTGGACGGAGCGGGAGAGGTCCTCGAGCGACCGGCTCTCGAGGCGCGATTCCAGGAGCGCCCGCGCCCTCTTCCAGACCGGATGGGCCGGGCAGGCGGTCGCGTCGCCGCAGACCGGAAACCCCAGGATGCATCGCCCCTCGAGACTCGTTCCGTCCACGACCCGGATGATTTCGAGAACGGAGATCTTCCCGGGGGGACGAGCGAGGCGGACGCCGCCGGAAGGACCGGGGCGCGCCTCGAGGAGGCCGGCGCGGCCCAGGCTCGCGGCGATCTGGCCGAGCGTGGCGGGTGTCGCTCCGATCTGGCGGGCGAGAGCGCTCAGTCTCTGGAAGGTCCCCGGGCGCGTTCGCTCGTGGGCCGCCAGCCGTTCCATCGCGCGCAGGGCGTGCTGGCAGGTGCGGGAGTAGAGGAGCAGCGCGGGGGCGGAATCGGCGTCGCCGCGCCGGGGTGTTCGCATCGCCTCCAAAACTAACATGCGCTTGACGCCCGGTGGACAAGGCGTTTACAGTGCCGCGTAATTCCTGAGGTGAAACTCATGAATTCCAACGCGCCGGTTGCTCCCCGGGACCGTGTCTTTGGCTGGAAGGCCGCGCTCTCGCGGCTCTCCGGAGGTCTGATCGCCTACCTCTTCCTGACCGGCCTTCCCGTGCGCCTCTGGCGCTTTTCGCCTCTGGTCGAGTGGAGCCTTCTCTTTCATACCGTGGTCGGCCTCGCGGCCCTGTGGCCGCTGACGCTCTACCTCTGGAGGCACTGGAAGCACTACCGTCCCGACGCCCTGACGCCTCCGAAAGTCATCGGCTACATGGGACTGGCGGCGGCCGTGGCCGCGGCCGGCACGGGTCTCTGGGCCACCGCCCTGGCGGCCTTCTCCGACCGCGTGCCCCCCTACGTCCGGATGCTTCACCTGGTCACTTCCGTGGCGCTCGTCGTCCTCGCCGTGGCTCACTTTCTTCCCTCCTGGCGCCGCCTGCCGCAGGAAGTCGGCGCGATCGAGCCCTTCTCCAAAGCCCGGCGGGGGTATCTCGGCGCGGCCTTGCTGGCCCCTGTCGTCCTGCTGTTCCTGGCCTTCCCGGCGAGCCTCCTCCACGACGGCCCTCGCGTCGCCGGCCGCTTCCCTCCCGACTACCGGATGCCCTATGGAGCCGACCGGCCCTTCGCGCCAAGCCTCGCCAGGACCGAATCGGGCCGCGCCCTCGCGCCGGAGGCCCTGGCCGGCTCGGCCGCCTGCGGCTCCTCGGGCTGCCACGAGGCGGTCTACAAGGAGTGGTCGGTCTCGGCGCATCGCTGGTCGGCGCTCGATCCCGCCTTCCAGCGAGTGCAGGAAGAGATGGCCCGGCAGAACGGTCCCGAGTCCACGCGCTATTGCGGGGGCTGCCACGATCCGATCTCGCTCTTCACCGGCCAGAAGATGGTGTTCAAGGCGAGCCTGACTTCCGACGCCGGACTGCAGGAGGGAGTCTCCTGCCTGACCTGCCACGGCGTCGTCAAGACCGACGTCCAGGGCAACGCGAACTACGTCGTCCGCCCGCCCGGCCGGTACCTCTTCGAGACGGCCAAGGCGCCCGCGGCGCGGTTCGTGTCGTACTTCCTGATCCGGGCCTACCCCGAGCACCACCAGGCTTCCCTGGAGAAACGGCTCTTCAAGACCCCCGAGTACTGCGCGGCCTGCCACAAGCAGTTCGTGGACCAGCTGATCAACAACTTCGGATGGGTGCAGCTGCAGAACCAGTACGACAACTGGAGAAAGAGCCGCTGGAACCACCCGGGGCAGCCCGGCAAGACGATCGAATGCCGCGAGTGCCACATGCCGCTCCAGGACGGGCCGGAGCCCGCCTCCGGCGACGCCGCGGACTACAACCGCCGTCCCGACGACGGCAAGCACCGGAGCCACCGCTTCCTCGGCGCCAACCAGTACATGCCGGCGCTCTTGAAGCTGCCGGGAGGCGAGGAGCAGGTGCATCTGGTCGAGCAGTGGCTCCACGGCACGTATGCCGTTCCCGAGATCGCCGGGAAATGGGCGGACGGCCCTGCGGTCTCTCTCGATCTCGAGGCGCCGGCGACGGCGAAGAGCGGGCAGCCTCTGACGATCCAGGCCGTCATCACTTCGCGCAAGGTCGGCCACGACTATCCGACGGGGCCGCTCGATCTCATCCAGTCGTGGATCGAGGTGGAAGTGCAGGACGAGGCCGGGCGGCCGGTCTTCACCTCGGGCCGGCCGGACGCCAAGCGGATGATCCCGCCCGGAACCTTTCTCTTCAAGGCGGAGCCGGTGGATCGCTACGGCAACCTGATCGACCGGCACAATCTCTGGGAGATGGTGGGCGTGCGCTACCGGCGCAGCCTCTTCCCCGGCTATTCCGACGTCGCCCGCTACACGTTCTCCTGCCCGGGCGCCTCCGGCGAGCCGACGCCCAACCGGCGAATCACGCTTCCGTCGCCGCCTCCCGGGACCCTGTCGGTCGTCGCGACGCTTCACTACCGCAAGCTCGATCAATTCCTCGTGGACTTTCTCTTCCCGGGCAAGGGCCTCTCCGCGCCCATCACGGACCTCGCCCAGGCCCGAACCACGGTCCGCGTCCTGGCGCAGTGAGCGCCTCCCGCGTCCTGCGGCGCTGGACCCACCGGCGGGCGCTCTTCGCCGCGGGCGGGGCCGCGCTCGCGGCCTGCGCGGCCGTCTATCTGACGCGCGGCGAGTCGGAGGCGCCCTACAGGCCCGGAGAGCGGGTCGAAGGCATCACCGACACGGTGAAGGCCGCGCACGCGGAAGGCTCCGACTGGGGGATCCGGTGGAAGGACGTGGCGGCCGAGTCGGGCATCGACTTCCGCCATTTCGCGGGGGGCGCGCGCTCGACGCAGCTGCCCGAGGACATGGGCTCGGGCTGCGCCTTCGCCGACTACGACCGCGACGGCGACTGGGACCTCTTCGTCGCGGACGTCGCCGGTCCGCTCACGCTCTCGCCCGAACAGCTCGCACGGGCGCCGGGCGGGTGTCGCCTCTACCGCAACGACCGCGGCGTCTTCACCGACGTCACGCAGGAAGCCGGGCTCGGCGGCTTGAAGGGCGCCTACATGGGAGCCGCCTGGGGCGACTACGACAACGACGGCTATCCCGACCTCGCCGTCACTTCCTACGGCGAGATCCGCCTCTTCCACAACCGCGGCGACGGCACCTTCGAGGATGTGTCGGCGAAGTCCGGCGTGGGCGGGCGCCGCGGCTTCTGGACGGGAGCCGTCTGGGGAGACGTGGACGGCGACGGCCTGCTCGACCTCTACGTGTGCGGCTACGTGGACTACCGTTTCGACCCGAAGGACGTCGGCCGCACTTCGAAGTTCCGGCACGCGGACAGCCCCTTCACGATCAACCCCTCCTCCTACGCGCCCATCGCCAACCTCCTCTTTCACAACGAGGGGCACGGCCGCTTCCGCGAGATGGCGGCGGAGGCCGGCGTCGCCGACCCGGAGGGGCGAAGCCTGTCGGCCTCCTTCGTGGACCTGAACGGAGACGGCCGCCCCGATCTCTACGTGGCCAACGACGTCTCCGAAGGCGCCCTCTTCGTCAACGAGGGCGGAGGGGTCTTCTCCGACCGCGGACACGAAGCCCACGTGGCCGACTACCGCGGCGCGATGGGGATCGCCGCCGGAGACGTCAACGGGGATCTCGCGCCCGATCTCTTCGTCACGCACTGGATAGCGGAGGCGAACGCGCTCTACATCAACAAGTTCAGACCCGGCTCGCCCGGCGTCCTCGACTTCGAGGACGCGGCGGAGCGGCTGGGTCTGGGCGAGATCTCCACCGATGACATCGCCTGGGGAACGGCGTTTCTCGACGTCGACGGGGACGGCCTGCCCGATCTCGTCGTCGCCAACGGCTCGACCTTCGAGGATCCCGAGGACCGGCGGCGCCTCGCGCCGATGCCGATGCGCCTCTTCCGCAATCTGGGCGCGAAGGGCTTCGTCGACGTCGCGCCGTCCTCCGGGCCCGCCCTCTCGACGCCGCGCGTCCACCGCGGCCTCGCCATCGCCGACGTGGACGGCGACCTGCGCGAGGAGGTGGCCGTCGTCGCGCACGGAGGAAGGCTCGTTCTGCTCAAGGCCGAGGGAGGGCCGGCCAACCACCGCGTCGCCTTCCGCTGCGAGGGGACCAGGTCAAACCGCTCGGGCTTCGGGACCAGGCTCGTGGCCGAAGCGGCGGGACGCGCGCAGTGGCGCGAGATCAACGCCGGCTCCTCCTACCTCTCGCAGAACGCCCCGGAAGCGATCTTCGGCCTGGGCGCGGCCGAGCGCGTGGAGAAGCTGACCGTGCGCTGGCCTTCGGGCGCGACGCAGGTCTTCCGCGACATTCCCGCCGACAGGGCCTACGTCCTGGTCGAAGGGAATCCGCAACCGCGCGCGCTCGCCGACCGCCGGGCGAAGACGCTCACCTTCTGGGACGCCTACGCCCGGGCGCGCGCCGCGGCGGCGGCGGGCCGGACCGCCGAAGCGATCGCCGAGTATCGGCGCGCCCTCGCGATCAACCCGCGCCATGAGGACAGCCTCTACGTTCTCGGCAACCTGCTCGTCGAGACAGGCGACCGCGCCGCAGCGAAGAAGACCTTCGAGGATCTGATCTCGATCGCGCCGGCCAGCCGGAGAGCCCACGGCGCCCTCGGCGATCTCCTCGCCGACCCCGCCTCGCAATCGCTCTCGAATCTCGCCGAAGCGCGCCGGCACTACGAGCGCGCCGGCGCCGTCAACGCCGAGGAGACCGGCTGGGTCGAGCGCCTGGGAGAGCTCGATCTGCGGGCCGGAAACCTCGAGGGAGCGGCCGGCCGCTTCCAGAAAGTGCTCGCCACGGACTCCCGCTCTTTTCCGGCGCTCTACCTGCTCGGGTATCTCGCCTGGCGGAGGAACGAGCCCGAGCGCGCGCGGCAGTTCTTTGATTCCGCTTTCGCCGCCCTCGGGCCGCAGGCGGCGCCGGCCCCGGGAGAGGGAGACGTCCGCCGCGCCGAGAAGCCGCTTCCAACGCGGGGAGCCTTCGCCGCGCACTGGAATTTCCTGCGCCGGGGCGCGGTCCCGCTCGCGGAGGCCTACGGCCGCCTCGACACCGACCTCGGCCGCCAACCCGTCTCGCAATAGCGGGTGGGGAGCTGCGTCGTGGCTCCGGTCGTGCCATCGGTGCGGTAGGGGCGGGGCTCGTCCCCGCCCGCCTCTGGTAGCTCCGGTTCATTTTTCGTCCTGGGGAGGGCGATCGAGGTGCACCGAAGCATCTGGACGCAGTCGGCCGTCCTGACGTCGCCACATCATGCAGAGAGGGGGCGGCCGCGAGGGCCGCCCCTTGTATCTTCCGTTTTGGTTCAGTGTTCCGTCGGCGGGGAGGCCGACCGCCCCAGAGGCCGTAGAGCCTGAACGTAGATCGGCCCCCCGCCCTCTTCTCCGATGCCGAAGAGAATCTGAGGCCCTTTTGGAGCCTGTATTTGCAAGGTCGGCAGGAGAGGGGTACAGGGTCGGGGAGCCGACGGGGCATCGTAACCAAAGGGGGTTGTGATGCTCAAGGAGGATTTCTGCGGGATCGATGTAGGGGCCAAAGACTTGGTGGTGAGGTTACGTCGGGAGGGGGAGCAGAAGGCGGTCTCGAGGAAGTTCTTGAATACGCCGCGAGGGCGTCGCGCGGTCTGTGGGTATTTGCCCAAGGCGGGGCATCGGGTGCGTGTGTGTTTGGAGTCTACGGGCGTCTACGGGTTGGATCTGGCGCTGGAGCTGGAGGAGACCGAGGGGGTGGAAGTGATGGTCAACAACCCGCAGACAGTACGCCGGTTTGCTCAGGCGCTGATGAAGCGGGGCAAGAGCGATCAGATTGACGGGGAAGTGCTGATGGAGTTTGCCCGGCGCATGCCGTTTCGGCGTTGGAAGCGCCCCAGCGCCACCGCCCTGCAGCTGCGGGCGATCTCTCGACGCATCAAGGCGCTCACGCAGGCCCGTACAGCGGAGAAGAGCCGCCTCCACGCGGCCTCCGTCTCCAAGACCACACCCCAAATCGTGCGGCAGGACCTAAAGCAGGCTATCGCCAGGCTCCAGAGAAGCATCGCCCGCCTGACCGCCGAAGCTCTCAAGCTGATCGCCACAGAACCCGAGCTGAAGAAGAACTTCCAACTCATCAACACCGCCAAAGGCATCGGCCAGACCAGCGCCATCCAGATCCTCGGCGAGCTCTGCGTGCTCTCTTCAGACCTGGACGGCCGTCAATGGGTCGCCCATGCCGGCATCGACCCTCGCCACCAGACCTCGGGCACTTCCGTGGACAAGAAGCCTCGCATCAGCAAGACCGGCAACAAATTCCTGCGCTCTGCCCTCTTCATGCCCGCTCTGGTCGCAAGACACCACGACCCCTACCTGAGAGCCTTCGCAGACCGCCTCCAAGCCAGGGGAAAACAACCCCTCCAGGTCCTCGTCGCCGTAATGCGAAAACTGCTCGTCGGCCTCTACGGCATGCTCAAAAACCAGCAGCCCTACGACGGCAGAAAACTCTTC
>JAWOLE010000090.1:0-2905 GCA_033853815.1 Thermoanaerobaculia bacterium
GAAGTCCTCTCGCCGCATCGCGGCGCTCTTCCTCGTCTCCGATCTCGCGGCGACCCTCGCCGCCCTCGTCGCGTCCTACCTGCTTCGGTTCCGCGCCGAGATCGTGCCGGTCCTCAAGGGCGTGCCCGAGGCGGCGACGTACTACCGTCTCTTCCCTCTCATCGCCGTGCTATGGCCGATCGTCTACTACTTCTACGGGCTCTACCACGTCCGGCGCCACCGATCGCGCGTCGAGGAGGCGTTCGCCGTGCTCGTCGCGACCGGGCTCGCGACGCTGCTCCTGCTGGGGCTCGCGACCTTCTACCGCGGGTTCTCCTATTCCCGCCTCGTCCTCCTGCTCTTCTTCGTGGCCGACGTGCTCTTTGTCTTCGCGGGCCGGACGGCGATTCGCCGCTATCTCGAGGAGGCCTGGCGCCACGGCTTCGGCGTCCGGCAGGTGCTCGTCGTCGGCGCCGGACGGCTCGGGCGCGCGGTCGTGGACAAGCTCGCCGAGCATCCCGAGGCGGGGATGCGCGCGGTCGCGATCGTGGACGACGATCCCGCGAAGCTGGGCGAGGCCTACCGCGGAATCCCCGTCGTCGGGGCGACGGCCGAGGCCGCCAGCGTCGTCGAGGAGCTCGGCGTGGACACCGTTTTCCTGGCGCTTCCCCTCGAGGCGCACCGCACGATGCTCTCGGTCCTGAAGGACGTGGGCCGCACGGTCGCCGACGTCCGCGTCGTGCCGGACCTGCTCCAGCACATCACGTTTCGGGCGGGCGTCGAGGACCTGGACGGCCTGCCGGTCGTGCACCTGACGCAGGTGCCGCTCTCGGGCTGGATGGGCCTGGTCAAACGGACGGTGGACCTCTCCGCCTCCAGCCTCGCGATCGTCGCCCTGTCGCCGGTCTTCGCCGCGATCGCCCTGGCGATCCGCAGGGAGGACGGCGGCCCGGTCTTCTACCGCCAGCGGCGCATGGGTCTGGACGGGCGGCCCTTCGAGATCGTCAAGTTCCGCTCGATGGTGCCCGGCGCCGAGGACGAGTCGGGACCGACCTGGGCGAGCCCGGAGGATCCCCGGTGCACGCGGGTGGGAAGGTTCCTGCGACGCTGGAACCTGGACGAGCTGCCCCAGCTCATCAACGTGCTGCGCGGCGAGATGTCGCTCGTCGGACCTCGCCCGGAGCGGCCCGAGTTTGTCTCCGAGTTCAAGGAGAAGTTCCCGCAATACATGCTGCGCCACCGCGTGCGCGCGGGGATCACCGGCTGGGCCCAGGTGCACGGCTGGCGCGGCAACACCAGCCTGACCAAGAGAATCGAGTACGACCTCTACTACATCGAGAACTGGTCCCTCTCGCTCGACGTCAAGATCCTCTGGCTGACCCTGCGCCACGGCTTCGCCCCGCGCGCCCGCGAGGTCTGAGTTAGGTGCTCCTTCGGCACCGAAACCATTTTCCACAATCGAGACTCGAAGAGGCAGCGCTTCCAGTCCAGGCGGGATTCGGGTCTTGGAGTACGGTGCAAGGAGCCGACCGACCATGCTTTCCACCATTAGCGCGAGGCCGGGTGAGACTTCCAGCGCTGGCCCGGCTTGACACTGCACGACCATGAAGGAGAAGACGATGTCGCCGAAAGTAAGCGTCATCATGCTGGGAGTCCGGGACGTCGCCCGGGCGAAGAAGTTCTACGTCGAGGGCCTGGGAGCCACGGTCGAGCAGGACCATCCGGGCTTCGTCTCGCTCAGCCTTGGCCAGGGATTCTCGTCGCTGGCTCTCTACGGGTGGGACGCCGCCGCGCAGGACGCGGGGGTCTCGCCGGAGGGGTCCGGATTCCGCGGCGTCTCGTTCCACTTCATCACCGACTCCCGCGAGGCGGTGGACGAAGTGATCGCCAGGGCCGTGGCCGCCGGCGGCAGCGCGGTTCGGAAACCGGAAGGCGCGCAGTGGGGCGGGTACTTCGGCTACTTCGCCGACCCCGACGGTTACTTGTGGAAGGTTGCGACCTCCGCCTGAACCAGCCGGAGGCGCGCTGAGCTTTGAGACGTTAGACGAAGAACTTGCCACTGGAGGTCGACCCTATGTCGAAGAGAAGCAGGCTTGCTCGGTACGCGATTGCGCTTGTTCTCGCCGGGGCGCCGATACCGCTCTTCGCTGACCCGGCTGGCCAACTTGGTTTCTTGCTCGGAGACTGGACTGGCACGGGCGCCGGAAACCCGGGGCAAGGCGTGGGCTCCTTCTCGTTCTCCGCGGACGTCCAGGGGCACGTACTCGTTCGGCGCGCCCACTCCGAGTACCCGGCGACTCCCGAACGCCCGGCGACAGTACACGACGACCTCATGGTCGTGTACGCAGAGCAGTCGAAAGCCATCTACTTCGACAACGAGGGCCACGTCATCCACTACGACATCTCGATCGACACAAGCCGGAAGATAGCCACTTTTGTGTCGACAGATCCTGCGCCCTCTCCCCTGTTTCGTCTCACGTACAAGGCAGAGAACCCGGACGAGCTCGCGATCACCTTCGAGATCGCAATGAACGGCAAGACCGACTCCCTCAAGACCTACCTCACCGGCGTGGTTCACCGAGCAAAGACCAGATAATCCGTGGCATCGGGTTTGCCATCAAGACGAGGGCTCTGTGCGCCGCGTCTGAGTCGGCTCATCGCCGGCTAAGCGAGCTTCTTGAGGCGGCGCAGGCGCCGGGAGAGGTCGCGCTCGACTTCGCGCGTGACGGAGCGGCCGCCGAAGGCGACGTCGCAGTAGGCGAGGACGACGGCTCGGGCGTCCTCGCTCCCCTCGGGGGTCGCCTCGCCGAAACGGCGGGCGACCTCGAGGGGCGGCACGGCCTCCGAGAGGCCCCCCGCCCGGCGCGCCAAGAGCCCGCGCAAACGGACGTAGGCCCTTGTCGCGGCCGAGGCGGACCGGCGCCGC
>JAWOLE010000091.1:0-6738 GCA_033853815.1 Thermoanaerobaculia bacterium
GGCCAGCCCGTAGCCCTTGCCCCCGAGACGTTCCTTGCCGAGGCCGGCGCCCTCGGCGCGGCCGTTGCCGAAGAAGAAGACGCGTTTCATTTTTCCTTCTCCACGACGATTTCCGAAAAGTCCGCCAGGCGCGAAAATTCTTTCTGAATGGACGCGAGCAGAGCAAGGCGATTGCGCCGCAGGTCCTCCTCGGGACAGTTGACCAGCACTTCGACGAAGAAGCGGTCGAGCGACGGCGCGATCGAGCCGATCATCTCCAGCGCCTCCTTGTAGCGGCGCGCCGCGGCCAGCCGCTCGATCACCGGCCGCGCCTGGAGGAAGTCGGTGGCGAGCCGCCGCTCCGCCTGCTCGCGGTAGAGGTCGGGAGACGGCGTTCCCGGGCGCTCGTCGCCGACGATGTTGCGGATGCGCTTGAACGCGAGGATCAGGGAACGGAAATCCATCTCCCGGCGCGCCTGCGAGAGCGCGGTCGCCCGGTCCGCCACGTCGGCGAAGTTCCAGGCATCGACCGCGAGGACCGCCGAGACCTCGTCGTAGGCGAGCCCGCGCCTCTCGAGCAGGTTGCGGAGGCGCTCGGCGAAGAAGGCCTCAAGCTGCGCCAGCGCCTCCTCGGGCCCGACCGTGGCGACGCCCGCCGGATAGAGTGAGAGGGCCTTCTCGGCGATCGGCCACCAGTCGATCCGCCAGTCCTGCGCCACGATGATCGCGACGGCCCCGAAAGCCGCGCGCCGCAGGCCATAGGGGTCTTTCGAGCCCGTCGGCGAGAGCCCGATCTGGAAGAGGCCGGCCAACGTGTCGAACCGGTCGGCGAGCGAGACGATCGCTCCGGTCGTCTCGCGCGGCGGCTCGTCTCCCGCGGAAGCCGGGCGGTACTGATCGTAGATGGCCTTCCAGATGGAGTCGGGATAGCCCTCCAGGCGGGCGTAGATGCCTCCGACGACGCCCTGCAGGTCGGTGAACTCCTTGACCATGCGGGAGGTCAGGTCCGTCTTGGACAAGCGGGCGGCCACACGCGCGGCCTCCGCTAGGTCCCGCTTCCCGACGGCGCCCGAGATCGCGCCGGCGAGCTCTTCGAGCCTCTCCGTCTTGGCCGCGTAGTCTCCCAGGCGGTCCTGGAAGGAGAGGCGCGCCAGCTGCGGGAGGCGCGACTCCAGGCTTTCCCGGATGTCTTCGTCGTAGAAGAAGCGCGCATCCGCCAGCCGCGCGTTCAGGACCCATTCGTTGCCCTTGGCGATCAATCCCCTCGGGTCCTCGCGGTTGTCCATCACCGCCACGAAGTACGGCATCAATCCCGAAGGGCCGCGCACGGGCATGTACTTCTGGTGGGTCTTCATCGCAGTCGTGATGATCTCCTCGGGCAGATCGAGAAACTCGGGGGCAAAGGAGCCCCGGACGACGCCGGGCCACTCGGCCAGGTCCGCGAGCATCGCCGCGAGACCGGCGTCGGCCTCGACGGAACCGTCGACTTCGTGCGCCGCGCGCCGGGCGGAATCCAGGATTTGGACGCGCCGCGCCTCCGGGTCCGGCTCGACGCCGTGGGCGCGGACCTTCGACAGATAGTCCTCGACGCTGACGACCGGAAGATCCCCGTCGGACAGGATGCGATGGCCGCAGGTCGAGCCGCTCGAGGCGACGCCCAGGACCTCCATGGGCACGACGCGCCCGCCGAAGAGGGCGAGCAGGCCGCGCACGGGCCGCACGAAGACGTGCTCGCCCGATCCCCAGCGCATCGTCTTGGAAAACGTCAGCATGGAGACGGCGCGCGGGACGACCTCCGCCAGGACTTCCGGGGCCGGCCGGCCCGGGACCCGTCGCCGCGCGGCCGCCGTCGCTCCGCGTGGGGTCTCCACCAGGACGAGCTCGGATGGGTCCACCTTCTGCGCCCGGGCGAAACCCTCTCCAGCGCGGGTGGGCTTTCCGTCGGCGTCGAACGCGACGGAGGCCGGCGGGCCCAGGACCTCGGAGAGGCGGTCCTCCTGGCGTTCGGGAAGACCGCGCAGGATGGCGATCAGTCGCCGCGGCGTCGCCAGGGACTCGGCGGACTCGGCGACGAGCCCCTCTTCGCCGAGCGCCTGAGTCAGGCGGGTCAGGAGATCCTGCCGCGCTCCCTCGAGAGAGGAGGCCGGGATCTCCTCGGTCCGGATTTCCAGGAGGAAGTCGCCGCGGTCCATTACTAATTGCGTTTCAGGTTTCGAGTTTCAGGTTTCAGGAAGAGGCTCGACCTCTTGAAACTTGAAACCTGAAACTTGAAACATCCCTCTTCAGACCGCCGCCGGCTCGGGCTGCGAGACGGGTCGATGCGAACCCTCGCGGGCGGCGAGGTAGGCCCGGGCGCAGGCGCAGGCCAGCTCCCGGACGCGTCGGATCAGGCCGACCCGGTCGGTCGCCGAAACCGCGCCGCGGGCGTCGAGCACGTTGAACGCGTGCGAGCACTGGAGCGCCGCCTCGTAGGCGGGCAGGACGAGGCCCGCCTCGAGAGCTCGCCTGGCCTCCCGCTCGTTGCGGTCGAAGACGAGCGTCTGGAACTCCACGTCTGCCACGTCGAAGCAGTATCGCGACAGCTCGACTTCCTCGGTCCGGCGGACGTCCCCGTAGGAGAGCGTCTCATTCCACATCACGTCGTAGATGGAATTGACTTTCGAGAGGAACATGGCGATCCGCTCGAGGCCATAGGTGATCTCCGCGCTGATCGGAGCGAGATCGATGCCTCCGGCCTGCTGGAAGTAGGTGAACTGCGTGATCTCCATGCCGTCCATCACGACCTGCCAGCCCACGCCCCAGGCCCCCAGGGTCGGAGCCTCCCAGTTGTCTTCCTCGAAGCGGATGTCGTGCTCCGCCAGAACGATCCCGAGCTTCTCCAGGCTTCGCAGGTAGGTGCGCTGCACGTCCTCGGGCGAGGGCTTCAGCACGACCTGGTACTGCAGGTGTTTGTGGAGGCGGAACGGGTTCTCTCCGTAGCGGCCGTCGGCCGGGCGCCGGGAAGGCTGCACGTACCCGCACCGCCAGGGGTCCGGGCCGAGAACCTTCAGGAACGTCGCCGGAGCCATCGTGCCCGCGCCCATGGGAATGTCATAGGGATTCTCGATCAGACATCCCTCCTCTTCCCAGAAGGCCGACAATCCGGCAATCAGCCGCTGCAACGTCAGCATGAGCGAACGGCTAGTCTACCGCAGCCGGCAGGCGGCTCGAAGATCACCTGTCTTCAGATCCGCGATCTGGAACAGGCGCCTCGGATCCGTCGTCGTTCCCTTCGTCGGCACGCGGCGGCCAGGCCGCAAACGTGTCCGGTGGGCCGCCGCTCTAGTCACTCGGGCACAGGGACGGCAAACCTCCGGTCACTCGCCGTGGTGTGTGCCCTCGGACAAGGCCTCCTCAGGAAACGCCGCCGGCTCCGGGCTGGCAGCCCCGCTTGAGTCCAGGCAAGAGCCCCGGCGGCGGGACGCCTCCCGGAGGAGGCGATGAGTGAAGGAGTATGGCAAGCTGAATCGTTCGCCTCGCAAACCCTGCGACTGAGCGACCAGCGACGACCCGGTTCACTCTTTAGCGGCAGGGCCGTCGCGTGCCGACGAGGGAGGCGGCCCGACGCCGGGGCGGCTCGAAGCAACAAATTTTCAAAACAGGAGAGGATCCATCGCGGACGCTGCCGCGTGGCTCAGGGGCCCAGGACCTCGGAGAGGACCCGCTGAGACTTCAACTCGTGGCCGAGGAAATGGCGCCGCGCCAGGCCGGAGACCACAGAGATCTCGGCGACGCCTTTGTAGGTCCTGGCGGGATCGAACGGGGCCGAGAGGAAGGCGCGCAGCGTCTGACCGGCAGCCGGCGAAAGCCGCACGACATCCCCGGCGCGGCACTCGGGGCCTATGAAGCCGGGCCGGCTCGGGTCGAAGAGCAGACATTCTCCCGTGTCGAGCGGCTTCCCGCAGGCGGCGCACTCGGCCGGTGTCGGGAAGAGACCGGAGAGTTTCAGGATCCAGAGATCGAAGTAGGAGCGGATGCCCCTCGGCGACGCTCCCGCAAACAGGGCGTCCAGGACGTGCCGCGCGAGGCGGTAGAAATGTTCGGCAGGGTCCGAGTCGGGCACGAAGGTCTGGAGGCTTTCGGCAAGCGCCGAGACCAGGAGTCCCTGCTCCAGGTTCTTCGAAAGTGTGAAGGAAGGCCGGATCGCGTCGAGCGAGTTGATCGACACGAGCTCCTGCGAGTCCTTCTCGAAATAGGTCACGCGCGCCTCCGTCATGGGCTCGAGCAGCCCCGCGAACTGGCTGCGCGCGCCGCGGGAGCCGCGCGCCACGCCGCGCTTCTTGCCGGCGTCGCGCGTCAGGAAGGAGACGATCCGGTCTTTCTCGCGCAGCGGATAGGTCGCGAGGATGAACGCATCGGAGGAGCGGTGCCTCATCGGAGACGATTATGATGATGCAGTGTGCGGTATGCGGTGTTCGGCTGGATTCACAACGGCTAACCCTTCTAATTAAATAAGGAAATTTCCAATATTCTTCTAATGAAATACGGAATCAGGCGCCTCAATCCTATGAGTACAGGAAACCCCTCTCGAAATCCCATCTCCGGCTCTTACACGCACACCGCGCACCACGTACCGCACACCGCACACCGGCCCTACGTTTGAGCGCCAAGACCGCCGCAGAGGAAAAGCCGCGCTTCGCCCGAGGCGTCGTGACACTCGGGTGGGTGTCCTTCCTGAACGACGCCGCCTCCGAGATGATCTATCCGCTCCTTCCCGACTTCATCACCAGGAGCCTCGGAGCCGGGCCGGCGGCCCTCGGGCTGATCGAGGGCATCGCGGAATCCACGGCTTCCCTCGCCAAGGTCGGCGCCGGCTGGTTGTCGGACAAAGCACGGCGGCGAAAGCCGTTCGTCGTGGCCGGATACACCGCCGCGGCGGTGGCCCGGCCCCTCGTCGGCATCGCCTCCTCCTGGGGCCAGGTGCTGCTCATCCGGTTCGCCGACCGGGTGGGGAAGGGGGTCCGCACTCCTCCGAGGGATGCTCTGCTCGCGGATCTCGCCTCCCCGGGCGGCCGGGGTAGAGCTTTCGGACTCCAGCGCGCGATGGACAACGCCGGGGCCTTCGTCGGCCCGATTGTCGCCGCTCTCCTCCTGCGATTCTTCATCGAGCAGGAGCGCACTCTCTTCCTCCTGGCGCTCGCGCCCGGATTGCTGGCCGTCGTCCTCCTCCTCGTCCGGCTCCCCGAACGCAGGAGGGACGCACGCGAGGTTCCGACGTCTCAGACGAAGCTCGAGTGGCCGCCACAGCTCCCCTCCCGCCTCTGGACCGCCATCGGGCTCTTCGCTTTCTTCACGCTCGCCAACTCGACCGACGCGTTCCTGCTGCTGCGCGCGCGAGATGGTGGAATTCCGCTCTGGGAGCTGCCGCTGCTCTGGGCGTTCTTCAACGGGGCCAAGGCGGCCTTCGGCGTGCCCGGTGGCTCGCTTTCCGACCGCGTGGGCCGGATTCCCACGATTGCCCTGGGATGGATGATCTACGCCCTGTCCTATCTGGGATTCGCCTTCGTTACGCGGCCGCTGGCCGTCTGGGCGCTCTTCGGCTTCTACGCCCTCTTTTTCGCCGCGACGGAAGGCGCCGAACGGGCTCTGATCGCCGACCTGGCCGGCGAGAAGCTGCGCGGCCGCGCCTACGGCGTCTTCCACGGGGCAATCGGCCTGGCCGCCCTCCCCGCCTCGATCCTCTTCGGCCTCTGGTGGAAGCTCTTTGGAGCGAAAACCGCGTTCCTCATAGGCGCCGGGCTCTCACTCGTGGCGACAGCCGCTCTCTTCATCCTGCGCGAGAGAATGACGGTGCAACGATGAAGAAAAATCGCCCGCGAAAACGAACGAAGGGGCCGGCTCCGCCCTCCGCGCGGCTTCCCCTCCCCCGCAAAATCGAGAAACGCCACGGCGAAGGGAAGAAATACGATCGGAAGAGAGAGAAGGAGATTTTGAGAAAAGACCTTCGAAAGGAGCCTGAGAGCTAGAGTCTCTTTCGGTCGAAAAGTTGAACGTCGAAGGTCGAAAGTTGGCCGGGACCTTCACTTTTCGACGTTCGACCTTTGACCTTCGACCGAGTCTCTCATCTGAATCGGAGGGATTCGCGAACCGGGGACCCAAAACTGATAGGATGGCTTTCTCATGGGTCCTGTCTGGAGGTTGATCCGCGGGCAGAAAGACGCCTGTCACCGATGCGGCAAGGAGATCCTGGACTTTCCGGCGGTCGGGCGTGTCGTGGACTTCCAGTTCCAGGCCGAGGAGAAGTACTGCTGGGAGTGCTACCGCTATGTCCAGCCCTTCGTGGACGACATCGCGCCCGAGTCGCGGGAGCCCTACCAGCCGGTCACCAAGCCCGCGATTCCGTGATCGGGATCGACGACTTCTCCGGCTCTGAGCTGGAGCCCTTTGCCGAACGAGTGCTCGCCGGAGAACGCCTGTCTTTCGACGACGGCGTCGCTCTGTTCCAGACACGGGATTTCCTCCGGTTGGGCCGCCTGGCCAACCTCGTGCGCGAGGGACGCCACGGCAACTTCGCCTTCTACAACGTCAACCGGTACTTGAACCCGACCAACCTCTGCTGGGTCGATTGCGCGCTCTGCGCCTGGGCGAAGAAGGTCAACGAACCGGGCGGCTACGAGATGGCGATCGAGGAATGCGTGGAGGAGGCGGGCAAGGGCTACAGCGAGGCGGTCACCGAGTTCCACATCGTGGGCGGCCTCCACCCGACCTGGCCCTACGAGT
>JAWOLE010000092.1:0-39254 GCA_033853815.1 Thermoanaerobaculia bacterium
CCGGCGACCGTGAACGCTCGAGGGCCCCGCGGCGTGACGAGCGCGACTCGATCCCCGGCCCGGAATCCGAAGCGGCGCGCGTAGGGCTCCGAGACGAGGACTTCTCCTTTCTGTTTCGCCTGGAGAGCCACCTGCCTCGCGTCGCGCCCATCGAGGAGCGGGGGGCCGCCCACCCGCGCGACGACGCGGAAGTCTCCCGAGGCGACCGTGAAGGGGCGTCCGCGCGCGTCCGTCGCGTCCCGCGCCCGGAACGGGTCTACGGCGGCCACGCCCGGGATCGCCCGCAAAAACGGCACGATCTCCGGAGGCAGATCGCCGACGAAGCCGCGGCGCCCGCCGGCTTCCGCCTTGACCCAGAGGTCGGAGCGAAGCGTCGTCTCGACCCAGACGCGGACGGTCTCCCGGATCGAGGAGACCGTGACGATCATCGCGAGCGTCATGCCCAGCGCCATGGCGAGGGAAGCGACGGCGATGGCATTTCGCGCCAGAGACCCTCCGAAGAACTCCGCCGCCAGGCGTCCGGCGGCGCCGGCCAGCCGGGCGAGCGGATGCGCCGAGGCGCGGGAGGCCGCCTCGACGAGGATCGGCGCGAAGGCCGCGAGGGCGGCGACGACCAGGGCCACGGCCCCAAATCCGAAGAGGGGGAACCCGTTGACCGGCTCCGCCCGCGAGGCGGCGGCCGCCGCGGCGAGCAGGGCGGCCGCGGTCAGGGCGCGAGCGGTGAGTCTGCGCCGCCGCACGGACTCGATCGCGCCGGGGCGCATCGCCGGGGAGGGCTCGACGCGCGTCGCCTCGAGGGCCGGCACGAGCGTCGCGGCGATGGAGACCGCCATTCCGACAACCGCCGCGAGTCCCGCCGAGGGCAGATAGCCGGCCGCGGCGATCTTCGCGGCCGGCAGGTAGATGGTCGAGACCGTCCCGCCGACCGCTTTGAGGGCCGCGCGCGCGAGAAGCAGCCCGCCGGCTTCCCCCAGGACGGTTCCCGCGAGGCCGATTCCGGCGCCCTCGGCCAGAAAAGCGAGGAAGATCGAGATCCTCGAGGTTCCGAGGGCTCGCAGGGTTGCGACCTCGGGCCGGCGCCGCAGGACGGAGATCGAGACGGCGTTGGCGATGAGGAAAGCCGCCACGACGAGCGTGAGCGAGGCGAGGGCGTTCAGGTTGAAGCGAAAGGCCCGCACCATCCGATCGGCCGTCGCCGCCGAGCGGCCGGGCGGCTGCAGGGCGAGCCCGGCCGGGAGGCTCGCTCGGATCCTTTCGGCCATCGCCTCGCGCGGCTCTCCGCGGTCGAGCACGATGTCCACTCTATCGACGAAGCCCTCCTTGCCGAGGAGCCTCTGCGCGGTGAAGAGGTCCGTGACGAGCAGGTCTCCGCCCGAGGCGCGGGCGACGCCGGAGAGCTCGAGCACGCCGGCGATCGTGACCGTCCGCCGCTGTCCTCCGGCGATGATCGGGAGAGTTTTTTCGGCCGCGAGGCCATGGCGCCGAGCGAAGCTTTCGGGAACGAAGACCGAGCCCGGAGCGAGCAGATTCGCGCGCCCGGAGCCCGGGACGAGGCGCATCTGGCGCACGGCGCGGTCTCCTCCGGGATCGACGCCCAGGACTTCGACCACCTCGCCCGATCCGTCGTCGGCGACCGCCGCCCCGGTCACCGCGGGGGCGAAGGAGCCGTGCCCCCAGAGAAACGAGAGCCGCGAGAGCGCAGCGACCGGCACTCCCGACACGCCCGTGACCACGAAATCGCTCCGGCCCGAGACGGAGGCCGCCGCCTCGCGGAATGATTCGGTCACGCTGCGGTTGGCGTGTTGGATGGCCGCGGCCGCCGCGACTCCCACGGCCACCCCCACGACGGGAAGGGCCGCGCGTAGCGGCCGCCTCCTCGCCGGTCCCGTGACGAGCGCGCGTGCGACGAGCCCGAATCCCCGCATCCGACTACGATAGCTCGGTCTCGATCGTCCGGGAGAGCGAGCGTCGGGTCGCGAACAGAGTCTCGAAGGTCGCGCTCGCTCGGGAGGCTGCTAGGATGCCGGCGAGCCCATCCGCGAATGACGAGACAGAAGAGCACTCTGTTGTTCGTGCTGATCCTGGTCCTGCGCCTTTCGATCGCGGCCCAGTACCGGGGCAATTTCGACTCGCAGTCCTACCTGATCGCCGCGTCGGCGACCCTCGCCGGCCAGAACATCTACGCCGCGACGGATCGCTACAACTACAGCCCTGTCTGGTCCTGGATCGTGGCGGCCATTTGGAAAGCATCTGCTCCGAACGCATCCGTTTTCGTTCTCGCGATCGGAATACTTCTCATCGCGGTGGACATTCTCACGGCTGCCCTGGTCCTGGCGATCGGCGGCCGGCGCTTGGGATTCCAGCCGGGGGAAGCCCGCCGATCGGCGCTGCTCTTCTTCTCGAATCCTGTCTCCGTGTTGATCTCCTGCGCGCACGGCCAGTTCGACGGCTTCTCGATCCTTTTTCTCCTCGCCGCGATCTTTGTCGCAACCGGACCACATGCCGAAAGGATTGGTAAAGCCCTGGCTGTCGCGGCGGCTCTTACGGCATCTCTGCTCGTCAAGCACGTCACGGCCTTCCATCTTCTCCTCTTCTGGAGGCGTATCCGGCGGCCCGGGTATTCGCTCGGCCTGCTCGCGGCTCCCGTCGTCCTCTTCCTTCTCTCCTTCTGGCAATACCGCTCGGCCCTCTCCCGGATCGTCCAATCCGTTGTGGTCTACGGGATGCGCACGACGTCGCGCTGGCAGCAACATGTCAACGGCTGGCCCGCGCTCTTCCCGGTGCGCTGGCAAGGGACCCTGTTCATGGCCGCCCTGTTCCTCCTGTCCGTCGTCTGGGCCGTCGTCGTGACGCGGAAGATCGGGCTTCCCCGTGCCGCCCTCGTTCTCTTCCTGTCCAATATCGTGTTCCTCCCGTCCTCCGCCGTCCAGTACGCGGTCTGGCCGATCGCTCTGGGCTCGCTCTTTTCGACGATTCCGTATGCCGTGTTCACGACCGCCGCCGCGCTGTATCACTCCTCGGCTCCCGAGAGCCTGGCGATTGGCTGGCCGATCGTCTCCACGCCCCTGGGGATCTGGTTCTGCGCCCTGGTATGGCTCGCGGCCGAGGTCTGGCGGATCCGGCGAGTCTCGGCCGAGCCGTTCTCCTCGCCGCAAGCGTTCGTCCGCGCCGAAGATGTCGCGAGGGCTGTGGACCCGTAGCCGGTCTATCGGGCCGCGGCGACGAAGGCGCTCGGGAAGCGGGCGAGGAGCGCTACGGCGTGGACCACCTCGCGCATGTCCACGCACTCGCCGATCGTGTGCGCGTTCTGCTCGATGCCCGGCCCGATGCCAATCATCGCGGGATGCTTGACCGGGCCCGACACGACCCAGGACTTGCGGTCGGGAACCGGGATCGAGGCGTCGTTCTTGCCGACCGGGAACCCGACTCCGTCCGTCGAAAAGATCCAGCGGTCCACACGAGGCTCCTTGCGCAGCGCCCCGCGCGTCCCGCCTTCCGCGACGTGAGGCGTGACGACGCCGCGGTAGGCCTGGACCGCGGCGCGGACCGCCGGATGCTCCTCGGGCGTCACCCACCCCATGTAGATCTGCGGGTTGCCGAGCGCGAAGCCGCTCCATGTGGGCTCGTCATAGGTGGGAACCGTCACGGCGACCTTGAGACCGGCCGCGCGAGCGGCGGCGACGGACGGCAGGCTCTCGACATCGGCGACGGCTTGCTCCGGCGTCTCGCCGATCGTCAGGCGCCGGTCGAAGCGAAAGACGAACCGCTCGGGCACGGCACAGTCGCTCGGCGTGTCGAGCCTCGCCCAGGAGGCCGTGCGCGTGCCGTGGCCGAGGAACGGATGGTCCAGAAACCCCAGGCGGGCATCGTAGCGGCGAGCGGCTTCCGTCACGATCGGCGCTCCGAACTCGAGCGGATTTCTCCCTTCCCAGGGCATCGAGCCGTGGCAGGACTTGCCCGTCACCGACACCTCGATCTGCATGCGGCCGCGCTGACCCCGGTAGATGCCGAGCGCCCCCTTCGAGGAATCCCCCGTCCCCTCCGTCAGGATCACGGCGTCCGGGATCAACTCCGGCGCCGCTCCGGGGAGGACCTTCCGCATCACGTACATCGGGGCGCCGCCGTCGTTGTCCTCTTCGGCGACGGTGCCGTAGGAGCGGACGATCGCGCCGCGAAGCGACCCTTCCGGGATCAACTCCACCAGAATCTTCGAGGCTACGATCTGCGAGACGACCCCGGAGAGCTGGTCGGTCGAGCCGCGCCCGAAAACGAGGTGGCCCCACTCCATCTCGGGCGGCATGTAGCCCAACTGGCTCTTGACGAAGTCCCGGTCGAGCCGGCTCGCGTCGAAGAGCCCGTCGTAGGGGTCGATGCCGCCGGTCTTCTCCCGCCAGGCCGGGCGCAGGGCCTTGACCGTGTCGGTGTGGCCGTCCCAGTAGATGACGCGCTTCTCCCGCGTGGGGATGCCGTCGCTCGGGTCCTCCAGCGTCCAGACGAGGTTCCCGAAGCCGTCGAAGCCGACGTCGTCGGCCCGGCGCACGGCGCCGCTCTCGACGATCGCGCGCCTCAGGTAATCCAGGCGCGGCTTCTCGTGGTTGGAGAGACCGCAGGAGGGATCCCCGCCGTCGTCGGCCGGCTTGTCCACGTAGTCGGCCGGGATGCGGATGGCTTCCTTCAGGATCCTCTCGGCCACCGGCCGGTATCGGGCCGCCAGCTCCGCCACGCGCGTGTCCAGGTCGTTCATCGCTTCTCCTCATTGATTCCGGATTCCAGGTCAGATGGATGCCAGGCGATCGGAGAGATCCTCAATTTTTGCCGCGGCCAGGGCGGCCATGATGACGTAGACCTTCCAGTTGGCTTCGCGCGCGACGCGGACGGCGTGGCGCGCCATGACGCCGGAGGAGACCTCGGCGCCGATGTCGGCCGGCAGGCAGTGCATGTAGAGAGCGTTCCCGCCTCGCGTCAGCCTCATCCGGCGCTCGTCGCAGATCCAGTCGCGGTATCTCGCGTTCTGGGCGAGGGCCTCCCTCTCAATGTCGGCCATCCGCTTCGGGTCCTTCGCGCGGTTCGCCTCGACGCGCTCGAGCATCAGGCGATACGGCCCCCAGCTCTTGGGATAGACCGCGTCGGCCCCTTCGAAGGCCTCGTCCATGGAGTTGACGACGCGGAAGGAGCCGCCCGATTCCGAGGCGTGCCTGCGGGCGGACTCGAGGCACTTCTCCATGAGCGGGTAGCCCTCGGGATGGGCGAGCGTCACGTTCGCCCCGAAGCGGGTCAGCAGCATGACGAGGCCCTGAGGCACCGACAGGGGCTTGGCGTAGCTCGGCGAGTAGGCCCAGGAGATCGCGATCTTCTTCCCCGCGAGGCCTTCGGGAAAATTCTCGTTCAACCAGCAGAGGTCGGCGAGCGTCTGCGTCGGGTGGTCCACGTCGCACTGGAGGTTGACGACCGGGACCTTGCGGCGGTCGCCGGTGGCCGCGAGGTAGCCGTCGATGCCGCGCTTGACGTCGCGCATGAAGGCGTTCCCCTCGCCGAGGATCAGGTCGTGCCGGACGCCGAGAGCGTGCGCGTTCATGCCGAGCATGGCGCCGGTCTCGGCCGCGGTCTCGCCGTGGGAAACCTGCGTCGAGGAACCGTCCACGATGACCGGCTGCATTCCGAGCCGCGCCGCCGCCCCCGCCCAGGCCGACTTGGTCCGGGTCGAGTTGTCGAAGAAGAGCGCGTAGGCGAGCTCGTCGGAGAGAAGCGGCGTCTTCTTTCCCGCCCGGTCCATCGCCGCCAGGCGGCGCGCGACAGAGAGAAGGCCCGCGAGCTCTCCTGCCGAGTAGTCGTCGGTCAGAAGGAGGCTCTTTCCGTAGAGGCCATCGAGACTCTCGCGCCTGTCAGTTCTGGCTATCGTCACTTCATTTCTCCGGCGCTCTCGAGATTGTCCGCGAACATCGCGGTCACCCAGGATACGGCGTTCGGGGCGAAGAGGCCGGCCACGAGGGCGCGCAGGGCGTGGTAATGGCCGACGGGAACGACGTGGCCTTCGGGAGCTGGAATCGCGAGGACGCGCGCTTCGGAAGGCTCGGCGGCCTCGGCGGACTCGAAACGCAAACCGGCGGCGCCGTCCCAGAAGTCGGCGGAGCCGTCCCTGTGGACGTGAAGCTCCACCTCGCGGCCGTTCCAGCGCCCTCGCGCCGCCAGTGTGCCGGCGGGCCCGCGCAGTACGAAAAAGCCCGGACGCGGCGCGTCGGCCAGGTACGACCCGAGCGACTCGAAGAGGCGCGGCTTCTCGATGTAGGGGCCGCCGTCCTCCGGGCAGAAGACGTCGCAGTTGCCGCAGTCGTTGCAGGCGTCGGCCCAGCAGGCGATCTGGTGCGGGGAGGACTCGGGGCCGCCGATCGCGAACGTCCGTGATTCCCCGGCCACGAGCCGTCCCTCGCGGACGACGAGGTCGCGGTAGAGGATCTTTCGGGGCGGGGTCTCGTAGACGAAGTTCGCGTCGTTGGGGCAGACCGGCACGCACTTGTCGCAGTTGATGCAGTCGAAGAGCTTCAGGCGGCTTTCGATCTTGCGGGGAGGCCTGGCGTTCTTCGCGGCCGTGTAGCGCCCGGCGGAGAGGGCCTCGGCGGCCGCGCGGCGATGGTTGACTAAGGAAGCCTCCGATACGTCCGAAGCCGTGCTCCCGGCGCGCGCCCGGATGAAGGCCGGCACCGTGGCGGACCGGCTCTCGCCCATCGCGCGAGCCAGGGCCTCGGCCTGTCTGTGCAGCCGCTGGTAGCCGCCCGGGCGGAGGAGGTCGGTGCAGCTCGTCACCGGTACGAAGCCACAGGCGACGGTGGCAGCCACGTTGCCGGCGTCCACTCCCGCCGAGAAGGAGATTGGCAGTTCCGGGCCAAGCGCCTCGCGCAGGCGAAGTCCAAGCGCGAGCGAGAGGACGTGAAGGGGCTCGCCCGAGAGGTACTGCTCGCTGCCGGGGAGCGGCCGCCCCGCGTTCTCGACGACGAGCGTGTTCGTGAGCTTCACGCCGAAGCTCAAGCCGCGGCGCGCCGCCTCCAAGGAGAGGTCGCGGATGAGCGGCAGGGCGTCGGGCCACTTCAGGTCCTTGTCGAAGGGCGCCCGCGTCAGGCCGATCTCCGCATAGCCCAGCCGCCCGTGCAGGATGTCCGCGGTCTCTTCGTAGCCGAGGAGCATCGGGTTCAGCTTCACGATCGTGTGGAGGCCGACTTCCGAGAGGAGAAACCGGCAGATGCCGGCGATCTCACCGGCGGGGCACCCGTGGAAGGTCGAGAGCGTGGCCGAGTCGGAGAGTCGCGTGGGGCAGGGGACATCGGCGAGGTGTTTGAGGTCCGCCGGCAGCTCCCGTATGAGTCTCGACCGCTCGGCGTCCAGAATGCCCGTGGCGTCGCGCACCCCCTCGAAGAAGGCGGCCATCTTGCGGGAACGGATGCCCTCGAGGTCGTAGCCGACGGATATGTCGAAAATGACATCGCGCTCGGCCGGAGGAATTCCGCAGAGCTCGTCCAGGATCGCGACGAGGAGCCGGGCCTTCGCGTACTCGCGCAGGGAGTCCTCGACGAGGAGCTCCTGGGACCACTCGATGTTGTAGCCGACCGTGCGCATGTCGATGCAGGGCCGGGCGATGACCAGCCGGTCGTTGACCTGGACGGTCTTCAGTTCCAGGATCCGGCCTCCCGCCAGATACGACAGCGCGATGTTCTGGGCGAGCTGAGTGTGAGGGCCGGCGGCGGGGCCGACGGGAGTCGCGGCGCGGCGCCCGTGGAACGAGACCGAAAGATCGGCGCCGGGGAGACCCCTGTAGATCCGCCGCGCCGGCAGGTCGAAGACCGAGCCTCGGGGAAGCTCCCGCGCCGTCCGGCGCACGAGGACGGAGAGCGGCAGCGGGCGAAGAACGCTCATGCCAGCCTCTTCCAGAGCCGTGCCGCTTCCTCGCGCCCCCGGGCGCGGACCTCGCCTTCGTCCACGCGGGTGGACTTTCGCCCTTCGACGATGACCTCGCCGCCGGCGACGACGTCGCGCACGTGCCGCGCGCTCATGCCGAAGAGAAAGTGCCCCGCGAGGTTTTCGGTGGAAAGCGGGGTCGGCGGATCGTAGTCGAGGACCACCCAGTCGCCGGGCCGCGGCCCGAGCGCCTCGTCGGCCAGGCGCGCGCTCGCGGCGACGAGCGCCAGGGCGTCGATCCCTCCCTGCGGGCCGTAGGCGTCGCGTCCCCGCAGGTGCGCCGCGCGGGCCTCGGCGAAGAGGTCTCCGTCCATGCCGTCGGTGCCGAGGGCGACGCGCGGGCCGAGCGTCGCGACGTTGGCGTAGCCCACCGCGTTCTGGAGGTTGCTCCTGGGATTGTGGACGACCCACGCTCCGGACTCCGCGGCGCGTTCGCGTTCGGCGGCTGTCAGATGGACGCCGTGGGCAAGGATCGTCCTATTCCCGACTGCGCCCGCGCGTTCGAGACGCGCGAAAGAACCCGAGTCGCAGCCGTCTTCGGCGCAGTGAACGTGAAACCACGCGCCGCGGCGGCGCGCCAGGTCCGCCGCCGCCTCGATCGTCCTGTCGGACGCCGTGAAGCCGGCGTGCAGGCCGACCATGGCGGGAAGTCCCGCCGCGATCGCCCTCTCGCACTCGGCGAGCCCGGCCTTCGCGCCATCGGCGCCGTGTCGGTCGGTCGCCCCGTAGCAGAGCCCCGCCCGCACGCCGGTCGCGCGGGCCGCTTCCCCGAGGACATCGAGCGAGCCCTCGATGAAGGAGGGAGACTCGTGGTGGTCGAGGACGGCGGTCGCGCCGGAGAGGGCGGCGTCGAGGAGCGCCACTTCGGCGGAGGCCCTGAGCGAACGTTCGTCGAGCGCTCGATCGAGCCGCCACCAGACGTGCTCGAGGATTTCCCGGAACGAGCGGGTCGGCCCAACCGGCGCCGGCATTCCGCGGGCGAGCCCGGAGTAGAGGTGCGTGTGGGCGATCGCGAGGCCGGGCAGAACGAGACAGCCCGAGGCGTCCAGCCGGCGCCGCGGCTCCTCGCCGAGGCGGACGTCCCGCCGCTCGACCGAGACAGGGTCGAGCGTGACGACGGTGCCCCCGGTGATCTCAATGCCGCCCACGCCTAGTGCCGCGTAACGAAAGTCACACGCTTACCATCCGCGGGCCTCTTTCAGCCGCCGGTCCACGTCCTCGGCCTTTCCGGCCTCTTCGCTCCACCAGGAGGGGGAGCGCTGGGCATCCAGCTCCTCCGCGGTCTTGCCCTGCTGCTCGACCCAGGTGAAGTACTTCAGGTTGTGCCAGCGCTCGCGGTTCTCGCGCGTTGCCTCGGCGATCCAGTCGAGCTTCTGGCCGTGGAAGATCCGGGCGAGATGCTCTCGCGCCGTCTCCCGCGTCAGGGGCCCCGTCCTCTGCCCGAGCCGCCGCATGACGGAGGGGTAGCGGTCGAAGCCGTCGGTCGCGACGGTCACGACCGCCTGGTCCCGCCCCAGCCCCAGCCAGCGGGCGGTCTTGATCGCTCCGAGGATGTTGCAGACGCCGCTCACGCCAAGGAGCGTCGAAAGCCGCGCCGCCAATTCCCCCAGGCCCGCCTCGCTGGCAAGGTACGCGGTTCCGGCCGGATCGCTGACGAGCCTCAAGCCAAGCAGGCATTCCTCGTCGTCGATGCACATCATGGCGTCGAGGTTGCCGACGTGGTGGATCCAGGTGACGTGCTTGTCGCCGATCCCTTCGATCGCGTGGCCGCCGTAGCCGTTTAAGGAAAGGGTCGGGCATTGCACCGGCTCGAGCCCGACGATCCTCGTGCCGAAGCGCTTCTTCAGGGCGTCGCCCGCCGCGATCGTGCCGGCCGAGCCCATGGCCGAGACGAAGGCCGCGGGACGGCCGGCGGAGAGCTCCTCGACGGCGGCGGCCGCGGCGGCGCCCGTGACATGGTAGTGCCAGCGGTAATTCGCCATCTCGGCGAACTGGTTCATGACGCGCACCTTCGGGTCGGCCGCGAGGCGCCGGCACTCGTCATAGATCTCCTTGACGTTGGACTCGCTGCCGGGAGTCTTGACGGCCGTGGCGCCGTAGGCCTCGATCTTCTCGAAGCGTTCCGCGCTCATCCCCTCCGGCAGGATGACGACGGACTCGTAGCCCATGCGCGGGCCGACCCATGCGCCTCCGATCCCGTAGTTGCCGGTCGAGGGCCACACGAGCGTCGAATCCCCGGGCAAGACGTCGCCGGCCAGCTGGTGCTCCATCAGGACCGAGTAGGTCGCGCCCACCTTGTGCGACCCGGTGGGGAGGTCCCTTGCGTAGAGGAGCACGATCGGCGCCGTGACGCCGGTCAGGGCTTCCGGGAGCAGGAGCGCGCGGACGCGGCCCGAAGCGTCCCGCCACGTGATGTTGAAGAGGTTGGCGGGATCGAGGGGAGCCTCGCGTTCAGCCGCGAGCGCCCGCGCGCGCACCCTTCCGGGCAGGCGCGACGGATCGCGCATCTCCTCGTAGGTCGGGCCGTGGATCATGCGGCCTCCGCTGCAAGCGCTTTCCGGACCGCTTCGAGTGAGGGAGAAATCCGGGAAGGCGGCGCTACCGATCGCATTGCCCCGCGGATGTCCTTCAGGCCGTTGCCGGTCGCGACGTGGAGGACGCTCTCGCCTCGCGCGACGAGTCCTCTCTCGATCGCGGCCTCGAGCCCCGCCAGCGCCGCCACGCCCGTCGGCTCCGCGAAGACCCCGGTCGCGCGGGCCAGGCGCGGGATCCACGAAAGGATGGCCTCGTCGGAGGCGGTGACGATCGCGCCGCCGGAGGCCCGCACGGCCCGCAGAGCCTTGACGCCATTTCGCGGCGCGCCGACGTTGATCGAATCGGCGATCGTGCGCGCGGCGACCGGCTCGATCTTCTCGTCCCCGCGCTCGAAAGTCCTCGCGAGCGGCGCCGCTTCTTCGGCCTGGACGGCGAGGATCCGCGGCAGCCGGTCGACGACGCCGTGCCGCTTCATCTCGGTCAGTCCCTTCCAGATTCCGGCTGTCGTGCAGCCGTCGCCCAGGGCCACGGTGACGACGTCGGGCATCCGGTCGCGCATCTCTTCGGCGATCTCCAGGCCGCAGGTCTTCTTTCCCTCGACGAGATAGGGGTTGATCGCGCAGTTCCTGTTGTACCAGCCGAAGGCCTCGACCGATTCCTGGCAGGTCGCGAAAGCGTCCTCGTAGGCGCCTTCGACGAGGAACACCTTCGCGCCGTAAACCAGCAGCTGCGCCACCTTCGCCTCGGGCGCGGAGGCGGGAACGAAGATGTAGGCCTTCAACCCGGCCTCGGCCGCGAACCCGGCGAGCGAGGAGGCGGCGTTTCCGGTCGAGGAGCAGGTCACCTCGCGTCGGCCGAGCCAGCGCGCCCGCGTCACCCCGACCGCGCTCGCGCGGTCCTTGAAGGAGCCGGTCGGGTTGCGCCCGTCGTCCTTGACGAAGAGCGCCGAAAGCGAGAGCTCGCGCGCGAGCGCCGGCGCTTCGATGACCGGCGTCCCCCCGGCGGCAAGCCTCGGCGGGACGACGTCGTCCGGCAGGGGCAGGAGCGCCCGGTAGCGCCAGATCGAGCCGTCGCGCGAGGAGGCGAGCGTCTCCTTCGAGAAGGATCGGGCGACGAGATCGTGGTCGTACTCGACGTCGAGGATCCCCGCGAGGCCGCAGCGCGGGCAGGTGTATTCCTGCTCGCCGTGGGCGTAGCGCGCGCCGCAGAGGACGCAGGAGAGGCCCGAGACCTTCGGCAGCGGCGAGGAGGTCAAGCGGTCACCGCTTGAGCGCGCGCGCGGCGGGCGAGTCCTTCATCGGCAGCGTGAACCGCCGGATACCGTCGAATGCGTAGAGGGCGCCGGCCACGGCCGGGGCCGTCGGGACGAGGCCGATCTCGCCGACCCCCTTTGCCCCGAAGGGCCCGTCGGGCTGCGGGTCCTCGACCAGGATCACCTCGACCTCCGGCATGTCGCGGGAGCGCAGGATCCCGTAATCGCGCAGGCGGAAGGTGACCGGCATCCCATCGCGGCAGACCATCTCTTCCGAGAGCGCATAGCCCAGGCCCATGTGGACCGATCCCTCGATCTGCCCCTCGCAGAGCTTCGGGTTGATGGCACGGCCGACGTCGTGGGCCGCGACGACCTTCGCGAGGTGGCCCTTCTCGTCCAGGACGACGACCTGCGTCGCGAAGCCGAAGGCCGGGTGGAGCTTCACGGGTTTTCCCGGCGGGGGCTCGTGGCCGAGTTCGACGGTGTCGTCCTGGAGGACCTCGCCGACGTACACCTTGCCGGCGAGGTCGGCGAGCGTCGCGCCCGCGTCGAGGTCGGCTCGGAGCTGCCGCGCGGCGGCGACGACGGCGCGGCCGCCGAAGAAGGTCGCCCGCGAGCCGGTCGTCTGCCCCGACGACATCGGGAAGCGCGTGTCCACGCGGGCGCGGAAGGCGGAAGGCGGAAGGCCCGTGACCTCGCAGGCGCACTGGACGAGGACGGTTAAGAGGCCCTGGCCCATTTCGGTGAAGCCGTTGTAGAGCGTGACCATGCCGTCCGGCTCGACGACGAGGCGGGCCTTGCCCCACTCTTTGGCGCCGTTGCCGATGCCGCAGTTCTTGATGCCGCAGGCGATCCCGGCGCGGCCGCGATTCTTTCGGTAGGCGTCCTTGACGGCGAGGAGCGTCTTCTTCAGGCCCACCGAGGCCTCGAGCTTCTGTCCACAGGACCACTCGTCGCCGGCCTCGAGCGCGTTTCGCCAGCGAATCTCCCAGCCGTCGAGTCCGACCTTCTCGGCCAGCATGTCGAGGGCCCCTTCGATCGCGAAGTGCGCCTGGTTCGCGCCGAAGCCCCGCATGGCTCCGCAGGGCGGGTTGTTGGTGTAGACGGCCAGGGCCTCGATGTCCAGGTTGGCGCAGCGATAGGGACCGGCGGCGTGCCCGGCCGAGCGCTCGAGCACCTTCATGCCGACGGAGGCGTAGGCGCCGGAGTCTCCGATCATGCGCGCCTCGACCGCCGTCAGGCGCCCTTCGGCGTCGCACCCGACTCTGTAGCGCATCCTGATCGGATGGCGCTTGGGATGGATGCGCATCGACTCCTCGCGCGAGAGGACGAGCCTCACGGGACGGCCCGTCTTGACGGCGAGCAGCGCCGTCTGGGCCTGGATCGCCATGTCTTCCTTGCCGCCGAAGGCGCCGCCGTTGGGCACGAGGACGACGTGGAGGTCGTCGCCGGGCATGCCGAGAAACTCCGAGACCTGACGGTGGTCGTCGAAGACCCCCTGTCCCTGCGTGTACAACGTCAGCTTCGCGCGGGGGCAGTCTCCCGTGGCGTCGCCGGGGACGGCCGCGCAGGCCTCGGGCTCGAGGTACAGGTGCTCGATCCTCTGGGTCTGCCAGGTGCCATCGACGACGTGCGCCGAGGAGGCGAGAGCGGCCTGCGCGTCGCCGCGGCGGATGACGGAGCGGGAGAGGAGATTTCCCTGCGGGCCGACCCTGGGAGCGCCTTTCTCGAGAGCCTTCTCCGGGTCGGTCACGGCCGGCAGGACTTCGTATTCGACCGCGACGCGCCTGGCGGCTTCGCGCGCCGTCCTCTCGTCGACCGCGGCCACAGCGGCGAGGACGTCCCCCACGCAGTGCGTCTCCTCGCCTTCCGCGACGAAGCCCGGCCAGTCGTCCACGATCAGGCCGTAGAAGCGCTTCCCGGGCACGTCCCTCGCGGTGACGACCGCGGCGACCCCGGGATGCGCGGCTGCCAGCGCCGTGTCGATCTTCTTCACGCGGGCACGCGCGTGGAGCGAGAGGACGACCGCGCCTTGGAGCATTCCCGGAAACTGCAGGTCCGCGACGTAGGGCCTCGTCCCTAGCGCCAGCTCTTCCGCCTCGTAGCGGTCGAGGCTCGTCCCGACGCGGCCGGAGCCGTCGCCTTCCGGCAGGGACTCGCCCCGGCGAAGCCGCGCCGCGGCGTGGAAGGCCTCGAAGATCTTCACGTACCCGGTGCAGCGGCAGAGGTGCGGGTCGAGCTTGCGGCGGATCTCTTCGTCGGTCGGATCCGGGTTGGCGTCCAGCACGCTCTTCATCCGCAGCGCGATGCCCGGGATGCAGAAGCCGCACTGCAGGCCCGCGGTCCGCGCGAACGCCTCCCCGTAGAGGCGCCGCTCCTCGGCGGGAACGCCTTCGAGCGTCAGGACCGTCTTGCCCGCGGCCGACTTCGCCGGCACCGCGCAGGCGGTCTTGGGGAGGCCGTCCACCAGGGCCAGGCACGCGCCGCACTGTCCTTGAGGCGAGCAGCCGTCCTTGGGCGAGGTGATGCCCGCGTGGTCGCGGAGCAGCTCGAGCAGCGAGGCGTCCTCGGGGACCTCGAAGGCGCGTGGCTCGCCGTTCAACGTCAGCTCGACGCGCAGCCGGCTCGGCGCGCCCGGCACCTCCGGGAGGGAGGAAGCGGCCGGGGCCATGGTGGCGGAGGTCTGCTTCATTTGAGCCCTTCAGGATAATCGATCGCCCCCCTCAGGGCGAACGCCGCGAGCTGGGCGTGGTGTGCACTTTGATCTCCCGGGGAGGCATCGGTTTGAAGGCCGCCCCGGATCCGTCGGCATTCCCTCGTCGGCACGCGGCGGCTAGGCCACCAGCACGAGATCCGTGCCGCCGCTCCGGTGCGAGGGCACAGCGACAACTTCTCGCATCTCCCTTTCGGCGTGTGCCCTCGCACAGGGCCTCCTCCGGGAAAAGCCGCCGGCTCCGGGGCTCTCAGCGCGGCTTGAGTCCCGGTGTGAGCCCCGGCGGCGGGACGACTCCCGGAGGAGGCGATGAGCGAAGGAGCATGGCACGCCGAGTCGTTCGCCTCGCCAAACCTGCGACTGAGCGACCAGCGACGGCCCGGGTTTCGCTTTGGCGGTGGGGCCGGAGCGTGCCGACGAGGGAGGCGGCCCGACGCCGGGGCGTCTCGAAGCGGCACGAATCGGGCCGGCAGGATTCAGGGGAGGCGGGAGGGAGAGGTCCGGGCACCCGGCGGGGCGATGCGGCCGTCGCGGAGCTCCACGACCCGGTCGGCGCGGCGCGAGGCTGCCGGCCAGTGCGTGGCGAGGACGAGCGTGACGCCGCGCTCGCGGCGGATTCCGTCCAGGAGCTCGAGCACCTGTTCCCCGTTGGCGCTGTCGAGGTTGCCCGTGGGCTCGTCCGCGAGGAGCAGGCCGGCGCCGGCCGCTAGGGCGCGGGCGATCGCGACCCGCTGCATCTCGCCTCCTGAGAGCTCGTAGGGGTAAGCCGCGGCTCGGTGGGCGAGTCCCACCCTGTCGAGCAGCTCCGCGGCGATGCGAGCCGCGTCGGGCCGGGCGTCCAGCGCGCCCGGCAGCTCGACGTTCTCCGCCGCCGAGATGTGAGGCAGAAGGTTGAAGAACTGGAAGACGATCCCGACCTCCCGGCGGCGGTAGAGGGTCAGCTCCGCCTCCGAGAGAGAGCCGACATCGCGTCCGCCGACGGAGACCGTGCCGGAAGTCGGGCGGTCGATGCCCCCGAGCATATGGAGGAGCGTGGACTTGCCGCCGCCCGAGGGTCCGACGACGGCGAGGAACTCGCCCGCGGCGACGTCCAGATCGACCGAGTCGAGTGCGACGACAGGTTGCGCTCCCTCGTAGACCTTCCGGAGCGCGCGGCAGGAAATCGAAGGCATGGGTGGGAGAATAGACGAGTTGTCAGTTCTCAGTTTTCAGCTCTCAGTTCCCAGTCCGCTGTCGTCGTGGAACTGACGGCCGAGAACTGTCAACTGATAACTTAGCTTCATGAAGCCGCTGCTGCGCACGTGGAGGCAACGCGCGCTCATCGTCGCTCTGACGCGGCGGGAGCTGGCCGCCCGGTACCGCGGCGGCCTGCTCGGCTACCTCTGGTCGCTCGTGAACCCGCTCCTGCTTCTCGCCGTCTACGCGACCGTATTCCGCCTGGTCTTCACGCCGCGCGCGGACGTGCGCCCCTATGCGTTGTTCCTCTTCCTCGGCGTCCTCGCCTGGGGTTTCGTTTCTTCGGCCATTCTCGACTCCGCCGAGGCGTTTCGCGCCAACGGCCCCCTCCTGCGCAAGACGACCGTGGCGCCCGAGGTCTTTCCCGCGGCGGCTGTGGGAGCACGGCTGTCGCATCTGGTTCTCGCCCTCCCGGTGCTCGTCCTGGCGATCCTCTACGCCGCGATGCGAGGCAGCGTGACGCCGGGGCTGGCGGCGCTGGCGTTCCCCGCGGTGCTCCTGCTCCTGATGCTGACGGTGCTCGGCCTGGCCCTGGCCGTCTCCTCGCTCGCCGTCCATTTCGCCGACGTTCGCGACCTGATCGCCAATCTCCTGACGCTCGCCTTCTTTCTCACGCCGGTCCTCTATCCGGTGGACTCGGTTCCGCAGCGCTACCGCGGGCTGCTGCGCTTGAATCCCTTCGCGTCGTACTTCTCGGCCCTGCACGACAGTCTTTTCTTCTTCCGGTCGATCTCCGCGGCCGAGTGGGCCTGGATGGCGGGTACCGCCGCGCTCTCTCTGGCGGCCGGGGCGGCGATCTTCGAGCGCCTGCGCGACTCGATCGCCGAGGAAGCGTAGTCCCAACTGGGAGGCTGAGGCATGGAGGGAGCGACTGGGAGACGGGGAGACGGGGAGACTGGGAGAGTGGAGAATAGCGACTTCACCCAGTCCCCCAGTCCCCCAGTCTCCCAGGCAGTCTCTCAGACGAGGAGAAGGCCTTGGTAGCGGCAGTGCGCGTGAGCGGCGTAACGAAGCTTTACCGCAGGTATGGCCGCAAGCACACGGTCGGGACGCTCAAGTCGGCGTTCCTGACCCGCGGGGGCCTGCGGGCGCTGTCGCCCGACTCGGCCGTGTCTGCCCTCGTCAACCTCTCCTTCGAAGTCCCGGCGGGCGAGATGGTGGGCATCGTCGGCAGAAACGGATCAGGGAAGTCCACGCTCCTGAAGCTGCTCGCCGGGATCGTCCGTCCCACCAGCGGCTCCGTTGAAGTCCGCGGCCGGCTGGCGGCCCTGCTGGAGCTGGGAGCGGGCTTTCACCCGGAGATCTCGGGCCGCGAGAACATCGAGATCAACGGCCTGCTCCTCGGCCTCTCCAAACGCGAGATCTCCCGGCGTTTCGATGAGATCGTCCGCTTCGCCGAGCTCGAGGAGTTCCTCGACGCTCCCTTGAAGACTTACTCCTCGGGCATGGCGGTCCGGCTCGGGTTCTCCATCGCGGCGCACAGCGACCCGGAGGTCCTGCTCGTGGACGAGGTGCTCGCGGTGGGAGACGAGGCCTTCTCGCACCGGTGCCTGGAGAAGTTCGCGGAGTTCGAGCGCGCCGGCAAGACGATCCTGGTCGTGTCCCACGATCTGGCGCTCATTTCCGAGCGGTGCCGGCGGGCGATCTGGCTCGACAACGGACGCCTGGAGGCCGACGGGCCGGCGCGGGAGACCGTCGCCCTCTATCGCGAGCGTGTGGCCGAGGAGGAGGGGGAACGGAAGATAGCTGTCCGCTCTCAGCTGTCAGCTGTCAGCCAGGAAGCCGGAGCTCCAAAGGCGTTCGCCAGGATTGGCTCGGGAGCGGCGACCGTGGTCGAGGTGAGGCTCCTGGATGCCGAGGGGCGCGCGGCGGGCCGGATCGTTTCCGGGCGGCCGGCCTCCCTGGAGATGCGCGTGGCGGTCCCGGCGCCTCTCTCCGATTTCGTCTTCGGGTTCGGCATCGCGACGGTCTCCGGCAACACCGTCTTCGGGACGAACACGGACATCGATGGGTTCCAGGCGGAGCAGTTTTCGGGAGAGGGGCACGCCGTGCTCGACATCCCCGCCCTCGCGCTCGCCCCCGGCTCCTACTCGGTGGACGCCGCCGTGCACGCGAAGGACGGCGCGCCGTACGACTACCGCCGCGACGTCCTGCGTTTCGAGGTGACAGCGGACCGGTCCGTCGCGGGAGTCTGGGACCCGCCGCGCAACTGGCGATTCACGGGGCCCATCCGCTGGAAGTCGTGACTTTCGGCCGAAGGCATTCGCCCGCCTTCGCTAAAACTTCGGCGCGCCGCCGGCTTCGGCAACGGCGGCCGAGAGTCTCTGCTACGGGAGCCCCCTGAGGTGATCCCCAGGACTCCCTCTCCTTCCCGGTGGAGGACCTTCCTGCGCGCGCGCTTCTCCCGGGAAGGCGCCGTCGGCCTGTACCTGACGGTCGGATTCCTCGGGGGCGCGGCACTGGTCGTGCTTTTCGGCCTCCTGGCGGACTCGGTGTTCGACCTGCACGGCTCGACCCCGTTCGATCGCGAGGTGACGCTCGCGATCCAGGGCTTCCAGAGCCCCGCCCGGGACCGGCTGGCCCGCGCGGTCTCCTTCTTCGGAGACCACCGCTTTCTCCTGCCGGCCACGCTCGCCGTCACCGCGATTCTGGCGCTGCGGCAGCGCCGGGTCAGCGCCCTGCTCTTCTTCGGCGTCGTCATCGGAGGATGGCTTCTCGAGACGCTCTTGAAGATCATCTATCACCGCGCGCGGCCGGATCTCTGGCCGGCGCTCGTGTCGGAGAAGACCTACAGCTTCCCGAGCGGCCACGCCACGATGTCCACCCTCTTCTACGGCGCGGTCGCGGCGCTCATCCTCCATGTCTCGCGCAACCGGGCGCTGCGGGCCGCGGCCCTCGCGCTCGCGACCGTCTTCATCCTCTCAATCTGCTACACGCGCATCTACCTGGGCGCGCACTGGACGACGGACGTCCTCGCGGGGATCCTGGTCGGCCTCTTCTGGGTCGTCGTCTGCGCGACCGGCACGGAATACCTCGCCCGCCGCACCAGAGCAGTCCGTAGTCCTTAGTCCCTGGCCCTTGGTCGGAGTCGCCCGGCCAGGGTCCAGGGACCAGGGACCAAGGACCAAGGACCAAGGACCAAGGACCAAAGGACCGATCGACTAGACTTGCGGCAGACAACATGCGCACGACGTTCCTGCCGTTCGCGCGGCCCTTCCTCGGGGAGGAGGAGATCGCTGAGGTCGCGGACACGCTGCGCTCGGGCTGGATCACGACGGGGCCGAAGGTCGAGAAGTTCACCGCGGCCTTCTCGGACTATGTCGGCGGGCGGTTCGCGGTCCCGGTCTCCTCGGCGACGGCGGGGCTGCACGTGGCCCTACTCGCGCTCGGCGTCGGGCCGGGGGACGAGGTCCTCACGACGCCTCTGACCTTCGTCGCGACCGTCAACACGATCGTCCACTGCGGGGCGACCCCCGTGCTCGCCGACATCGACGCCGCGACGCTGAACATCCGCGTCGAGGAGATCGCGAAGCGCGTCACGGCGAAGACGAAGGCCATCGTGCCGGTCCACTACGTGGGCCAGCCCGTGGACCTCGATCCCATCCTGGAGCTCGCCGCAGGGCGCGGGATCGCCGTCCTGGAAGACGCGGCGCACGCGGTCGGCGCCGAGTACAAGGGGAGGAGGATCGGCTCCTTCCCGACGACGTCGGTCTTCTCTTTCCATCCCAACAAGAACATGACGACGGGCGAAGGAGGGATGGTCGTCACCGACGACGAGGAGGTCTTCGAGAAGGCGTCGCTCCTGAAGTTCCACGGGATGGATCGGGAGTCGTGGAAGCGCTTCGCGAAGTCGGGCAGCCCCCGGTACGACGTCGCCCTGCCGGGGTTCAAGTACAACATGATGGACATCCAGGCGGCCCTCGGCCTCCACCAGCTCCGGCGCCTCGACGGCTTCCTCGCAGAGCGCGCACGCCTGGCGGAGCGCTACGGCGACCTGCTTTCGAGCCTCCCCGGCCTGATCCGCCCACAGCGTGTCGCGTATCCCGTCAAGCACGCCTGGCATCTCTACACCCCCCTCGTGGACATCGACCGCCTCACGATCTCCCGCGACCGCTTCATGGAGGAATTGAAGAAGCGCAACATCGGCTGCGGCCTCCACTACACGGCCGTCCACGAGTTCTCCTACTACACCGACCGGTTCGGATGGCGGCCCGAGGACTTCCCGGAGGCGCACTACGTCTCGGAGCGGATCGTCTCCCTACCGCTCTTCCCCGGCCTGACCGACGCCGACCAGGACGACGTCGTCTCCGCCGTCGGCGACATCGTCGCGGAGTTCCGCCGTTGAGAGCCTCGGTCGTCGTTCCGGTCTTCAACGAGGAAGCGAACCTGGACGAATTCGTCCGCAGGCTGCTCGCGGTGATGGACGGACGCGGGGAGCCGTACGAGGTCCTTCTGGTGGACGACGGGAGCCGCGACCGCTCTCTCGAGATCCTGAAGTCGTGGGCCGGGCGGCGCCCCGACCGCGTGCGGGTGCTGGAGCTCGCGCGCAACTTCGGGCAGCACCAGGCCATCCTCGCGGCGTTCCGCGACGTCACGGGAGACGTCGTCGTAACGCTCGACGCCGACCTCCAGAACCCTCCCGAGGAGATCCCGAAGCTCCTGGCGAAGTTCGCCGAAGGGTACGACGTCGTCGGCGGGGTGCGGGCCCACCGCCAGGACTCCTGGCCGAGGAAGCTCGCCTCGGCGCTGGTCAACCGCGTGACGGCGGCCATCACTCGCATGCGGCTGACGGACTTCGGATGCATGCTGAGGGCCTACTCGCGCGACGTCGTGGAGGAGATCAACCGCTGCGACGAGGCCTCGACCTTCATCCCGGCGCTCGCGCAGAGCTTCGCGCGGCGGCCGACCGAGGTCGAGGTCGCGCACGCGCCGCGCGTCGGGGGAGAGTCGGCCTACTCCTTCTACCGCCTGATCCGCCTGAACTTCGATCTGATGACCGGCTTCTCGTCCGTGCCCATCCAGGTCTTCGGGCTGCTCGGGAGCTTCGTCGCTCTGGGAGGAATCGCCTTCGGTATCTTCCTGCTCGTGCGGCGGCTGATCGTGGGAGCCGAGGTCGAAGGGGTTTTCACGCTCTTCGCGATCCTCTTCACGCTGCTCGGCGTCGCGATGGCGGGACTCGGCATCGTCGGCGAGTACGTCGGGAGGATCTACGAGCAGGTGCGGGGCCGCCCGCATTTCTCGGTGCGCCGCGTGTACGGTCTGGGGGCCGAAGCTCCGAAGCCCAAGCCGATCAAGGAAGAATCTCGATGACTCGAATGGCGGTCTTCGCCTACTCGGACACCGGGCACGCCTGCCTGAAGTCCCTCCTCGACCGGGGAGAGGACGTCGCGCTCGTCGTCACGCATGCCGACGACCCGAAGGAACCGCGCTGGTTTCCCAGCGTGGCGGAGCTGGCCCGCTCGAAGGGGATCGAGCCTCTCGTCGCGGACGACCCGCGCGACCCGGCCGTCCTCGCCCGCCTCGAGGCGGCCCGGCCCGACCTGCTGTTCTCCTTCTATTACCGGGGCATCCTGCCCAGGAAGCTCCTCGACCTGCCGCGGCTGGGAGCGTTCAACATCCACGGCTCGCTCCTGCCGAAGTACCGTGGCCGCGCGCCCGTCAACTGGGCCGTGCTCCAGGGAGAAAAGGCCACCGGGGCCACGCTCCACTGGATGATCGAGAAGGCGGACTCCGGAGACATCGTGGACCAGCAGGAGGTTCCGATCGGCCCCGACGACACGGCCTTCGACGTACAGCGCCGCGTGAGCGCCGCGGCCGTCCAGGTCCTCGAGCGGCGCCTGGAGCAGTTGAAGAGCGGCTCGGCGCCGCGCCGCCCCCAGAAGGAGGCCGAGGCCACGACCTTCGGCAGGCGCGGGCCCGAGGACGGGCGAATCGACTGGACGCGAACGGCCGGGCAGGTGCACGACCTCGTCCGCGCGGTGACGCACCCGTACCCCGGCGCGTTCACCGACATCTTCGGCGGCAAGATCTACCTCTGGAAGACGCGCCTCCCCGGCCTGGGAGCCCACGACAACTTTCCCGGGCAGATCCGCACCGAGGCGGGGCGGCTCTACGTGGCGTGCGGCGACGACCGCTACGTCGAAGCGTTGCGCCTGCAGAGAGAGGGCGAAGCGGAGATGGACGGAGCGTCCTTCGCCGCCGCGCTGCGCCGGCGATGAAAGTCCTGATCCTCGGCGTCAACGGCTTTATCGGGAACGCGCTGACCGGGCGCATCCTCGAGACCACCGACTGGGCCGTCTCCGGCCTCGACATTGCGAGCGACAAGATCGCGCCGTTCCTCGACCACCCGCGCTTCACGTACCTGGAAGGGGACATCGCGATCAACAAGGAGTGGATCGAGTACCAGATCAAGAAGTGCGACGTCGTGCTGCCGCTCGTGGCGATCGCGACGCCGGCCGCGTACGTGAAGGATCCGCTGGCCGTCTTCCAGCTGGATTTCGAGGAGAACCTGCGCATCGTCAAGCAGGCGGTGCACTACGGCAAGCGCGTGGTCTTCGCCTCGACCTCCGAGGTGTACGGGATGTGCCCGGATCCCGCGTTCGACGAAGAGACCTCGCCGCTCGTCTACGGCCCGATCCGCAAGCAGCGGTGGATCTACTCCTGCTCGAAGCAGCTGCTCGACCGCGTGATCTGGGCCTACGGCCAGGCCGAGGGCCTGCGCTTCACGCTCTTCCGTCCCTTCAACTGGATCGGCCCGCATTTAGACGACATCGACTCTCCCAAGGAGGGATCGAGCCGCGTGCTCACGCAGTTCCTCCACAACATCCTCTACGGCCAGCCGATCAAGCTCGTGGACGGGGGCCGGCAGCGGCGCTCCTTCACCTACATCTCCGACGGGATCGAATGCCTGATGAGGATCCTCGAGAACCGCGGCGGCGCGGCCGACGGAGGCATCTTCAACATCGGGAACCCGGCAAACGATATTTCCGTCGCCGAGCTGGCCGAGAAACTGATCGAGACGGTCGCCCAGCACCTCGAGTTCGGGCAGAAGGCGCGAGGAACCCCGATCGTCAACGTCTCCTCGGGCGACTACTACGGCGAGGGCTACCAGGACATCCTGACCCGGGTTCCCTCGATCCGCCGCGCCCGCGAGATCCTGGGCTGGGAACCGAGGGTATCTCTCGATGAGGCGCTGCGGCTCACCGTGGACTTCTACCTGTCGAGAAGAATCGGGTGATCTGCGATCGGGTGATCGGGTGATCGAAACACTCCGGTCAATCACCCGATGAAGCGCGTCGCGCTGAAAGTCGACTGCGACACCTACGTCGGGACGCGCGACGGCGTACCGCGCCTGCTGGAGGCGTTCGCCGCCCGCGGGATTCGGGCCACGTTCTTCTTCACCTACGGCCCGGACCGGTCGGGGGTCGCCGTCAAGCGGGTCTTCACGAAGCCCGGATTCCTGACGAAGATGCTGCGCAGCCGCGCGGCTTCGCTCTACGGCTTTCCGACCGTGCTCTATGGGACCTTCCTCGCCTCGCCCATGATCGGGGAGCGCTGCGCGGGACAGATACGAGCCGCCGGGCGGGCAGGGCACGAGACGGGAGTCCACGGCTGGGACCACGTCGGATGGCACGACCACCTGGACTCCTGGACGACCGAGAAGATCCGGCAGGAGTACGGCCGCGCGCACGAGGAGCACGCGAGGATCTTTGGCGCGCCCGCGCGGGCGAGCGCCGCTCCCGGCTGGGCGGCCAACGCGAGATCGCTCGCCGTCGAGGAGGAGAGAACACTCCTCTACACGTCCAACACCCGCGGCGGCCCGCCCTTCTTTCCGTCCGCGGCCGGCCGCGTCTTCAAGACCCTCGAGATCCCCTCGACCCTGCCGACGCTCGACGAGACCCTGGCCTGGCCGGACTTGAAGACCGACGAGGACCAGCGCCGGTTCTTTCGCTCGGCCGTCAACGGCACCGACCGCTCCGCGGTCAACGGCACCGAGGTCCACACGATCCACGCGGAGGTCGAGGGACGCTCGAAGCTTCCGCTCTTCGAGCGGATCCTGGACGACTGGACCGCCGGTGGCGTCTCCTTCCCGACGCTCGAGGAGCTGGCCGGGGAAATCCTCGCCAGAAGGGAAGAGATTCCCGTCCGGGAGCTCTCGCGAACGCGTCTTCCCGGCCGCGGCGGGGAGGTCGCGACGGGCTGGCCGGGGTCAGGGAGAAGCCCCTCTTTCGAAGACGCGGATGAAAAGGTCCGGTGAACCGATCCCGGCATCCGGCGGGGCAGGGCCGAAGGAAGCTCGGGCGCTGTAGCGCCGCGTGATTTCGCTCCAGACGCCGGTCGCGTAGTCCTTTCCGAAGACGGCCCCGCCGAACCCGGGCGCCGGCGAATTCGCGACGAGGATGAACCGGGGCCCGCTCGCCTCGATTCCCCGAATCAGTCTCTCTTCCGCGGCCGGATCCAGATGGCCGGGCAGCACCTGCTCCTCGCGCAATGGATTGCGCAGCCCGGTCGTGAAGTTGAAGAAGCCTCCGATCTCGGGGAAGCCGGAAAGGGTGTCCCCGGGCCGTGCGCGGGACTGGAGAAACCGAAGGGTTGCCGTGATTGCCGCGGCCCTGTCCGGGCGCAGGCGCAGGGAGCCGGCGGAGGTGACCACCGGGGCCTTGCCGTGGGCCAGGTATCGCTGCCACCGCAGAAGGGCGACTGCCGAAAGGGCGAAGAAAAGCACGGCCAGGAATCGCCGCGCCCGGCGCTCGCGCGCGAAACGCTCCGCGAGCAGATCCACCGTCAGCACCGCCGCGGTGGCCGCGAGCCCTGGAAACGCCAGGATGGAATACGGAGTCGTGATCGCTCCGTACTGGAGGCCGAAGAGCACCCGGGCGCCCACGAGGGCGGAAAAGCCGAAGAGCAGCCATCGAGCGCGGCCGGCGCCGTCGGCAGGCCCTCGCAGCAGGACGATGAGAGCGGCCGCGGCGGAAACGAGCGGCATCGGGGAGAGCAGCGGCGGAAGTCGGTCTTCGAGAGACGTTCCGGGCCCGAAGCCGAATAGCGCGACTGCGGCAACCACGGCCGCCAGCCACGCCGCCTCGAGCGCTCCCGAGAAGCGTCCCGCGAACCGCGAGGCAGCCAGTGCCGCGGCCAGGATCAGCAGGTCGAGGAAGAGTGAGGTCGCGACCGAGCGCAGCGACGCCTCGGGGGTCGCGAGTCCGGACATGACGCGATAGACGGCGCGCCACGGTTCGGGCGGCGAGAAGAGGGCGAGCGGCCCCTCCGGATAGAGGTCTCGCCACGGGAGGCCGAGGAAGGCGACCGCGTAGAGCACCGCCGCGGCGCCGGCGCCGAGGAGGACGGATCGGAACAGCAGCTTCTTCTCCTCCTTCCAGCCCGGCCAGCGCACGGCCGCCGCCAAGACAACGACTGCGCATGCCGCGCCGATCTCCGGTTTCGCCGCCAGGGCCAGGGCGACTCCGGCGGATCCGAGGAGGGTTCCGGCGCGGGAGGGGGGCGCGCCGCACACGGACAGAGCCGTGAACGATCCCGCCAGGGCGAAGAGCGCTCCGAAGGAGTAGGGAAAGAGAAACGAGCCGCCGTTGGGCGCTCCCACGCAGAGGGCCGCCGCCCAGGTCAGGGCCGCGCAGGCGGACAGAGCGCTGCCGGCGCGCCGGGTCAGTCGAAAGAGCGCATAGAAGAGAAGCGCCGCCGCAACGAGGCCCGTGAACTCCAGCGCGGCGAACCTCCGGCCGAGGAGCCGGATCGACATGGCGTTGATCCACGGCCCCGCGGGGCCGTAGTGGTAGACGACGTCCCGGTACAGGCGCTCTCCGAGCGCAAGGCGCGCCGGTACGTTCATCTCGCGCGAAGAATCGACGAAAGGGTTGATCCAGGTCCGCCAGGCGACCGCAGCCGAGACCGCCCCCGCGGCCAGGGGAGGAAAGAGCCCGCCGAATCGAAGGGAATCGCCGCGATCAGCCTCGGGACGCACCGCAGGACCGGCTTCCTCGGCCCCTGCCCTTATCTCGAGCCCGCGAGACTTTGCGACCCTGCGCGGGCGGCGGCGAGGAGAATCGCGACGAACGCGGCGGCCTGGAGGAGGACGCCGCGGCGGAAGGGAGCGCGATCGTAGGAGAACTCGACGCGGTGGCTGCCGGCGGGCACCGCAACCGCGAGGTCGCGCGCGTTGGCGACCAGGACGGGGACCGGCCGGCCATCGAGCTTCGCCTTCCAGGCGGGGAAATACGTTCGGGAGAAGACGAGATGCCCGGCTCCGCCGGCTTCCACGCGCGCCGAGGCACGGTCGGCTTCGACCGTCTCGACGGTCACCTTGCCGGGGATGGCCGCGGCGGCCTCCCGGTCGGCCGGCCCGGGCAGGACGACCTCGGCGTCCGGCCGGAATCCCTCCGAGCGGACCAGCTCCAGCGCGCCGGAGAGAGAATTGCGGCGGTATTCCCGGCCGGCCCACCGCAGTTCTGGCAGCGCGTCGGGAAGCTCCGAGAGATTGAGCCGCTGGCCGGCCACCGCGATGCCGGTCACGGGCTCGAAGAAAGGCGCCGGCTCTCTCTCGTCGTGCAGGTACCACCTCGCGCCGTAGGCGCGGAGGATCCGGCTCCTCTGCTCCGGCGTCGAAGCCGAGGCCGCTTCGGCCGCCAGCCGGTTGTAGTAGCCGTAGGAGCCGTCGGGGTCGGCGTCGAAGACGTAGCGGACGCCGAAGGCCGCTCCCGTCTCGGGGACGAGCTCCTCGATCTGGGCGCGAGCCAGGGCGACGAAACGCTCCGGAAGACCGGAGTTCGCGCCGCTGGAACCCGTGTCCGGCTCGGGATTGCGGGTCCGGACGTAGACGAGCCCCTCCCTGTCGAGCGCCTGGAGCAGGGCCGGCGGGCGTTCGAGGTCTTTCTCCCGGGCCGAAACGAAGAGCGGGAGCGCCCACGGGAAGGCGAGGAGCAGCGCCGTCAGGCCGAGCAGCCACGCCCTGCCGCGAAGCCGACGGCGCCCGAGCAGCACGAGGCCGAGGACGCCGACGGCGATCAGTCCGAAGACGGCGTCTCCGCGGAGGGTCGCGAGGATGGCGGGCAGGTGCTTGCCCTGCGCGAGCCCTCCCTCCGTCAGGACCGGCGCGATCGTCCGGTCCGCGAACCCCCCCGGGCCGGCGAGCAGGAACGCCGCCACATAGAGCAGGGCCGCCGCCAGAAGGGCCCAGCGCTCCCTGCGGCCTGTTTTCGCGTCGGGCGAAAGAAGGCGCTCGGCCGCGAATCCCGAGAGGAGCGCCAGGCACATCGTCGTCAGCAGATAGAACTTGATGGGATAGCGGAGCCGGCGCAGCGCCGGGAAGGCGAAGAGGAGCCGGAAGAGCGGTAGTGAATTGCCGAAGGAGAAGAGAAGGGAAACGGCCGCTCCCGCCGCGAGCCAGAGCGAGCGTCCCTTCCAGAACTCCCGCCGCAGAATAGCCAGGAGAACGAGAAGCAGCGGGATCACTCCGAAGGTGACGCACCAGACGTAGACGACGTCCCCGGCGTGGAGGGCGTACTGCCAGTGGGCCCGGGCTCCGAGGTCTCCGGGGTCGCCGTTGAAGCGCGGGAAGATCCACTCGAACAGCCGCCAGGCGGCAAGGGGCGCGGAGCCGAAGGCGCGTTCGGAGTAGAGGTGCTGCCCCCGATAGGTGAGCTTGAAGACCGCCGAGAGCGGCAGCAGGAGAGGCGCCGCGAGCGCCGCCGCGATCGAGCCGGCCAGGACGGTCCGGGAGAGGAGGGCCGGTGCGCTCGGACGGGACGCGCGATCCGAGCCGAAGAACTCGCCCGCCGCGAGGAAGGCCGCGAACAGCAGCGTCAGCACCGAGATCGCCGGCTCGCCCGCCAGCAACTGCATGCCGAACGCGCAGCCGGCGGCCGCGCAACCGCGAAGAGCCCGCGGGAAGGAGTCCGCGCGGACGGCGTCCAGGGTCGCCGCCGCGCACCAGGGAAGCCAGGAGGCCGACGGGCCCGAGTTGGCGAAGGCCGAGAGGAAGGACATCAGGGTCCCCGAGAAAGCGAAAGCCACCCCCGAGAAGAACGCCGACCCTTCCGACAGGCCCAGGCGGCGGGCGAGCGCGCGCGCGCCAAAGAACGCCCAGAAGACGTGAAGGAGATAGTGCAGGTTGAAAGCGGAGGCGGGAGGCAGGAGCTTCTCGAGGAGGAGCGTCGGGTACAGCAGGACCGCGTTGGGATTGGGCAGGAGGGGCTCACCGCCCGAGGCCGAGGGGTTCACGAAAGGGACGCGGCCGGCGGCGAGCGAGGCCATCGCCACCCGCCGCCACGGCCAGTGCGTGACCTGCGCGTCGCGAAAAACCAGGCGCCGGGTGCCGAGGATCTCCGGGAGCAGGGGCAGGCAGAAGAGCGCCACGACGGCCAGGATGGGCACGAGCGCCCGGGCGCGGGGAGACATGCCACATTCTAGTTTCAGGTTTCATGTTTCAGGTTTCAGGAATCGAGCCGGCCTGCTCTTGAAACTTGAAACTTGAAACCGGAGAATCGTGGGATGCCGCCGCAGGCGCCTCGGGACCGCGAGCGCCGCGCGGGTTTTGCGGTCGCGGGACTCTTCGCGTTCCTGACCGTCTATTTCACCGGGGCCTTTCCGCCGTTCGCGGATCCGAACGAGCTGTCGCGCCAGGAGGCCGTTTACGCCTTCGTCGAGACGGGGACCTGGCGGATCGACGACGCCATCCGCGTCCTGGGAGACCAGGAGGACAAGGCGGTCTCCGGCGGCCATTTCTACTCCAACAAGGCGCCCGGCCTGGCGTTCGCGGCGGTCCCCGTCTACCGCGCCCTGCGCGTCTTTCTGCCCGCGCCCCGCTCCCCGAGCGCCGCGATTTTCCTTCTCCTGCGGATCCTGACCGTCAGCCTGCTGTCCGTCCTCGCGCTCTTCCGGCTCGCGGCGCGCCTCGCGCCGCAAGGGGGCGCGGCGACTTCCGCGCAACGGCGGAGCGCGGCGAACTCCGCGCAACAAGGGAGTGCGGCGAATTTCTCGCCGCGTCGGGGCGCGGCCCTGATTGTCTTCGCCGTGGCCTTCGGCACGCCCTTTCTCTTCTACGCGCGCAGCTTCTTCTCGCACACCTGGTCGGCGGCGCTTCTCTTTCTGGCGTGGGACCTGGTGCGCCGGCGCGAGGACGCTGTCCCGGAGCGGGGATGGCCGCTTCTCCTGGCCGCAGGCCTGCTGGCGGGTTGGGCCGCATTCTCGGAGTACACGGCGGCGCCGCTGGTCCTCTTTCTCCTCCTGCGCGCGGCATGGCGGCGGGCGCGCAACGCGATCCCGTTCGCGGCGGGGGCGGGGATTCCGTTTCTGCTGCTCCTCTCCTACAACGCTGCCTGTTTCGGGTCCCCGTTCGTGCTCTCCTCGGCGCGCGAGTGGCGATCGGACTTCGCTTCGCTGGCCGGGAAGGGCCTCTTCGGTCTCGGGGCGCCGAGCCCCAGGATCGCCTGGAGCCTGCTCTTCGATCCGGCCCGGGGGTTGCTGCTCTTCTCCCCGTTCCTGGTCTTCCTTCTGCCCGGGTTCATTGCCTGGTGGCGGTCCAGGGAGGATCGCGCCGATTTCTGGTTCTGCCTGGCGGCCATGCTCGGCCTCTTTCTGCCGATCAGCGGCTATCCCAACTGGCACGGAGGCTGGTCGCTCGGAGACCGCTACCTTCTGCCGGTCATCTTCCTGGCCGCTCTCGTTCTCGCTCGGGGTCTTTCCACGCCTCTTGCCCGAGGTCTTTTTTCGATGGCCGCGGTGTTCTCGGCGGCCGTTCACCTGCTGCTGACCGCCAGCTGGGTTCATCTCCCGCCGGACCTCTCCTGGCCACCCGGCAGCGCTTCCCTCTGGTTTCTCATCCATCGCTGGGCGGCGCCCAATCTTCTCTCGCCGCTCGGATGGGCGTCCCTGCTGCTGCCGTTGCTCGCCTGCGCCGTGGCGGGAGCCCTGGCACTCAACGCGGCGGCCCCGCTCTCCCCGCGGCCGCTCCTCGGCGTTTCCCTCCCGCTCTTGCTTTTCGCCCTGACGCTCGCGCGTCCGCCCCGGCCTCCCTACTGGGTGCGGCTCTGGCGCGCCGCGATGCTGGGAGCCTTCTCGGGGCAGGATCCCGCGAGGGAAGAGCTCAAGCGAGTCGGGCTCTCGGCGAGCAGCCCGACCGAGAAGAACATGGCGGGAGGCGCCTGGCGGCTCTACGGGCCGAGCCGTTAGTCCGGAACGATCTCGAAGACCTTCCAGCGCGCGAGCCAGCGTCCGCCGCGCCGGATCGCGGAGCGAGAGCGGTAGACGAGGCGGAAATGAGCGAGAGGCGCTATCTGCACGTCGCCGGCCCGGGCGCCGCCGCCGTCGAAATCGTAGAGGCGTGACTGGAGAGTGGAGAAATACGCCGGCATCGGCACGGGGCCCTGTTCGGTGACGCGCAGGTAGGGGGGGCGCCCGAGAAAGCCCGCGTAGTCGTTCATGCGCGGCACCAGGTCGGTCGCAAGCACCCAGCGCGCCCTCCGCCCGGCGGCCAGGGTTAGCGCCTCCTCCTCGGATTCCGCGAGGAAGAACCGGACCGAGTCGAGGAAGCCGTAGCCGAAGTTGTTGGCGACGACCGGCAGTTCCGCCTCGTACAGGATGAGATGGCCGAGCGACCAGGGAGCGAGCACCGAGGAGGCCTTCGCCAGGTCCGGAAGAGGGGCGCTCGAGAGCAGGCGCGGGTCGTAAGCGTCCACAGCGTGCGGGAGGCGCAGGCGCATCCAGTCCAGGGTGTCGAAGAGGTCCGAGCCCGGCACACGGATGGCCGTCACCTCTTCGCGGATGCCCGGCGCCATCGGCAGGGCGAGGGCCGCTCCGCAGAGGACTGCGAGAACAGAGGCGGACCGAGGGGTCGAGACGAGCCGACGGGCGAGGCCGGCGGCTTCGATGAGGCAGAGGCCGGCCAGGGGCACGGCGTAGTAGACGTTCAGCCGCTGGGATAGGGCGAGGAAGAGTGTGACCGCGCCCCAGACCGCGAGAGCGATGTGGACGCCCGGCCGCTGCCGGCGCGCGGCGCGAGTGGCCCACAGCAGCACGATCAGCGGCGAGAGGAGGAACGCTGCGGAGAGCTGCGTGACGGGCAGGCCGAGGCCATCGGCCAGTAGGGGACGCGCCTCGAAGATCCCGGAGAGCCAGTTCTTCGGATAGGAGACGTAACCGCTCGCTCCCGAGACTTCGCTCGTCGCGCCGGCGACGTAGCCGATTCCGCGGGCGAGTCCCAGCCAGAGGTGCGGGGCGAAGGGGAGGACGGCCAGGGCCGCGGCCGCGATCGCGGCGGCACGCCAGCCCGTCTCGCGCCGCGTGAGCTGCCAGCGCGCGGCGCGCACGGCCGAGTCGAGGAGGATCGTCCCGCCGGCGAGCGCGGCGAGGAAGAGCGGCTGGAAGAGTCCGAAGCTGATGTAGGTGAAGGGGGGGCGCGCGGGGCCGAGCCAGGCCGCGGTGGCCGGCAGGACGATCGCCGCGGCGAGCCCGAGGATCGAGACGGCCGGCCGGAAGACGCTCTCCCGGGTCACGAGGGCCTCCAGGAAGAGCGAGAGAGCAATGACCGCGCCCCAGCAGATCGCTCCCTGCCAGGTCAGCACGGCCAGCGCCAGAGCCACGCCCGTGGCGACTTCATTCCAGATTCCAGGTTCCAGATTCCAAGCGGCCCGCCTCGCCTCCTGGAATCTGGAATCTGGAATTTGGAATCTGCTCCTGATGAAGAGGAGCAGGACAAGCAGTCCGAAGAAGGATTCCGCCACGTGCTGGTCGGTGTGCCCGAACTGGGTCCACAGGATGTGGCCCGGCGCGACGGCTACGAAGAGGGCGAGGACGGCGCCTCCGGCCGGGCCGGCGGCCTCGAGACCCAGGAGGCCGGCCAGGACGATCGAGCCGGCCGCGAAGAAGAGGGGAACCCAGAGCGCCTCCCGCTCGACAGCCTCGGGCGGGGCGGAAGCGCCATGGAGGATCCGGGACGGCGTCGCGAGCGCGACGTCGAAGAGCGGCGGCCAGATGGCGACGCCTCCCTGCGGGAAGTTCATCAGCGGATCGAATACGATCGTGCGCGGATAGTGGGAGACCGCGAAACGCGCGCGCCGCAGATGGTAGTAGTCGTCGGCGGTCAGGGCCCGCGCCCGCGCTCCCGAGGTCAGCTGCTCCCGCGTGGAGAGGCGCAGGCCCGCGCCGATCGCGACCGCGGCGGCGATGCCCAGGAGCAACAGCGCCCGCCGTGATCGCATGAGCCTCCATTATGGGGCCGCAAGGCGTGATGCGAATCGGTAGTGGGTCGTTTTCAGGATCGAGCGGATCGTGGCGGAAAGGACGCCCCGGAGCCGTCGGCATTCCCTACGAGGCACGCTCCGGCAGGCCGCTCTATCCTCAACCGGCCGTCGCTGAGGGTTCCTCGCAGTCTCAGCGTGGCACAGGTCGCACCCTTCCGTGCTCGTCACCCATCACCTCGTGCGGGAACGCCGCCGTCTCCGGGGCTCGCGTCGGTGCATAACGTCACGCTGGAGCCCGGCGGCGGGCCCGCCTCCCGGAGGAGTGCCTTTTGCGAAGGCGCTCCACCTGCGACTCCGTCACGCCACGATGCGACTGCGCCTTCGCAATAGAGCGACGGCCGGTACTCGCTACCTATGGACGTGCCGTCGCGTGCCGACGAGGGAGGCGGGCCCGACGCCGGGCGGATGAACAGGGAAGTTCTGATACTGACCCACTGCCCGCGAATCGCCACGTCGCCGCTCCGCCTTACGGCCTACCGCCTTTCGCCTCCCGCCCGGTTATCATTCCCGCAACCGTGAAACTGTCCGTCCTGATCCCCGTGTACAACGAGGCGCAGACGATCGACGATGTCTTGCGGCTGGTCTCCGCCGTGCCGATCGATAAGGAGATCCTCGTCGTGGACGACGGCTCGGTGGACGGCACTCCCGAGATCCTGGCGCGGTGGGAGGGCAGGGACGGCGTGCGTGTGTTCCGCCACCCCCGCAACATGGGCAAAGGCCGCGCGGTCTCGACCGCTATCCGCGAGGCGCGCGGCGAGATCCTGCTGATCCAGGACGCGGACCTCGAGTACGACCCGGCGGAGTATCCGACCCTGCTCGGCCCGATCGAGGCCGGCCGCGCGGACGTCGTCTACGGCTCCCGCTTCCGGGGCGGCTCGGAGAACCGCGTCCAGTTCTTCTGGCACACGGTGGGCAACCGGCTCTTGACGCTCATCTCCAACGTCTTCACCAACCTGAACCTGTCCGATATGGCCACCTGCTACAAGGCGTTTCACCGGCGCGTCGTGCCCGCCCTCGACCTGACGTCGAAGCGCTTCGGCGTGGACGCCGAGTTCACCGTCAAGGTCGCCCGCGGCAGCTTCCGCATCTTCGAGGTCCCCGTCTCCTACTTCGGCCGTTCCCGCGCGGAAGGCAAGAAGATCCGCCTGCGAGACGGCTTCGCCGCGCTCGCGGCCCTCGTGCGGCACACGCTGGAGCCCAAACGGAAAGCTTGAGCGGAGCGCACCCAACACGGTCAAGCCGCGGGCCGCTCGCGATCGCCCTGGCGGCTGTCGGAGCGGGGGCCATCTCTCTCCTCCTCGTCTACGACCATACCCGCAACGATTCGCTCTCCGCCGACGAGCCCGTTCACATCCTGTCCGGCTATTTCGAGGTCTGGGCGCACAACGCGATCGTCAACATCGAGCACCCGCCGCTCATGAAAATGCTGGCCGGCCTCGCGCTCAAAGCCCTTCCCCTGCCGCCTCCGCCGGCGAGCGTCCCGATGGGCGTCACGTTCACCGACTACGGACACGCCTTCCTGTTCGGCGGACCCGTCTCGCCGGACGCGATCGCCGCGGCCGCGCGGGCTCCCTTCCTCGTCGTCCTCGCGCTCCTCCTCGCGACGGTCTTCCTCTGGGCGCGCCGGCGCTGGGGCGGCGGGCCCGCCCTCTTCGCGATGGCCCTGCTCGCGTTCGATCCGAACCTCGTAGCCCACGCCGGCGTCGTGCACACCGACCTCGGCGCGGCGTTGACCTTCCTCATCGCCGTTCTGGCCTGGGAGAGCGCCCGGCGGCGCGGGTCGGTCGCGGCGCTCATCGGCGCGTCCGCGGCGTTCGGCCTCGCACTCGCGACGAAGTTCTCCGCGGTCTACCTCGCGCCGATCTTCCTCCTGCAAGGCCTCCTCGGGATCCGCGGGCGGGAGAGGCCCGCGGCCGAAGCGGGCCGCGTGCTCGCGCGGTTCGCGGCCGTTTGCGCCGGAGCGCTCATCGTGGTGCTCTGTGTGTACGCGCCCGTGACGTCCCGGATGAACCGGGCCGACCAGCGCCGCGTCATTCACGAGATGGTCGCCGGCCGCGGCGCGCCGGGCCTCTCCGCGGCGATCGAGAACGTCGCCTCGGTTTCCCCGCCGCTCGGGCACTATCTTGGCGGCCTCGCCTCGGTCGCGCGCCAGAACGCGGTGGGAGGCGGGGTGAACTTCCTGTTCGGAAGGGTCTCGGAGGCGAGCTTTCCCCTCTACTTCTTCGTCGCGTTCCTGGCCAAGAGCACCCTGGCGTTCCTCGTCGTCACCGCGCTGCTCCTCGTGTCGCTCGCGCGCGACGCGGAGACCCGGGCGGAGGCGCTTCTCCTGCTCCTACCCGTCGGGGTCCTCTTTCTCGCGTCGGTCGGCACGAGCTACAACATCGGGATCCGCCACATGCTGCCGGTCTATCCCTTCCTGGCGCTCGCCGGCGCGGGACTCCTCGCCAGGGCGCGGGCGAGGTCTCCGCGAGGAGCCTTGGTGTGGCTGCTGGCGGCGCTCCCGCTCCTCTCGGCCATCGAGATCGCCCGGATCCATCCGCACGAACTCTCGTACTTCAATCCCCTCGTCGGCGGGCCGGAGAAGGGGCGGACCATCCTCTCGGACTCGAACGTGGACTGGGGGCTCGATCTGAAGCGCCTCGCCGCGGAGATCCGCCGCCGGAGCGCCGCCGATCCCCATCGGCGCGAAGCCGATCCCACAGTCGCGTACTTCGGCGGGGACGACGTGCCCTACCGGATCGGTGTTCCGGACTTCGTGGCCGATCCCCGCGTGCGGGGAGGCCTCGTCGCGGTTTCCTCTCTCTATCTCGCCGAAGGGCCCGAATACTTCCTCTACCACGGCGCTCCGCAAGTCGCGGCCGCCTTGAAACGGCTGCGGGACGACCTCGCCTCTCGCGGCCGGCCCGCCGGGCGGATCGGCTACTCGATCTATCTCTGGGACCTGCCGCCGTCCGGCACGAGTCCCGAGTCCGGAGTTCCGAGTCCCGCTTCCCGCCCTTGAGGGATCGGAGAAGAGCCTCGTTGGCCGCATAATGCTCGCAAGAGGCAGATCCCGGCAATGAAGCTTTCAGTCGTGATGCCCGTCTATAACGAGGCGAAGACGGTCCGCGAGATCGTCCGCCAGGTCCAGGCCGTTCCCGTCGACAAGGAGATCCTGATCGTGGACGACGGCTCGACGGACGGCACGCGGGAGATCCTGCGCGCGATGGACGGGAAAGACGGCGTGAGGGTCTTTCTCCAGCCTCGCAATCAGGGGAAGGGCGCCGCGGTTTCCGTCGGTTTCCGCTACGCCGAAGGGGACGTCGTCGTCGTGCAGGACGCGGACCTCGAATACGACCCGCGCGAGTACCCCCGGCTCCTGCGCCCGATCGAAGAGGGACACGCCGACGTCGTGTACGGCTCGCGCTTCCTCGGCGGGGGCGAGCGGCGGGTCCTCTACTTCTGGCACACCGTGGGCAACCGCCTGCTGACGCTCGCCTCCAACATGGCGACGAACCTGAACCTGACGGACATGGAGACCTGCTACAAGATGTTCCGGCGCGAGGTCGTCCAGTCCATGACGATCGAGTCGCGCCGGTTCGGCATCGAACCCGAGATCACGGCCAAGGTCGCCCGCCGGGGGTATCGCGTTTACGAGGTCCCGATCTCCTACTACGGCCGCACCTACGAAGAGGGGAAGAAGATCGGCTGGAAGGACGCCTTCTCCGCCCTCTGGACGATCGTCAAGCACCGCTTCCGGGAGGCGGAGAACTCGGCCAACGTCGGGCACGTCACGCTGGCGCGCCTGGCCAGGCTCGAGCCCTACAACCGCTGGCTCGTCGAGCGTTTCACGAAGGCTCTCGGCCGGCGCATCCTGGAGATCGGAGCGGGTTTCGGAAACCTGACGCGGCACCTCGTCGAGAGCGACGGAGGCCCCGAGCGCGAGCTGGTCGTCGCTTCCGACGTGGACCCGGTGGCCGTCGAGTATCTCAAGGGGGCCTTCCGCGACAACCGGATCGTGCGGGTCTCCTCCTACAGCTTCCCGCTGACCCCCGCCGAGCGCGAGGAGATCCGCTCCCTCTCGATCGACACGATCGTCTGCTGCAACGTCCTCGAGCACATCGAGGACGACGGCGGGACGCTCGCCGACATGCTGGCGATCCTTCAGCCGGGGGGGCGCCTGGTGCTCCTCGTCCCGGCGCTCTCCTGGCTCTACGGCACGCTCGACGAACACCTGCGCCATTTCCGGCGCTACGAGAAGGCGGAGCTCGAAGAGAAGCTCGCGAAGGCCGGGTTCGCGATCGACGACTGCCGCTTCGTCAACCGCGTCGGCATCCTCGGCTGGTTCGTGAATGGAAGAGTCCTGCGGCGCAGGGTTCTGCCGCGCGGCCAGCTTCGCGCCTTCCGGCTCTTCCTGCCTCTTCTCCGCCGCGAGGAGCAGACCCCCCCGACAACCGGCATGTCCCTGCTCGCCGTCGCCCGCAAACCCGCCCCGTAGAGCGGTTCCTCTCGCTTCGAGCCGCCCGGGCGTCGGGCCGCCTCCCTCGTCGGCACGCTCCGGCCCTGCCGCCAGAGAGAGAACCGGGCCGTCGCTGGTCGCTCAGTCGCAGGGATGATGGAGCGAACGATTCAGCATACCTTGCTCCTTCACTCATCGCCTCCTCCGGGAGGCGTCCCGCCGCCGAGGCTGACGCCCAGACATAAGCCCCACTGCCAGCCCCGGAGCCGGGGGCGTTTCCCGGAGGAGGCCTTGTCCGAGGGCACGCACCGCAGTCGTGGCTGAGACTTGCTGTCCCTGTGCCCGAAAGACTAGAGCGGCGCCCGCCGGTGAATTCGCGGCCTGGCCGCCGCGTGCCGACGAGGGAAACGGCGACGGATCCGGGGCGTCTTTCTCAGATCAATCTGCGTTGAGGGTTCTGCGGACGATGGAACCCAGCACTCTTGATCGGTTCAGGGGTCACTTCGGTGACGGTGGCGGCCCGGTGGTGAAGGCGGCGAGAAACGCGGCGGGGAATGAAGCCACCGTCCGCACACGGCCTCGGGCGGAGAGAGACTGCTCGAGGCGCGGCGTCCAGAAGGGGCGATCGAAAAGGAGGAAGACGGTGTGGTCCGTCCCGGCGCGCGAGGCGTTCTCCACGAGACGGTTCTCCTCTTCCTGCGACGGGTGCTGCTGGAGAAACCAGCCGGGATGGTTGGCAAGGTCGGCCGGGAAGGCGGCGAGGTCGGCCGCGAGCAGGCCACGATCCCGCGCGAGGCGCGCCGGCAGGTACATGGTGGCTGTCGCCACGACGAGGTCGCCCTTTCGAGCCTCCGACTCGACACTCGGGATCAGGTCGGAGGAGGGGCGGGGCCGCGTCGGCGCCGTGAGCAGGAGAAGGCTCGCGACGGCCGCGATGAGGGAGGCCGCGGCGACGCCTCGCCGCACCGCGCCCGACCCTTCCGCTTTTCGCGCCAGGAGCCAGAACCAGATCGGAAGGACCGTCATCTCGGTCCGGCCGGCGAAGGCGACCGGGCGTCCGAGCGAGGCCGCGAGGACGCTTCCGAGCGTCAGTAGAAGGGTGGCGATTCCCAGTCGGTCCTCGGCGTCGTGGGGGCGCCTGAGGGCGAGGAACAGGAGCGCGGCCCCGGCGGCGCAGGCAAGCCACAACAGCGGCTCGGGCAGCCGCGGGCCGAAGGGCGCCGAGACGCGCAGGGCGCCTCCCAGAGCGGCGAGGAAGCCGGCCGCGGCGACCTGCGGCGGCTCCCGCATCCAGGCGGTGGCGGCCCGCGGCTGCGCGATGAGGACCGGCGACCAGGGTAGGAAGAGGACGAGTCCCGCCGCGAGCGCCAGAGCAGAGCGCCGGCGCCCCTGGGTGACGGATGCTAGCAGAAGGGAACCCACGAGGAAGAGCGCCAGGTAGTGCGTCCACAGGGCAAAGGCCGCCGCGAGCGCGATCGCCGCGAATCCGCGCCAGCCGGCCGCATCGGCGGCCACGAGAAGAAAGAGCAGGAATCCGACGAGGGCGAGCACGGCGTAGGCCCGGGCCTCGGCCGAGTAGAGAAGAAAGAAGGGCGAGCAGGCCGCGAGCAGGAGGAAATAGCCGCGCGAGCGGCCCGGCGGGAGCGATCGAGCGCCGGCGAAGAGAATCGCGAGCGCCAGGAAGGGAAGGAGCCGTGCCGTCGAGTCGGGCAGCGCGAGCGCTTCCGCGGCTCGCACGAGCGGCTTCTCGAGGAGATAGAAGAGCGGCGGCCCGGAATCGAGGGCGAGCGCGTGCAGCAGGTGGGGCGGCGAGAGCCTCGCGGCCCAGAGCGTGAAGATCTCATCGTGCCAGAGAGGCCGCGTGGCGAGCAGCCACACGCGCGCGGCGACCGAGAGGGCCGCGAGGGCCACCACCGCGGCCGCCGCGATCCGTTCGCGGTTGTCTGTCTCTGTTTTGATGGCTTATCCTAAGTTAACTGATGATTGAAGATTGACGATTGATGATTGAAGAGAGCCGGTTCCTCAATCGACAATCGTCATTCGGCAATCGTCAATGGGTCGCGCCGGCCGCGCTCTTTCTGCTGCTCGTTGCCGCCGTGTACGCGGACCCTCTCCTGCTCCGCCGCAACTTCGCCGGGCGGGATCTGCTGTCCTACAACCTCCCGATGGAGAAGGCGATTCACGACGCCTGGGCCTCCGGTCGCCTGCCTGTCTGGATGGCGGACATCTCGGGGGGCCGTCCGCTCCTGCCCAATCCCAACGCCGGCGCGCTCTATCCGGGGCGGGCCGTACTCTCGCTGCTCGCCTTTCCGGCGGCCATGCGGCTCTTTCCCGTCCTCCACTGGGTGCTGGCCGGGGCGGGAGTGATCTGCCTGCTGACGTCGATCGGGGCCTCCCCGGGAGCGGCCTGGATAGCCGCCGTCACCTACGACTTCTCCGGCGTCGTGGCCGCGGAATCCTTCTTTCCGCACTACATGCCCGGCATGGCGCTCCTGCCCTGGATCCTCTGGGGAATCGAGCGCGCCGGCTTGCCGCGCGGGAGGATCCTCGCCCTCTCGGTCCTCTTCGCGCTCGAGTTCCTCGCGGGCGACGTCTTCCAGATCGCCGTCGTCATCGCGGCTTCGCTTCTCTGGATCCTTCTCGAGGTGGAACGCGCCCTTCGCGCCCGCCGCCTGTCGGCGTTGGCCCTGGCCCTCTTCTTCGGCGCTCTCGCGGCCGCGCCTCAGATCGTCGCGACGGCCCTCTGGATCCCGCAGACGCGGCGCGCGGTGACCGGGATTCCGCTCCGGGACTCGCTGCTCTACTCGATCTCCCCCTTCCGGCTGCTGGAGTTCGCCGTGCCCTATCCCTTCGGTCCCATCGCCACGGACCCGGCCCGCC
>JAWOLE010000093.1:0-8405 GCA_033853815.1 Thermoanaerobaculia bacterium
GAATTCTATGAACATCCTGGTGACAGGCGGCGCCGGATTCATCGGCTCGCACATGGCGAAGCGGCACTCCGACGACGGCCACCGCGTCGTCGTCGTGGACGACCTCTCCGCCGGACGGCGCGAGAAGGTGCCCGAAAAGGCCCGGTTCGTCCAGGCGGACATCGCCGAGACGGATCTCGAGTCCCTCCTTCGCGAGGAGCGGATCGACTTCGTCTCCCACCACGCGGCGCAGATCGACCTGCGGCACAGCGTCTCGGATCCGCTTCACGACGCCCGGTCCAACATCCTGGGGTCGCTTCGCCTCTTCGAGGCTTGTCGGCGCGCGGGCGTACGGCGCGTCCTCTTCGCTTCGACCGGAGGAGCGCTCTACGGGGAGCCGGAAGGGGGAAGGCCGGCAGCCGAGAACCACCCGACCAACCCCGTGTCCCCTTACGGCTGCGCCAAGCTCTCGATCGAGAAGTACCTCTACTACTACCGGGTCATCCACGGGTTTCAGACGCAGGTGTTCCGCTATGCCAATGTCTACGGGCCGGGCCAGAACGGCACCGGAGAGGCCGGGGTCGTCGCGATCTTCGCCGAAGCCATTCTTCACGGCCGCCGCTCCAGGATCCGAGGCGACGGGGAGCAGACGCGCGATTACGTCTTCGTCGGCGATCTCGTCGAGGCCGCGACCCGAGCGGCCGAGAGCGACCGGAGCGGCACCTGGAACCTCGGCACGGGCGTAGAGACCTCGGTCAACCGCCTCTTCGAGTTGATCGCCCGGCAACTGGACTACCGCGACAAGCCCGAACATGTCGCTCTTCCTCCAGGCGAGCAGCGGCGCAGCGTGCTCGACGGCTCCGCGGTCCTTCGCGATTTCGGTCTTCCTCCCTACACGCGCCTCGAAGAGGGCCTGAAGACGACCGCGGACTTCTTTCGCGAAGCCGCCCGAGCCTGATTCGGCTCCCGGGGTTGCATTTCCCCTCCCGGCGAGGTAAGTAGGTTCTTCGACTTTCCGGGCGGGCGCAAAGTCCGGCCGCACTCACTTTCCGGAGGTGGAAGGATCGAACAGTTCACCTTCCGCCGTCAGGTTGATTCCGGTTTCCGGCCGGAAGAGGCCTTTCGACGCTACCAGGAGATGTTCGACCGCGCGCCGGACGGCCTTCTCGTAACCGGCTCGGAAGGAAGGATCCGGGAGGCTAACGATTTCGCCTCCCGGCTGCTGCGGACTCCGCGCAGCGAGCTGCTCGGGACGGAGCTTCCCTTCTTCGTCTGCCGCGAGCAGCGCCGCTCCTTCCGAAACAGGCTCGCGCGGCTGCGCGAGACAGGAGGGACCGCCGTCCGCGAGTGGGAAGTCCGGCTGCAGCCTCCCGGCAGCGAGACGATCGAGACCGCCCTCGCGGTCACGCCCCTCGAGAGGCCTTCCCGGGGCCGGCCGCGTCTCCTCTGCGCGGTGCGCGACATCACTCGCCGCAAGAGAATCGAGCGGCGATTGAAGGAGAGCGAAAAACAGCACCGCGCCCTCTACCGCCGCATGCTGGCCCACCGCGACGCGCTGCGCGTTCTCTCGGCCAGGTACCTCAACGCCCGGGAAGAGGAAGCCCAACGCATCGCCCACCAGCTCCATGACGAAGCGGGTCAGGTCACCGCGTCAATTCACCTGGCTCTGGCCGAGATCGCAAAGGAGCTGCCGACGCATGGACGCAGGCGGTTGCGGCAGGTCGCGGGCTATCTCGACGACATCGAGGAGCGCCTCAGGCGTCTTTCGCACGAGCTGCGGCCGACCATCCTGGACGATCTCGGCCTCGTGCCCGCGCTCGAGTTCCTGGCCGACGGGATCTCGACCCGCACGGGGATCCCCATCCGTGTGGAGGGCTCGACGGAGGGGCGGCTCGACCCGCTGGTCGAGACGGCGATCTACCGGGTGGTCCAGGAGGCCCTCGCCAACATCGGGCGCCATTCCCGCGCCGGCCAGGCCTCCATCGCGCTCGCGCGAGGCCGACGGCTGCTTCGATGCGCGATCCGCGACGACGGCGTCGGCTTCGACGTCAACCTCGTCCTGCGGGGCGAAGGGCGCGGGAGCGGGCTGGGCCTGCTCGGGGTTCGCGAAAGAATCGACGCCCTGGGCGGCCGCATCCGGATTCGTTCCTCCCCCGGACAGGGGACCGATCTGTCCGTCGCGGTCCCCCTGGAGAGGCGGTCGTGACCTGCCGGATCCTTCTTGCGGACGACCACGTCATCGTTCGCCAGGGCTTGAAGGCGCTTCTGGAGCGCGAGGGCTTCGACGTCGTCGGCGAGGCCTCCGACGGCCACGAGGCAAGCCGTCTCGCCCGCGATCTCTCCCCCGACATCGCCATTCTCGATCTCGCCATGCCGTCCTTGAACGGGATCGAGACCGGGAGAGCGATCTCCCGCGGTTCCCCGTCGGTCCGTACGATCGCCCTGACCGTTCATACCGAGAGCCACTACGTCCTGGCCGCGCTCGAGGCCGGATTCTCCGGATACGTCTTGAAGTCGCAGGCCGCGGCGCAGCTCGTCCGCGCCATCCAGGAGGTCCTGCGCGGTTCGATCTACCTGAGCCCGGGCATCTCGCGCGTCGTCGTCGAGGCCTCCCTGCGCAAGACAAACCCGGTCGAGGATCCGCTGACCAGCCGCGAACGCCAGGTCCTGCAGCTCGTGGCCGAGGGCCGGACCACCAAGCAGATCGCTAAGGTCCTGGGCGTCAGCGCCAAGACCGCCGAGTCCCACCGCACCCGGATCATGACGAAGCTCGAGATTCACGAGACGGCCGGTCTCGTCCGCTACGCCATCCGCCAGGGTCTGATCCAGCCCTGACCCGAGTTTGCGCGCGCGGCAAGAACCGCGCCGGAACCTTCAGGGAATTCCCGCCTCGCGATGCCGGGATTTCCCGGATTGTGCGGCCTCGATCCAGCGGATACGGTCTGAACGTATGACACGCGTGTCCGGCAACCATAAACCCAAGGAGGCAGAGCAGATGGAAACCGCGAAAGTAGACATTCGCAAACTTCAGTTGTTGAACGACCGGATCAACCAGTGCATCGACGCCCTGAATCAGGTGCGCCTGTCGGTCCACGGTCTCTCCCAGGGTCTCTCCCACACGAGCGGGCAGCTCGGCTCGCAGTACGGCCTGGGCGCTCCGAGCTTCGGCGTCAACCCCTTCACGCAGACCGGGGCGAGTCCTTTCAGTTTCGGGTCTCCGGCCATCGGACAGATGCCGCTCGGTCAGAGCCCCTGGAACCAGGGTTTCGCGCCCGGACTCTCCCACACGGGCGGCCAGACGCCGTTCGCGCAGGGAATCAATCCGTATCTCTCCGGCGTGAGTCCTGAGGCTCTGGAGGCTTCGGTGCGCCCCATCTGGGCCGACCCGTTCCTCAGCGCGCGGATCACGCAGACGTTCCCCTACGCGCAGTATCCGGTTCCACCCGTCGTGACGATCTACTAGAGGAATGGCGGGAGCCGCGAACGGCGCGCCGTCCGGGGCGAGGCCCATCCAGGCCTCGCCCCTCTCTTCTCCCGCGAGGACTGCGCGAGGAGGCTCGCGCCGACAGGGAGGACAAGAAACAAGAAGGAGGAAGCCGCCAATGACAGAAGGCGAACCCATCTCGGGGACGACCGAGATCGAACAGACGATTGGACGAATGGAACAGCTCTACCAGGCGCTGACGGGATCGACCCTTCCGCGGACGGAAGCGCCCTATGCCCCGATTCCCGCGGAGAAGGACCCGGCCGAGCACGTCGAAAGGCAGTTGAACCGGCTTATGACGCTCCTGGGAGATCTCGGGGGAGAAGTCCGGCCCGTTCCGCTCACCTCCTGGACTCCACCCATGTCCGTCTGGGAGAGCCATACGGAGATCCGCATCTGCGTGGACGTTCCCGGCATTGCCCGCGATCAGGTCCAGGTCGTGGCGCAGGGAAAGCTGCTCACGATCAGCGGGCGCCGGGCCGCTTCCAAGAACCACGATCTCAGGCTCCACTCGAGCGAGACCCCCTTCGGGCCGTTTCGCCGAACCGTCTACATCCCCGGAGGCATGCGCGAGACCGAGCCGCGGGCCGAGATGAAGGATGGCGTCCTCGAGATCGTCATACAGAAGGAATCGAGCCAGGTGACAACGCCCAAGACCGTCCGGGTCAACTGAGTCCTGGTCACTCGGAAGCTCTGGTTTTGAAACTCTCGGCGGAACGTCGGCGGCCGAAAGTCAGCTGATCCAGACGTCCGAGCCGAAGGTCAGGACGACGGCCTCGTCGAGGTTCGAGGCGTAGCTGACGATCTCGTCGCAGATCGCCCGCGGGACGCAGGGGTTCCCGTCCAGATCGCGTCGGTTCGCCTCCGGCAGGATGACTCTCCGGAGGTTACGGTTGTAGGCGCCTCGGACCTTGTACTCCGGCTCCCCCACGGGCCGCAGGACCTGGACGTCGTGGGAGTCCGCGATGAGGATGCCGGTCGAGGCCGTGTCCTGCGGCACGGGGCGGTTGAGAAAGACCGAGAGGAACGCCAGGGCCGTGGGAAGCCCCGCGGAAAGCCCGCCGGACGTCTCGTCCTCCTTCGTGACCTTGTACGTGTAGTTGTAGTCCAGGATGTCGTGCGTGTGTTCGGGCCACTTGGCCCGGGCATATTCGCGCACCGAGAGAAACGTGTTGCGAACCGACTGAGAGAACTCCTGTGTGAGGTTTCCGAGAATTTCCTCCAGGAATCCCCCCCGTCCCGGCTGCGCGGGCCGGCGCGCCGCCCAGATCTCGTGGATGAGTCCCTTGGCCCGCCCGACGAAGTGATAGACCGAGTCGGCGAGGACGCGGCCCACCGTGCTCTCCCGGCGCCGTGCCGCTTCCTCGAGCGACGCGGCTCGCTGGGTGCACCGGGTGGCCTCTTCGCCGTGGCCGAGGATCCGATGGAGCGCGGCCATCTGCCTCCAAAGGCCCGGCCGGAGCGGGCTTGCGCGCAGCGCGGCGTCGAGCCGCTCGAGCGAACGTTGGGCGATCTCCGGTCTCTGGAAGTACTCCCCGATCGGAGCCGATCGCGAGGTCTCGTAGTCGTTCAGGAGCCACTCGAGCACGCGGACGTCGGAGGGGTCCGCCTCCAGGCTCGCCAGATACAACCGGATCCCCTCCTCCCGCGAGCCCTCGAGAACCGCCAGGTCGGCCCTGTACTTCAGATCGAGGACCTCGCTCCAGCCGGCCAGCAGCTCGCGAGCGCCGCTCGCGTCCCCGGCGAGGAAGAGCGCGATGGCCCGCTCCCTCGGCGAGGGCTCGGCCAGCTCCTCCCGGCTCGCGAACCGGATCCGGGAAAGCTTGGAGAGAGGCAGGTACCGCCTGGCCGCGATCCTGGTGACGTCGGCGAACGACGGCCGGTGCATCCGGACCCGGAAGAGGTGAAGGAACCGTTCCTCGTAGCGGACCGCCTCCTCCCGGTTCCCCAGCCTTCTCGAAAGCGATGCGAGGTGGCCGAGCACCGAGACCCGCTCGAAGCTGCGCTCGAGATGCTTGTAGATGTGGACCGCCTTCTCCAGGAGCTCCTGCGTCCCGATCCTCTCGTAGATGCGAGCGAGCGCCAGGATGCGATCCCCGTCGGTCTCGAACCCGCGTTCGTTGCCCAGGTTCTCCAGGACCGTGCGCGACTCCTCGAAATCCCCGGTCAGCTCCGCGACCCAGGCGTTGCCGAGGACGGCGAGCTTGTAGAGGTCCGGATCCTTTCCGCGGTACTTCTTGGCGAGCTGGTCGCACTTCTCCCGGGCCTCCTCGGGCCGGCGGGCGAGAAAGAGCCGGAAGATTTCTTCCAGCTCCAGGTGCGCGGCCGGCTTGCGCCAGAGCTGGAAGGGACCGAGAACCAGGAACTGACCCGGCCCGCGCTCCGACTCCTGCGCGAGCTGGAGCATGGAATTCAGGCGCACGTTCGCCGTCAGGTTCGACGGGGACTTGGCGTGGACCTGGGCCCAGCAGGCGATGGCCGCCGACAGCTCGCCGCGCATGTGCTTGATCTTCGCGAGCAGGTCGAGCGCGGGAAGGTCCTCCGGTTTCGATTCGAGAACCTGCGCGATCTCGATCTCGGCGTCGTAGAGCTCGCCGATCTCGACCAGCACCCGCGCGTAGCGGGTTCGATCCTCCGCGGAAAAAGTCTCCCGCGCACTCACCGCGGCGGCCGGCTCGTTCGAGGCCATCGTTCCTATTCTCGGAGACTCTCCCTCTCCCGTAGGGGAGAGGGCCGGGGTGAGGGGTGCGTCTTTCGAGGAGTCTTCCTTACGACTCGGGCTTTGCCACCTCGTCCGTCGTCCGCGGGCGCGGCGGCGAGATTCCCTCGGGGGGATATTTGACGACGACCACCGTCCGATCGTCCTCGGGCGGCCTGCCCTGGGTGAACTCGCTCACCTTGTCGATGAGCGCGCGCGTGATCTCGGCGGCCGGCCTCTGGCCCAGGGCGAGGAACGCCTTCTTCAGGCGATCGACGCCGAATTCCTTTCCGCGGCTGTCCGTCGCTTCGACCATTCCGTCGGTGTAGAGGAGCAGCGAGTCTCCCTTCTCAAGGGAGAGAAACCCCCGGCTGTACGCCGCGCTTCCGGAGGGGCCGAGCACCATCCCCGTCTGCTTCAAGGCCGTGCACCCCCTGGAGTGGAAGTGAAGCGGAGGCGGATGCCCGGCGTTGACGTAAATGAAGTTGCCTTCCTGCTCGATCTCACCGTAGAAGAGGGAGACGAACTTCGTCGTCATGCGCGACTGGTGAATGATGCGGTTCAGCCGCTCGACGGTGCGCACGATCTTGAAATCCCGCGCGACCCCCATCCGCAGCCCGGTATAGACGTCGCGCACCTGAAGGGCGGCCGGCAGGCCATGCCCCGAGGCGTCCGCGATCGCGACTCCCCAGATCCGCTCGGACACGGTGATGAAATCGAAGAAGTCGCCTCCGACGATCTCGGCGGGCGCGGTGAACCCCGACATGTCGAAGGGTCCCGCGCGGGGAGCTCGACGCGGCAGGATGGACATCTGGATCTGCCGGGCCTCGTTCAAGGCCGACAGGATCCGGTCCTGGCGCAGCTTCTGGCCCACGGCGTGGCGCAGGATGCCGAGGGAAGCCATCAGATCTTCGTCCGGCGCCCCGGGATCGACCGAGAACGAGAGGATGTACTGATCGTCCCCGACGGCGATCGCGGCGAAGCGGTCCACGTCGAGCCGCCGCTCGAACTCCGGGTCCACGCCGGGAGCCGTCAGGTCCATGACGACCACTCCGTCGTCGATCAGTCGCTGCACCGGCGGGTACTGATCCGGAACGAAGATGCCCGAGGGCACCTGCCGCACTCCGCCGAAGGTCCGCGTCAGCTCGTACCCGCCGTCACGCCGCTCGTAGAGCCGGCCCCCGCGCACGCCCAGGTCCTCGCGGAAGTTTTCCACGATTGCGCTCGCCGTCTGCGCGATCGTCGAGCCCACGTCGGGCGACTTCTCGATCGCCTCGATCGTCCTCTCCACCTTGCGGAACAGCGACTTTTGCGGATTCGAAGCCATAGGCGAGCGGGCGATTCTATCCCGTCACACCGGTTCTTCCCGGGTGCGAAGGGCCGCCGCCGGCGCTGAAGGAATCAGCGTCCGCGCCAGTTGGGCGAGCGTTTCTGAAGGAAAGCGTCCATCCCCTCCGCGGAGTCTTCGAGGAGGAGCGTGCAGGCCATCGTTTCGCCGGTTAGCTCGTACGCCTCTTTCAAGGGGCGTTCGATCTGCCGGTAGAAGGCCTCCTTCCCGAGGCGGATCACCGCGGCACTTCGCGCGAGGATGATTTCGACGAACCGGCCGACTGCGGCGTCGAGCTCCCCTGCGGGCACGACGCGGTTGACGAGACCCCACGCGAGCGCGGTCTTCGCGTCGATCGGCTCCCCGGTCAGGAGCATCTCCATGACGCGCTTGCGCACGACGTTCCTGGCCACTCCCACGGCCGGCGTCGAGCAGAAGACTCCGACGTTGACGCCGGGAAGGGCGAATGTCGCGTTTTCGGAGGCCACGGCAAGATCGCACATCGACACGAGCTGGCAGCCGGCCGCCGTCGCTATCCCGTGGACCCGAGCGACCACTGGCTGCGGCATCTTCGTCAGGGTCAGCATCATCCGGCTGCAGTCGTCGAAAAGGCGTCGCTGCCAGGCCTTGTCCCCGACGTGCGCCCGCATCTCTTTGAGGTCGTGCCCGGCGCAAAAGCCCCGCCCCTCCGCCGCCAGCACCACGACGCGCGCCTCCGGATCCGCCGCGATCCGGTCCAGCTCCTTCTGCAGCGCCGCGATCATCTCGGACGACAGCGTGTTGAACCGTTCCGGCCGATTGAGGGTCAGCCTGGCCACACCCCCCGTCCGCTCGCTCAGGACGAAAGGCTTCTCCGCCACAGCGACATTCTCAACGCTCATGCTTCGCTCCCCCGCCAAGCATAAACCTATCCCCGT
>JAWOLE010000094.1:0-26538 GCA_033853815.1 Thermoanaerobaculia bacterium
GGCTTCGGCAAGTTCGCCGAGGTGGCCGTCTCCGCCGACAAGCTGGAAGAGCTCCAGCGCAATCTCGTGCGCAGCCACGCGGCCGGGGTCGGTCCCGCGATGACGGATCGCGCGGTGCGCGCCATGATGGTTCTGCGTGCGAACGCTCTGGCGAAGGGCCTTTCGGGCATCCGTGTCGCAACGGTCGAGGCGCTGCTCCATATGCTCGAAGCGGATCTCCTGCCGGTCGTCCCCGAGCAGGGCTCCGTCGGCGCTTCGGGGGATCTCGCGCCGCTCGCGCACCTCGCTCTGGCTTTGCTGGGGGAGGGCCGTGTCCGGCGGCGGGGCCGGCTCGTTCCCGCGGCGCGGGCGCTCTCGGAGGCGGGACTCAGGCCCGTCTCGCCGGGCGCGAAGGAGGGCCTGGCCCTCGTCAACGGCGTGCAGATGTCGGTCGCGGTCGGTGGGCTCGCGCTCGCGCGGGCGCTCCAGCTCGCCCGCGTCGCGGACATCGCCGGCGCCGCCTCGCTCGACGCCGCTCGCGGCTCGGACGCCGCGTTCGATCCCCGGGTCCTCGCGGCCCGGCCGCACCCCGGCGCCGCGGCTTCCGCGAAGAACCTTCGGCGCCTGCTCTCCGGCAGCGCGATCCGGGAATCCCACCGGGGCTGCGGCAGGATCCAGGACAACTACGCGCTGCGCTGCATGCCGCAGGTCCACGGAGCGGCGCGCGACGCCTTCGACCATGCACGGGAGGTCCTCGAGCGCGAGATGAACAGCGCGACGGACAACCCGCTCGTCTTCGCCAGGGAAGGGGAGATCGTTTCGGGCGGCAACTTTCACGGAGCGCCGGTCGGCCTTGCGCTCGATTACGCCGCGATCGCCGCGACCGACCTCGCCTCGATCTCCGAACGGCGCATCGAGAAGCTCCTGAACCCGGCGCTCTCCGACCTGCCGGCGTTCCTGGTCGAGGAAGGGGGCCTCAACTCGGGCCTGATGATGGCGCAGGTGACCGCGGCGGCCCTCGTTTCGGAGTGCAAAGGCCTGGCGCATCCGGCCTCGGTGGATTCGATCCCGACCTCCGCCGACAAGGAGGACCACGTCTCGATGTCCCCGATCGCGGCGCGCAAGTTCGCGGCGATCGTCGAGAACCTCTCGCGCGTCCTGGCGATCGAGCTCCTGACCGCCTTTCAGGCGATGGAGTTCCTGCGCCCGCTGCGGTCTTCCCGGCTCCTCGAAGGCGTCCGGCGCGCTTTTCGCCGCGCCGTCCCCGCCTGGAGGCGGGACCGGGTGCTGTCTTCCGACATGGAAGCCGCGCACGCCTTCCTGGACGACCCGGCCCTCACGAAGCTGGCAAGCGCGCTGGACTAAGTAAACATCGCTCCGGCTGACGGCTGAAAGCTGAGAGCTGACAGCTATACTTTGTCCGTGCCGGTCGAGTCTCCTCCTCGGGCGATTCGCTCAGCGACGGGCACGCGGCTGCGCTGCCGCGGCTGGGTCCAGGAGGCGGCGCTGCGCATGCTGGAGAACAACCTCGACCCGGACGTGGCCGAGAAGCCCGAGGAGCTCGTCGTCTACGGGGGCACCGGGAAGGCGGCGCGCAACTGGGAGTGCTTCGACGCGATCGTCGCGGCGCTCAAACGCCTCGCCTCCGACGAGACGCTGCTCGTCCAGTCGGGCAAGGCCGTCGGCATCTTCCGAACCCATGAGGACGCGCCGCGCGTCCTGATCGCCAACGCGATGCTCGTACCGGCCTGGGCGACGGGGGAGGAGTTCCGGCGGCTCGAAGCGATGGGCCTGACGATGTACGGACAGATGACCGCCGGCTCCTGGATCTACATCGGCAGCCAGGGAATCGTCCAGGGCACCTTCGAGACGTTCGCGGCCGCGGCGGCCAGACATTTTGGCGGAGATCTCTCGGGGCGCCTCGTCGTCTCGGCCGGACTGGGCGGCATGGGCGGAGCGCAGCCCCTCGCGGCCACCATGAACGGAGCCGCGGCGCTCTTCGCCGAGGTGGACCCGGACCGCATCGCGAGGCGCCTGGCGACGCGCTACCTGGACGTTCGCGAGAAAGCGCTCGACCGCGCGATCGATCGGGCGATCGAGGCCCGCGACAAACGCCAGGCCCTCTCGATCGGCGTCGAGGCCAACGCCGTGGACCTGCTCGAGCGGCTGCTCGAGCGAGGTCTCCTTCCCGACCTCGTGACGGACCAGACCTCGGCCCATGACGAGTTGAACGGCTACGTTCCCTGCGCCGGCCCCGGCGAGGATCTGGCGCGCCTTCTCGAGCTGCGCCGACGGGACCCGCGGCGCTACATCGAGCGGGCCTACGAGACGATGGCCGCCCACGTGCGCGCGCTTCTGGAATTGAAGCGCCGGGGCTCGGTCGTCTTCGATTACGGCAACAACCTGCGCGGCCAGGCGAAGAAGGGGGGGGTCGAGCACGCCTTCGAAATCGGCGGCTTCGTGCCCCTTTACATCCGACCGCTCTTCTGCGAGGGCAAGGGCCCCTTCCGATGGGCCGCGCTGTCGGGCGATCCCGAGGACATCCGGACGACGGACCGCGCGCTGATGAAGCTCTTTCCCGAAAATGCCTCGCTGGCGCGGTGGCTGACGCTCGCCGAAGAACGCGTCGCCTTTCAGGGGCTGCCGGCGAGGATCTGCTGGCTAGGTTACGGAGAGCGGGCCAGGGCCGGCCTGCTCTTCAACGCGCTCGTCGCCGAGGGGCGCGTTCGCGCTCCGATCGTCATCGGCCGTGACCACCTGGACGGCGGCTCCGTCGCCTCGCCCAACCGCGAGACGGAGGGAATGCGCGACGGTTCGGACGCCATCGCCGACTGGCCGATCCTGAACGCGCTCATCAACACCACGTGCGGCGCGAGCTGGGTCTCGGTGCACCACGGCGGCGGAGTCGGGATCGGGCTGTCGATCCACGCCGGGATGGTCGTCGTGGCCGACGGCACGCCGGCCGCCGCGCGGCGCCTCGAAAGGGTTCTGACCGCCGACCCCGGCACCGGCGTGATGCGGCATGCCGACGCGGGATACCCGGAGGCAATCGCGGCGGCCCGCGAGCGGGGAGTGGACCTGCCCTTCCTGTGAGAACGAAAACCGCGCCCGTCGCCGCGGCGATCCTGGGCCTTCTCTTTCTTCTCGCTCTGGACGGCTGGATTCCGCCGGGCCGCCTGCTCTTGCGCCCCGCCCCGACGCCCCCGGCAAGCCTTGGCGAGGCCGTGGGGCGCGTGGCGGACGATCTGGCGGGCCGCGCCAGGGCGCTCGCCGCGAAACCCGAGGTCGTGCGGTCGCTCGCCGGTGGAGGAATTGCGGTCAACCGCCTGGTCCTCTTCTCGGCGGCCCGACAGGTCATGGAGGGAGCCGCGCCGGAGACCTGGATCGCGTTGACGGATTCGGCGGGCACGGTACACGCGTGGTGGGGTGACGCTCCGGCATCGCTGTCGGGGCTCTTGAGCTCCGACGGAATCGGGGCGAGCTGGTCCGCTACGGAGTTGACGCTCGTCTATCGCCGCTCGATCGGAGAGGGCCGGGCCGCCGGGCTCGTCTACTGCGCCCGCTCGGTGCCCGTCGAGGCGCCCGATTTCGCGCGGGCGCTCGGGCTTTCCGGGCAGGCCCTCGCCTGGGAGCCGGTCGCGCAAGGCGCCGCCGTCCTGCTCCGGGACGCCCCGGGCCGTGCCGTCGTCGCGGCGCGCTCCGCCCCAACCGGCGCCGAGAGCGGGTTCGGACGTAGGGCCGCCTTCCTCGCCGTTCTCGCGTGCTCTCTCGTCCTGCTCGGGAGGGGCCGCGATCCCTCCCGCGTCGGAGCCGCTCTTGCCCTGGCGTTCCTCGGCGTGGAAGCCCGAGCCGGCGTCCACGCGCTCGACTCCAGCCGTCTCTGGCTCCTCGCGGGCGGTCTGTTGATTCTTCCCGACGTGCTGGCGCGGGTGCGCGCGAGCCGGGCTGGGCGGCGCGGCGCTTATCGCATCGCCGCCGGCTACGGCCTCGCTCTCCTGGCTGTGATTGCCGCCACCGGCGTCCCGGCTCCGGAGCTGGGGGCCGCGCCCTCCTTCTCCTCGCTTGCCCGGTTTGCCGGTCTGTCGGCCCTCCTGGTGGATGCGCTCGCGCTCGCCGCCTCCGGGAGGCGCGAGGGGGGATCGGGCAAGTGGATGACGGCGGCCCTCCTCGTCACGACGCTGGCCATCCTGCTCGGACTTGCGGCGGTGACTCCGTCCCGGCTTTACCCGGCGGCGCTGCTCGTGCTGTTTGCCGGCGCTTTCGAGCTCTGGTCGCGCGCGGTCGGCTCGGCTCCGGACACCGAGGTCCTCGCCGTGCCGAGGCTCCTGACGGGCGGCGGTCTGCTCGTGATGCTCCTCATCGCTCCCTTCTCCGAGTACCGGCGGGTCGAGCGCGCGCTCGAAGCCGCCCACGGGATCGTCCTTCCCGATCCCGGCCATGCTTCGGCCGGCGCCGTCCTTTCCGCGCAGCAGGCCTCCGAGCGGGTCGGCCGGTTCAATCTTTCCCGGGATCTGCCGGCTGGCGTCGGACGGTGCGACCTGTCGGACCTCGCCTACCGGATCTGGAAGGACGGCGAGCGGACTTCCGCCGGTCCCTCGCTCGTTGCCTACGACGTCTTCGACTCCTCCGATCTCGAGCGAAGCGCGTTCTCCCTGATCCCCGACTGGCCGACGGCGCAGAACCGGGAGGGGCCCGTGAGGATCGACCGGCACGAGGTCGCGATCGTCCGGCGTTCCGTGCCTCTCTTCGACGGCTCGAAGCCATGGGGCCGTGTCGTGATCAGCGTGGCGGACTGGCCATCCTGGGACCCGCTGCCTCCCCGGATCGAGGTCTACCGGCGGCTGGTTCTCGGCGAGAGCGGCGCTACGGCGGGGCCGGCGGCGGCACGCCCGGTCCTCGCTTCCTACGCGAGGGACGGCGAGAAGCGGGATGAAGGCCCGACGCTGTCGGGTCAGCTGCGAGAGCGTCTGCGTCGAACCCCCGGCGCCATCTCCGTGCGGCTGCCCTTCCGCGGGGAGGAATTGTGGGGCGAGGTCCGGCCGATCTTCCCGCCCGGCGCGGGTCCCGCCGCGACTCCGGAAGGTTACCGGCTGGTGGCCGTGCCCGTCCCCAACCTGCTCGGACGGCTGCTGACGGCCGCTCTTCTCATCCCGGGCATCGTGCTGCTGTACGTCGTGGCGGGCCTTCTTCTCGTCTGGCGGATCCTCGCCATGAGACCCTCGGAAAGGCGCGCCGCCCTGCCCCGCCTCGCGACGACCTTCCGCGGGCGCCTCGTCGCTCTGTTCGTCCTCGGCGTCATGGTCCCGCTCTTCGCGGTAACGTTCTTCCTGCGCTCGACGATCCTCACGCATTCGGAGCAGGACGTCTTCGACCACGCGCGCACGGCCCTCGACACGGCGCGGCGCGTCCTCGACGACTATCTGCCGTCGCCTTCGGGCGGACGCGGCAACCTGCGGGCCCTGGACGACGTTCTCATCGGGTGGCTCGCGAACTCGGTCGGTTACGACCTCTCGGTCTATGCGCCCGATTCGACGCTCGTGGCGACCTCCCGCCGCGACCTCTACGCGGCCGGCCTCGTGCCGGATCGGGCGCCGGCGGGCGCCTACGCGACGATCGGGCTGGGAGGAGCGGGCCAGAACGTCGGGTCGCGCGTCGTGTCCGAGGGCACGTTCGAGGAGATCACGACGGCCCTGTCGGCGATCCCCGGAGTGCCCGGGGTCCGAAGCCCGGGCCTCCTCTCCCTGCTCCTCCTGCCCCAGCGCCGCGTGGCCGAGGCAGAGGCCTCCCAGCTGACCGCGGCGGTCTCGGCGTTCTCGCTTCTCGTCTTTCTCTTCTCGGCGCTCCTGGCCGGCAGGCTCGCGCTGCGGGTGGCCCGCCCGGTCGCGGACCTCGTCGAAGGGACGCGGGCGGTGGCGCGGGGCGATTTCTCGCCGCGGCTGGCCGAGCCGCCCGATGAAGAGTTGAGGGAGCTCGTGCGGGCGTTCCTCTCCATGTCCCGGAGCCTGAAGACGCAGACCGAGGCCCTGCTGGAGGAGAAGGAGCGCATCGCGACGCTGCTCGCCCACATGACGGCCGGCGTCGTCGCGCTGCGCGAAGGGGGGCGCGTCCTTCTCGCGAATCCCGCGGCCGCGGCGCTCGGGGGCGGCAGCGAGGGCGCGGCCACCATCGAAGAGATGTTTCCGGGAGACAGGATGGCGGAGGTCCGCGCGATTCTCGGGGATCCGCTGGCGACCTCGCGGTCCGTCGAGGTCGAGCCGCGTCCGGGAGAGCGGTGGCGCATCGTGACCGTCCCCCTGCCGCTCGCGGGCGAGGGCGCCCGCATGGCGGTTCTCGAGGACGTTTCCGACGTCGTCCGCTCCAACCGCCTGGCGGCCTGGGCGGAGATGGCGCGGATCATCGCGCACGAGATCAAGAACCCGCTGACGCCGATCCGTCTGGCCGTCGAGCACCTGCGCGAGGTCTGGAAGCGCGGGTCGCCGGACTTCGACCGGGTGCTCGAGGAATGCGTGTCGCGCGTCCTGAAACAGACCGAGGAGCTGCGCCTGGCGGCCTCCGAGTTCTCCGACTACGCGCGGCTCCCGGCGCCGGAGGTCGCTCCGATCGACGTCAGCCGGCTCCTCGTGGAAGCGGCCGCCGCCTACACCGGGGTCGGCGGCGTGCGCTGGTCGCTTGACGTCGAGCCGGGCTTGCACGCGCAGGCGGACGGGCGCCTGCTGTCGCGGGTCTTCTCCAACCTGATCGTCAACTCCGTCGAAGCGCTGGCCGGGACACCCGGCGAAATTCGGGTCACGGCCCGGCGCCATGACGGCCGCGTCTTCGTCAGCGTCGAGGACACGGGTCCCGGGGTGGATCCCGCGAACCTGCCGCGCCTCTTCGATCCCTACTTCTCGGCCAAGAGCGGCGGGACCGGGCTGGGTCTGGCGATCGCCAAGAAGATCGTCGAGGAGCACGGCGGATCGATCCGCGCGGAAAACCGGGAGCGCGGAGGCTTTCGCGTCCGGTTCGATCTCCCCCTCGAGAAGCCGGTCGCCGCGCCCGTATGAGAACCGTGAGAGCCGTAGCGCCCCTCCTTCTCGTGATGTTCCTGTCGGCCTGCGCTCGCCCCGGCGCAAAAGCCCCCGGCGTCCCGACGCCTTCCGGCAGCGGCATCTGGTTCGCGGACGGCCTGACCGACACGGCGGCGGTGACGGAAGCCCAGGCGGGTCTCTCGCGGGGAGGGTTCTCCTGGGTCCTGGTTCCCGCCGCCAGGATCGAGCGGCACGCGGGCCGGTGGACGGTCGTCCGCCTGCCGCCGCCCCCCCGGCGCCTGCTTCGCACGGTGTCTCTGGTCATCGAGGGCGACGAGGCGGGGGCGGCTCTCTCCGACGCTAAACCGGAGGCGAGGCGCGCGCTCGCCAACGTCGTCGCGCTGGCGGTTCGGACGGCGATCGGCGACGGCCCGCGCTTCGGCCGGGTCGCCGGCGTCCACCTCGATCTCCCCTTCCGCCTGGAGACGGCGCCGGCCTACGGGGATCTTCTGGGCGCGCTGCGCCGGCAGATGCCCCGTGGTTCGTTCCTCACCATCTCCGTCGATTTCGATCCTCCTCCCGCCGGCCGCGAGAAACTCCTGGCGCTCGCGGGAAAGGTGGACGGAATCGTCGGCATGGTCTTCGGGGAAGGCGATCGCGCCGACCCGGCGACTCTCGATCTGCTGGGCAGGCCCTGGTGGGCCGGCTACGCGCCCAACGCGGACGGCCGGTGGACGGGGCGCAACGGCGAGGACCGCGGAAGCGTCCCGGAATGGGTGCTGTCCAGGCTCTCCGACGACTCGCGCCTGGAGTTCCACCACGACATGGAGATCGAGGAACGCGCGGGGTTCGGCTACATCTTCCTGGTTCACCGTCCTCTGACGCTGGACGGATGGACTTTTTCTTCCGGAGACACGATCGTCTTCCGCCAGCCTTTCCTCTCCGACCTGGTTCGCGGTCTCGGGCACGATCTTGCCGGCCGAAGCTTCTCCCGGGGCCGGGTCTTTCGCCTGACCGGAAGCGTCGACTCCCGGCGGATCTTCACGCTGGCGGCTTTGAACGAAATCCTGCGCGGCGGTTCGCTCGACCCGAACCTGGTAGCCTCCGTCGCGCAGGATCAGAACTCGGTCACGGTCGCGGCCGAGAACCGCTCGCCGTTTCCCTCCGCTCTTTCGCGGCTGACCAACTGGGTCGAGGTCGAGCTTCCCAGGCCGGGCGTGCGGGACGTCCGGCCCGGCGGCTTCGACCGCTACGAGGTCTACGCGGCCAACGGACGCCGCGTCTCGCTCGGCCGCGCCGCGCGCGTGCGTTTCTACGAGACGCTGGTGGGTCCCTCCGAGAAGATCGACCCCGCGGTTATCCGGACGGGCCGCCCGATTCCGCCCGGGTGCTGCCGCCTGCGGGTCCACGTCCTCTCGGCGGCCGGCCGGGAGATCGCCACCGGCTGGCAGCAGCCAGGAGCTCGTTAGGCGTAAGGCGTCAGGCGTGAGGCGAGGACGACGAGGGCGGGCCTGCTTCGCCTTCCGCCTTACGCCTTCCGCCTTCCGGCCCGGGGTGTCTGCGCCGGCGCAGGAACCCGACGAGCTTGGCGGCGGGTCCCGAGGCGGCGAAGACGAGAGCGAGAGCGAGAAGCGACTGCGTCGGGCGGAAGGCGATGATCGCGAAGACGAGGGCGATCACGGGGAGGATCCAGGCGGGCCGCCGTCGCTTGAGGTCGAGGTCCTTGAAGGAGCGATAGCGGATCGTGGAGATCATCAAATACGAAAGAACGATCGTCAGGCCGAGCAGCCCCGCCATCCAGACCCTTTCCACCAGCCGCTCGGGGGTGGCCAGGACGAGCGTCGCGATCGCGCCCGCGGCGGCCGGGATCGGGAGGCCCACGAAGTACTTCTTGTCTACGACGTGGGTCTGGATGTTGAAGCGGGCCAGGCGCATCGATCCGCAGACGACGAAGAGGAAAGAAGCGAGCCACCCGAGCCGGAAGAAGTCGGAAAGCCCCCAGGAGTACGCCAGCACCGCCGGGGCGACGCCGAAGGAGACCAGGTCCGCCAGCGAGTCGTATTCCGAGCCGAACTCGGAGGTCGAGTTGGTCAGCCGCGCGATGCGCCCGTCGAGCAGGTCGAGCACGGCGGCGATGATGATCAGATAGGCGGCGATCTCGAAGGTGCCGCGGATCGAGCACCAGATCGAGAGGTATCCGCAGAAGAGGTTCCCCACCGTGAAGAGGGTGGGCAGGACGAAGAGGCCCCGCGAGAGCTTCTCGCGCGAGAGCCGCCGCATGCCTCCCGTTCGGATCCCGACTTTCCGATCGCTCAAGTCCATCGCGCCAGCCTCGTGCGTCCAGCCCTGACCCTGTCGCCGGACCGGACGAGCAATTCTGCCGCGTCCGGGGCGAAGAGGTCCACGCGCGAGCCGAACAGGATGATGCCGATCCGCTGCCCGCGGGCCAGCCGCTCTCCCGGCCTGGGGTAGAAGACGATGCGCCGGGCCAGAACTCCCGCGATCTGTTTGAACACGATCGGACCCCTCGCGGACTCCAGAGTAATCCGGTTCTGCTCGTTTTCGAGCGAGGACTTCTCGTCGAAGGCCGCGAGCTTCTTGCCCGCGCTGTAGGAGTAATCGGAAAGAACGCCCTGCGAAGGGGCGCGGTTGACGTGGCAGTTGAAAACCGACATGAAGATCGAGATGCGGCGGCCCGCGCCCGGCGGCGATTCCGGGGCGGAGGCGATCGAGAGAATCGTGCCGTCGGCGGGGGAGACGATCGTGTCCTCGTCCCCTTCCGGAGTCCGCTCGGGGTCCCGGAAGAACGAGAGCAGAAAGATCCCCAGGGCCCCGAAGAACGCCGCCGTGACTCCGTGTCCGGTCGCCGCGGCCGCCGCGGCGAGAACGATCGGAGGGAGGATGAAGATCCACCCCTCCCGGGCGACCGGAATCCTCAGTGCACGACCCCTATTCGGTAGGTGCGCGCGATCGCCTCCATGCGGTCCTTGAGCAACAGCTTTTCCTTCTTGAGCCTCTTCTCTTCCAGCTGCTCCTCTTCCGAGAGCCTGGGCTTGCCGGCAAGCACTTCGAGCCGGTTCTCATGGTCCCGGTGCTCCGCATGGAGGCGGCGGTATTCGGGGTCGATCTCCGTCAGAGAATCAGGGTTCTGAGTCTCCATCGTTCGAACCTCCTTCATTGTTTGTCTTGGGATTTCCGGGAAGGCCAGAGACAAACCCACGTCGCAAGTCTAACCGCCGCCACCGAGGGTTTCAACCCGCCTACGGACGCAGGGGGAGCACCATCGCGAAGGCGTCTTCGCCGTCCTGGTAGTAGGCCTTGCGGCGGTAGGACTCGCGGAAGCCATAGGACGCGTAGAACTCCCGGGCGGGCGTGTTGGAGATCCGGACCTCCAGAGTCACCGCCGTGGCCCCGAGCGACCGCGCCCTGGCGAGCGCGTCCTCGAGCAGGGCGCGGCCGAGCCCCCGATTGCGCAGCCTCGGATCCGTCGCGATCTTGTTGACGTGGAACTCGTCATAGAGGGAGACCGCGAACAGATACCCTCCCACGCGGGGGATCGATCCATCCTGGCTCACGAGCACCCGGCTGTAGCGGTAAGGCTCCGCAAGCTCGGCCTCGAAGAACTCGCGTTTCCACGGCACGAGGAACGACTCCCGTTCGATGCGCGCGATCTCGTCCAGGTGCTCGGCTCGGGCCGGGACGACGAGGTACGGCGCGACGCGAGGCTCACGAAGCGCCATGTTTCTCCTCGGCCGCGCTCGGGCGGGAATAGACGGCCCGGGGCGCGGAGCCTTCCGCGACGGCGTCCTCCCGCGGGGCCGCAGCGACCGAGATCGCGAGGGCGCGCGAGACGGGCGCCGCGGGGGCACGGGAGCGGGGCGCGAGGAGGCCGCCGGGCAGGCTGACGATTCCCTCCGGCCCGGCGGATCGCGCGGCCTCTTCGCGCGCGACGCGGCGCGGCGGCGCGAGGGACCGGGCCCTTGCCCCGTCCAGCGCGAAGGGCTCGACGACGACCTCGCCGCGCCCTGCGTCGAGCGCGGCCGTCACCCGCTCGACCCCGGGCGCCCGGGCTGCCTCGGCCAGAGCTTCGAGCGTCGAGACCGCTTCAACCGGAATCCCGAGCGCCCGGCCGAGGCCCCACGCGGTCGAAAGCCCGATGCGCAGTCCGGTGAAGGAACCGGGTCCGGAACAGATGGCGATCCGATCGCAGGCTTCGAGCGCGATGCCCGCTTCCTCGAGGCACCGCGCGATCGCCGAGAGCAGCCGCTCGGAGGCGTGGCGGTCCGCCGGGAGCCGCCGCTCGAAAACGGCTCCGCCCGCGAGGACCGCGACACCGGGATCGGGACCGGCGGTGTCGATGGCGAGAACGTTCATCGCTAATCCGTCATACCGATTTATGCTAGCCCGGATCGTCATGGCAAGCACGTCGAAAGACGCTCCCGCGAGTCCCCCGCCTCGCGCCACCCCCATGCTGCGCCAGTACTTCGAAATGAAGAGCCGGGTCCCCGACGCCATCCTCTTCTACCGGATGGGGGATTTCTACGAGATGTTCTTCGAGGACGCCCGGGAAGCGGCGCCTCTGCTGGGAATCGCCCTGACGGCGCGGCATCGGGACTCCGACATCGAAGCGCCGATGTGCGGGGTGCCCTGGCAGAGCGCCGACCACCACATCGCCCGGCTCGTGGCCGCCGGGCGCAAGGTCGCCGTCTGCGACCAGGTGGAGGACCCGAGGACGGCCCGGGGCCTCGTCCGGCGGGACATCACGCGCGTCGTGACGCCGGGCACGGTGCTCGATCCCGAGTCCCTGCAGCCCGACGCCGCCTCCTACCTCGCCGCCGTCTTCCCGGGAGAGAAGGAGGCCGGTGTCGCCTTTCTCGATTTCTCGACCGGGCAATTCCACGCGGGGACCGTCCCTCCGCACCGTCTTACCGATGTCCTGGCGCTCTTCCGGCCGCGGGAGATCCTCCTCCCGGAGGGGTGCGAAGTTCTTCTCCCGGCGGGCGTTCCGCGCACGACGCGTGCGGCCTCCTGGTTCGCGGAGGCGGAGGGGGCCGCGGTCCCGGGAAGCGCGGAGGGCCGGGCCCGGACGGCCGCCGCCGCCGCTCGCGCCTACGCGGCGGAGATGCGGCCCGGAGCGCTGGACCACGTCGGGCCGCCTCAGCCTTTGAGGTTCGGTCAGCGCATGGGGCTCGACGCCTCCGCGATCGCGACGCTGGAGGTCTTCGAGTCCTCCAGCGGGACCCCCGGGGGGAGTCTCTGCGGCCTCCTGGACCGCACCCGAACGCCGGTCGGGGCTCGGGCTCTGAAGGACGCCCTGGCGCGGCCGTCGACGGACCCGATGGAACTGGAGGCCCGCTGGGAGGCGGTCGAGGAGCTCGTCCGCCGCGTGCCCGAGCGGCAGAAGCTGCAGCGCGCGCTCGAGGGCGTCGGGGATCTCGAGCGCCGCTTCGCCCGCATCGCGACGGGCACCGCCGGGCCGCGCGAGGTCGCGGCGTGGGCCGCGGGGTTCCGCGCCGCGCGGGATGTCGTCTCGGCGGGCGCTCCGTTCGCCTGCACGCGGCTGCGTCATCTCCTCGACGGGATTCCGGACGCCTCCGACCTCGAGCGCCTCGTCGAGCGGACGATCGCTCCCGATCCCCCGGTGCTCGCGTCGGCCGGCGGAGTGATCCGCGAAGGCGCCGACGCGGAGCTCGATTCCCTGCGCGCGCGGCGGCGGGACGCGCAGGGAGCGCTTCTCGCCGTCGAGGAGGAGGAGCGCCGGCGCTCGGGCATCTCCGGCCTGCGCGTACGGTACAACCGCGTCTTCGGCTATTCCCTGGAGGTCGGCAAGGCGCACCGGGACCGCGTCCCCGCGGAGTGGATCCGAAGGCAGTCCCTCGCCAACGCGGAGCGGTTCGTGACGCCGGCCCTGAAGGAACTCGAGGAGAAGATCCGCGGCGCCGAGGAGCGGATCGATCAGATCGAGGAGCGGATCTACGCGGACCTGCTCCGGGAGCTGTCGCGCTCGGCCGACCGCTCGGCGAGGACCGCGGCCGCGGCGGCGGCGCTCGACCTCCACGCGACCCTCGCGGAGATCGCGGCCTCCGGGCGATGGGTCCGGCCGACGCTGTCGGCCGAGCCCAGGCTGTCCATTTCCGAAGGGCGCCATCCGATCGTCGAGGCGTTCCGGCGCGAGGAGCCTTTCGTCCCGAACGACTGCGAGCTGTCGGCCGAGAAGAGGATCCTCGTCGTCACCGGCCCCAACATGGGAGGAAAGTCCACCTATCTGCGTCAGGTCGCGACGGCCGTGCTGCTGGCTCAGGCCGGCTCCTTCGTTCCCGCCGCCCGCGCGGAGATGTCGGTCGTGGACCGCATCTTCACTCGCGTGGGCGCCGCCGACCACCTGGCGCGCGGCGAATCCACGTTCATGGTGGAGATGCTGGAGGCTGCGGCGATCCTGCGCGAGGCGACTCCCCGCAGTCTCGTGATCCTCGACGAGGTGGGCCGGGGCACGTCCACCTTCGACGGGCTCTCGATCGCTTGGGCCGTGGTCGAGCATCTGCACGACACGCCCGAGAAGGGCGCCTTCGTCCTCTTCGCGACGCACTACCACGAGCTGACCGAGATCGCGCTGGTGCGCCCGGGGGTCGCCAACGCGACCATGGCCGTGCGGGAGATCGACGGCCGCGTCGTCTTTCTGCGCAAGGTGATTCCGGGAGCGGCCGACCGCAGTTACGGGATCCACGTCGCCGAGCTCGCCGGCCTCCCGCGCGCCGTGACCGAGCGCGCCCGGGAGATCCTCTCCAACCTGGAGAAGCAGGAGCTCGACGTCCAGGGGGCCCCCATCCTCGCCCGCCACGAAGGGGAGAGCGCCGGGACGGGGCAGATGCTCCTCTTCTCCGCCGCCGAGGAGCTCGTCCTGGAGAAGCTCCGCGCGGTGGACGTGGACAACCTGACGCCCGTCGCCGCGCTGTCTCTCCTCGCCGCCCTTCGGGACCGCCTGAAGAGCCCGTGATATGTCAGATCTGACATATCGTCGCCAAAGGAATCCAAATTCCAGGTTCCAAATTCCAGGGGGCCCGGACGTGGAATCTGGAATTTGGAATCTGGAATCATGACTTCCAGGGTATTCGGGGTGGGCGTCGGCGGGACGGCCTTGACCGCGGCCGAAAGCGACGTTCTCGGGCGGTACCCCCCGTGGGCCGTGATCCTCTTCCGGCGCAACATCGAGAGCGTCGACCAGGTGCTCGAGCTGGCGGGAAGGATTCGCGAGCTCCCGGGGCCTCCGAGGATCTGCGTGGACCAGGAGGGGGGTCCGGTCGACCGTCTCGGGGCCCTCCTGGGGCCCTCGATCTCCTTTCGCCAGGCCGCGGCCGAAGGCCTCGCGCGGCGCGCGGGCGAGCTCGCCGGCGAAGCCTGCGCCAGGTTCGGTTTCGACGTGGATCTGGCTCCGGTCGTGGACCGGCTCCTGCCGGGCGCCTCGGAGAGAGTGCTGCGCGAGCGCTGCGCGTCCGAGGACCCGGAGGCCGTGGCGTCGGCAGCGAGGGACTTCCTTTCGGGGCTCCATGCGAGGGGCGTGGGGGGCTGCGTCAAGCACTTCCCGGGTCTGGGGCGGGCGCGCCTGGACACCCACAAGGAGCTGCCGGTGATCCCGGCCGATGCCGAGCAAGAGAGGCGGGACCTCGCCGCCTTCCAGGCGACGATGGGTCTTGCCGGGGCCGCGATGGTCTCCCACGCGGCGGGATCGGACGGGACGCCGGCGTCGCTCTCGGAGAAGATCGCAACGGGGTTGCTCCGGGCGCGGTTGGGCTTTGCGGGCGCCGCGTTCTCCGACGATCTGGAGATGGGGGCGCTGGCGGCCTTCGGCTCCCTCGCGCAGCGGTGCGCCGCCGCGTGCCGGGCCGGCTGCGACCTGCTCTTCGTCTGCAGCCGGTTCTCCGACTATCCCGCCTGCGTCGAGGAGGTCGCGAGGCGGATCCCGGAACCGAGGCTCGAGGAGGCCATCGGCCGCCTGGACAGGTACGCGCGGCATCTCGAGGACATCCGGACCGCCGCGGAGATCTCGAATCGCCCGCTGCCCGCTCTCATCGCGGACATCACCGCTCTGAAGAATCGAGAGTCCAGCGTCTGAAGCCGAGGCAGCTCAGGCTTCAAGAGAAACCCGTTCCTGAAACCTGAAACTGAAACTGTCTCGTCTAAGTCAGAATGGTACGTCGTCGTCGTAGGCCGGCGCCTCGGCGACCTCGCTGACCTCGCGGGGGCCCGAGGGCGCCGCCTCGCCCCTGGCGGGATCGCGAGGCCCGAGCATGACCACGTTGTTGGCCTTGATCTCCGTCTTGTACCGCTTCTGCTTGTTCTGGTCCTCCCAGCTGCGGGTCTGAAGGCTGCCTTCGACGTAGACCATCTTGCCTTTGTGCAGGAACTCGCCGCAGATCTGCGCGAGCTTGTCCCAGGCGACGACATCGTGCCACTCCGTGCGCTCCTGCCGGGCGCCGGAACTGTCCTTCCAGGTCGTCGTGGTCGCCACGGAGAACCGGGCGAGCGGCGTTCCCTGGGGCGTCGTCCGCAGCTCCGGGTCCCTGCCCAGGTTGCCGACGAGGATGACCTTGTTGACGCTGCCCATGTGTTCCGCCTCCTTTCAAGTGTTCGTGGGAATCATCACTCTATATCGGGACAGATGATGTCCCACCGGCCCATCGATGATTGAAGATTGAAGATTGTCGATTGGGGCTCTCGTCAATCATCAATCGACAATCGTCAATCGACAATTGCTCCTTGGCCGCCCGGCCGCGGCTACAATCCGGCTAACCCATGGCAGCCGACGATGCCGCTCTCGCGCGCGACCGCCTGGTGCGCTCCGCGTCGGTCATCACGCCGCTGACGCTCCTTTCCCGCGTGACCGGGTACGTGCGGGACAAGGTCATCGCGCTGACGCTCGGGGCCGGGATGCGTTCGGACGCCTTCCTCGTCGCCTTCCGTATCCCGAACATGCTGAGGGAGATCGTGGGGGAGGGGGCGATGTCCTCGGCTTTCATCCCCGTCTACGCCGGCGTCTCCCACGGCAAGAGCGAGGAGGAAGCCCGGGCGTTCGTGGGCCGGGCGCTCGGGTCCTTCGCCCTGATTCTCGCCCTCCTGACCGTCTCGGGGATTCTCCTCTCCCCCTTTCTCGTGGACCTGCTCGCACGCCAGTTCCGGACGAGTCCCGGAAAGTTCGCGCTGACGGTCGCGCTCAATCGCTGGATCTTTCCCTACATCTTCCTCGTGAGCCTGGCCGCCTTCTGCCAGGCCGTCCTGAACGCCCATCACCGTTTCGCCGCAGCCGCGGCCGCGCCGATCTTCCTCAACGTGGCGATGATCCTCGGCGCCTCGGTCCTCGCGCCGCGCCTGCCGGAGCCGACGTACGGGCTGGCCGCGGGTGTCCTCGCGGGCGGGTCTCTCCAGATCCTGATCCAGGTGCCCCAGCTCATGAAGCTGCGGGCGATCGGCCGGCCGCAACTCGGCTGGCGGGACCCGGCCGTGCGCTCCGTCCTGCTCCTGATGTCGCCGCGCCTCTTCGCCTACGGAATCAACACGGTCAACACGGTGATCTCGACGCGCTTCGCGGCGGGCCTGGGCAACGCCAACGTCTCGCACTACTACTACGCGAACCGGCTGAAGGAGCTCGTGCTCGGCGGTTTCGCCGTTTCGCTCGCCACGGCCATCCTGCCGCTGCTCTCGCGGCAGGCCATCGCGGAGGACCGCGGCCCCTTCAAGGACAGCCTGGCCTTCGCCCTGCGCCTGCTCGTCTTCGTGACGATCCCGGCGAGCGTGGGCCTGATCGTGCTGAGGACGCCGATCGTCCGAGTGCTCTTCGAAGGCGGCCGGTTCGTCGCGTCCGACACCGCCGCAACGGCCAGGGTGCTGGCGGCGCTGGCCGTGGGGCTTCTCTTCTTCGCGGGCGTCCGCATCGTGGTCCCGGCCTTCTACGCTCTGAAGGACACGCGGATGCCGGTTCTCGCTGCGTTCGCCGACTGCGCAACCTTCATCCTCCTCTGTCTGCTGCTGACGGGCCCGCTGGGCCTGCCGGGCATCGGCCTGGCGGCCTCGGGCGCGGCGGGCGTCAACCTGACGATCCTGCTCGCGGTCCTGCGCCGGCGCGAGGGCCGGCTGCGCGGCCGGCAGATCGCCCTCTCGCTCGGCCGCGTCGCCGTGGCCGCCGCCGTCATGGGAGCCGCGCTCGAGGCGGCCATGCGTGTCTTCCCGCTGGAGGAGGCCCGGGGCTGGAGAGGGGCGGTCCTCGTCGTGGCCGTCGTTCTCGTGGGCGCCGGCCTCTACTGGGCCGCGGCGATCCTCATGCGGGCCCCCGAACCCGCGGAGCTGCGCTCCGTCGCCCGGAGACGCCGGAACTCATGAAGACGTTCTTCGCCTCACGCCTTACGCCTTACGCCTCACGCCCCATATGAAACTCGTCATCCAGCGGGTCTCTCGCGCCGAGGTGCGGGTGGAGGGCGAAATCGTCGGGCGGATCGCCCGCGGGCTGCTGGTCTTCGTGGGAGTGGAGAAAGGGGACGGCGCCGCGCAGGCGGAGGAGGCGGCGCGCAAAGTGGCTGGCCTCAGAGTCTTCGAGGACGAAGAGGGGAAGATGAACCGCTCTCTGGCGGACGTCGGGGGAAGCGTGCTCGCCGTGTCTCAGTTCACTCTCTCGGCCGACCTCTCGCGGGGGCGACGTCCGGGCTTCGAGCGCGCCCTGCCGGCGGGAGAGGCGCGCCCCCTCTACGAGCACTTCTGCCGCGCGCTCGAACTCGCCGGCGTCGCGATCGCGACGGGCGTCTTCGGAGCGATGATGGAGGTGGAGCTCGTCAACGAGGGGCCGGCGACGTTCCTCTTGGACGTGTGAAGACCTACAGTCGTCGGTTATTAGTGATCAGTTGTCAGTGCGGTGCGGCCGCAAACGAACTGAGAACTGAAAACTGAGAGCTGAAGACTTCACGTGATCTTGATGGGAACGAGGGAGAAACAGAGGAGGAACACGCCCAGGCAGGCCAGGGCGAGAAGCGTCCTTCCATAGTCGAGAGGCTCATCGTCGTTGGGGACGGGAGGATGCCGGATCCCCACCAGAAGCGCGGTCACGAGGACGAAGATCGTCCAGGTCAGGCCGCGCACGGCGCTCAAGGCGGCGAGCGCGACCACGGCCAGCGAGACGATCGGCTGACGGCGTCCGAGCGCCGCGCGCAGGACATGTCCGCCGTCGAGCTGACCGATCGGAAGCAGGTTCAGAGCCGTAACGAGCAGGCCGAACCAGGCGGCCATGAAGACCGGGCTCTCGTGGACGGCCGCGCTCGTGTAGAGCCCGGTTCCCGTCGCTTTCTGAGCGAGGCGCACCATCAGGGGGTAATCGAAGAGCACGGTCCCCGGTTCCGGGGAGCCCGTGATGGGTCGCGCGCGAGTCACGCCGTAGAAGAGAAACGGCAAGCTCACGACGAACCCCGTCAGGGGGCCGGCCGCGCCGACGTCGATCAGGGTCTTCTTGTCGCGGAACGGTTCCTTGATGCGAATCAGGGCGCCGAAGGTGCCGATCAGGTTGAGGAACGGGGAGGGAATGAAGTAGGGGAGCGTCGCCGCGATCCCGTAGGAGCGGCACACGGCGTAGTGGCCGAGCTCGTGCATGCCGAGGATCACCAGCAGCGGAATCGAGAAGGAGAGGCCGTCGGAGAAGGAACCTCGTCCCATCAGGCCCCCGCTGTCGGTGAAGGCTCCTCCGGCGATCGTCGTCGTGAAGAACGTGGCGACGAGGAGCGCCAGGTGAAAGAGCGGGTGCTCCGCGTAGCGGAAACGAAAACGGGGCGGGCGCCATTGCGGGGTTTGCCCCTGCCACGGCGCCGGCGGTTGCGGGGGACTGTAGCGGTCGTCCATGCGGGCGCAGTTATCTCACGATCCGAGGTCCATGGCCGGCCGGCTCTGAATGAGGTTCGGAACCTAGGTGTTTTCCGGCTGCCCCGCCGACAGGAGGAAATGCGAAAGTACGTTTGCGGAGGACGCCGCCGCGCGCGCGAGAACCGCGAAATCCTCGTAGGGCAGAGCGTCGCCCAGGCGATCGGCGTAGAGGAGAGCCGCCACGGCGTCGAGGACGCGGATCGGGAAAACCGCGCACGGAGGCGCCTGCGGCTGGATCAAACCTCCCAGGGCGCCCGGAAATCGCTCGGGCTCGACGGGGCCGAAGTGGGGGACGCCGGACTTAGCAACTTCCGCGAGGACGGTCTGTTCGTCGGCGGGAATTCGCAGAGCGGCGAGACCCTCGCGGGAGATTCCGGGGCCCCGCCCGGCCCACGCCTCGAGGGAGGACTTGGCCACGCCGAACACGACCACCCGCGGAAAGCTGGCGTTCAGAGCCTCGACGATCGGATCGATTGCGCGTTCGTGATCGCGCGGTGCGCCGGCTTCGGCGGAAGAACTCCTCTGCCCGATGGTCGGGAAATCCGGAACACGGATCTCCGGAATCGCGTACGTCTCCCCGGACTCCCGAACCGAGGAGGACCGCGTCGCCGCCCGCGACGGCTGCCGCGCGCCTCCCCGAGAAGAGGCGCCGGTGAGGCTAGCCGCTTCAACCCTCGGGGCTTCCGGAGGCCGTGCCGGCCGCGGTTTGGCGTCGGCGCCGCCGGCTTCCACCTTCGGGCGATCGAGCTTCTGGACGATGGCCCGAAAATGCCTGGGCAGAGACACGTGGTAGAAACTGTCGAGGGCCTGAGCGAAGCGCACCTCGGTGGTCACGGCGGGAACGACGCGCCTGCCGGTGACCTTCGCCACTTCATCGACGCCGGCGAGATCGGAAGGATTCACGAAAGCGACGTGCAGTCCCCTCGGGCTCACGGCGTACGGAACCGCCCCGAAACGGCTGGCCTGCGCGCCCGTCAGGTGCGCGAGCGCCTCCGGGCTCGCCCGCGAGAGCGCGGCCCATTCGACCGAGGGGCAGTGGTGGAGCTTGGCGAGAGCCGCCAGCAGCGCGTCTTCCGCGATCAGCTCCCAGTTGAGAAGGATGCTTCCGAGCCGGAACATTTCCGGCATGAAACGCTGGTACCCGAGCGCGCGCGCGATCTCATTATCGGAGAGAGCCCCGTCGGCGACGAGAATTTGTCCGAGGCGGGGTTTGGCCACGAGCGTGCCCGCGATGGCCTAAACCAGGTCGCGCAGGTCCTTGCCGGGCTTGAACCGGATCGTGTTGCCGGGGGGAATCGTGACCTCGACACCGGTCTTCGGGTTGCGGCCGATCCCGCGCTTGCGCCGCTTGACCTGAAAGACGCCGAAACCCCGCAGCTCGATGCGGTCTCCGGCCCCGAGCGCCGAACGCATCGACTCGATGACCGTCTCCACCGCCGTTGCCGCCTTGGCGCGCGGGATAGCAGCCAGATCGACGACCAGGTCGACGATGTCCGCTTTGATCATCTTCCCTCCGGAACGGTGGAGAGGATTATATCTCTTTCTTCTTCAAATGGATAGCTACTACGATCGTGTCGATTTTTCCGGGGTTTTCTTGACGTCTTTGGAGATTGAGATACTGGAGATAAGCCATGCGGGCGTGGACACTCGCTAAGGCGCGACTGAATTGATTGTCTGGTTGAAATCGAGCTCAGCGCTCCAAGTATCTCGGTGGCAGCCAAACATGTTGTCGCACCAAACGTGAATCATGAACTTGTAGCGCCCGCCACCGAGCGGCTCCTTGGTCACGCGAGCTGCGAGAAGCGGGCTATTGGGCGCTGGATTGAACGTCTCGATCAGCACCTCAGTCACGGTCTGAACGTTCCACCCCGCATGGTGGATCACCCAAATCTGGGCAGCTTCCCATTTCGCCTTACAGTCCGCGGGTCCATCGCACACAGGGATTGTGCTTTCGACTAGTTCCTTCTTCTGCTGCACGGTCAGTGCTGGCGGTCCTTCTGCGCAAGCGGCCAGAAGACAGGCGAGACAACCCAACAGCACCGCCACACACGAGTGTTGAATTCGCGGTTCACGCATCGGTTTAAGAGTCCTCCTCTGCTCTGTCTTGACTGGCTGCGAGCATTCTACGGCGTCTTCCGACCGGTTGAGCGAACCCCGCCCGTGAGGAGGCCGTGCGGCGTGGGGCATTTCGTCCATTTGGGCCATTTTCGCCAGACCTAGTTAAGGGGGCCTCCCTTCGCGCTTCGCAAAGCTGTGCCACGCGCACCGCGCCGGAAGAGATCCGAGAAGTCTTCGGGAACCTATCGAAGGCTCCGAAGGCCGGTATCTAGAGGTTCCCGCCTTAATAGGCGGCGGGAACCTCGGAACCTATGTTCCGGGTTCCCGGGAACCTCTGGGAACCCTCGGACGCCCGGACGCCGCCCCCCTGAGATACTGGTGAGATAGTCGAGGGAGAAACCAGAGAAACCAGAGAAACCGTGTACTGCGAAAACCCTAAGAAATTCGCATTTCCTCGGGTTCTTGCCTACCTCGGATCTTTCTTCTTCAAATGGATAGCGTTTACGAAAGCTGCGGAAGCTGCCGCCGCCAGCTCGCCGAGATAGGAAAGGTCTGCCTCCGTGATCGAGCCCGGCCGGTCGGCCGCACCGTAAAGGAAGGCCACCGGCCTCTCGCCGATCAGGACCGGGTGGAGAACGCATTCAGCGGGCCACCCTCCGAGGAGGGCCGCCAGCTGCTCGTGGCGCGGCAGGGAGGGGAGGGGACCCTTGTAAGAGCTTCGGGACAGACGGGAGTTCAGAAAGACCGAGGGCTCGTCCCAGGAGACCGAAAAATTCCGGAAGGCATCGGGATCCGTCCCTTCCCCGGCGGCGGCCCATCCGGACACGCCGTTGGAGCGGCAGGAGAAGATTGCGGCGCGCGGGAAACGGCCGGCGAGGGCGGCGAGCACGGCCTGCACGATCGTGTCTCTCTGATTGGCGGCCAGGACGTCGGAGAAACCGACTTCGAGCGGGGTCTCGAATCGCGGCTTCGGGCCGCTCGGGCCAGCCGGGCGCTCCGGAGCAGGTTCCGCCAGCGGCGCAGCCGGAGCAGCCGCTGGAGAAGCGAGCGGACTCACTCGCTTCCCGGTCGAGTCTTCCCAGGCGATGCTCTCTTTCTCCGCAGGCGACTCGGGAAGGACGGAGAGGAGCCCCGCCCAGCCGGGCGCCCCGGAGGACTCCGGAAGCGGAGGGAGTGCGGGCCTTCCCGCCGGCGTCGCCGGCGCCGCGTCCGCCGCCGCCCTCTCGGAGAAGAACTCGGGCGGGGGCGGAGGTTCGACCGACACGGGTTGGGCCGCCTGCGGCTCTCGCGACAACCTCTCCGCCAGAATCGCGTAGCGGGACGCCCGGAGCTTGCCGAAGTACTTCTCGAGCGCCTGGTAGATCCGGAACTCCGGCACCACTGCCGCGAAGACCTTGCAGCCCGTGACGAAGGTGAGCTCATCCAACAGCGCGAGATCCTCCGGGTCGCGAACGGCCACCTTCAGGAAGTTCTCTCCCCTATCATAGGGAATCGCGCAGTGCTTGATCGCGAAACGCGCGGGGAGGGAGGCGATCGTGTCGGGCGGGATCTCGCCGAGCTGGCTCCAGGCAATGTAGTCGCATCCGTGCTGGAGGGCCAGGGTCTGGCCCAGGTCGTCCTCGCTGACGGCACCGCGCTCGAGCAGCAGGGTGCCAATTCGTCCGCCTGCGAAGCTTTGCACCTCGAGGGCCCGCGTGAGCTGACTCTCGGTGATGAGATCGGCTCTGAGAAGGAGCTGGCCGACGCGGGTCCTCATCGCCGCTCGTCTGAAAGGTAATCCATCCGGAACGTTCGCGAGTCATTATGACCGGCGCCCCAGGAAGAAGCCAGGGTCTTTCCCGGTTGTTCCTTCGGGGAGGGGAGCGCCCTTCGGCGGCCGGGTATCGCCGGAGTCCCGCTCGATTGATGCTACATTGCGAAACGTGAGAGTTCGAGTCCTCGCCGTCACGCTGGCCGCGACCCTTCTTTCGGGCGCTCTCGCCGCCGACTCGCTCGTCGACGCGCGCCGACTCTACCTTCGAGCCCGGATTGCCGTCGCCGACGGCCGCTACCGGGAGGCGCTCGATCTGTACCGTCGCGTCCTCGAGCAGCTTCCGCAGGACGCGGTCGTCCGGTTCGAGTACGCGCAGCTCCTGCGCGATCTGAACGTCGGGGACGAAGCCGCGAAACAGGCGCGCGAGGCTGTTCGCCTCGACCCGAGCCTCCCGGAGGCCCGGCGGCTGCTCGGAATGATCGAGTTGGCGGGGGCGAACTCGGATCCGGCCCGGACGGACCGTGCGATCGAACAGCTCACCGAGGCGCACCGGCTAGCTCCGGACGACGGCGTGACGACCACCACTCTGGCCCGGGCCCTCGTCGGCCGAAACCGGCCCGGACAAGCCGCCTCCCTGCTCGAGGAGCTGCCGGAGGCGCGCAGCCAGCCCGGACTCATGCGGCTCTACGGCGAGGCGCTCGGCAAGAGCGACCGCTTCCGCGAAGCGGAGTCCGTTTACCGGGAATTGCTCGAGACGGACCCGTCCGACAGGGAGTCCCAGGCCGCCCTGGTCGAGCTCTACGAAGACCAGGACCGCCTGGACGAAGCGCTCGCCCTGCTCGAGGCGATGGGCAAGAGGGATCCGGAAAACGACGCCATCGGAGAGCGGATCACGCTCGACCTGGCGCGAGCCGGACGCTTCGGCGAGGCGGAAAAGCGGTCCCGGGAGGAGGCCGCCAAGAGACCGGAGAGCCGGCCGATCCGGCGCCTTCTCGCCTCGGTTCTCTTCGAGAAGGGGGATACGGAGGGAGGCGAGAAGATTCTCCGGGACCTCGTTCGGACCGATCCGGAAGACGAGCCCGCCCGCCGCGCGCTCGCCGGGGAGCTTTTGCGGGAACGGCGCTTCTCGGATGCCCGTCCCTTACTCGAGGAGAGCGTGCGCCGGGCGGGGACCGACCCGAAGAACGCCGAGGCTCGGCAGTGGGCGCAGGTGGAGCTCGGCTACGCCGCGTACCTCCAGAAGGATTACGCGGGAGCGAAGAAGATCCTGGAGCCTCTGGCCGCGCAGCCCGGCGCCAATCCGCGCGCCGTAAGGATCCTCTTGCTCGTCGCTCGGGACACGGAGGACTCCGCCTACGGGCTCGCGCGGGCCCGCGTGGCGGCGTCGGCGGACAAGGACGACGCGGAATGGATCGCCGCGGTCGCCGAATTCCAGTTCCGCGCGGGTGATCGCAAGACGGCGACCCAGACGCTTGACCGGCTGGCCGCCTCCAAGGAGGTCGACCGCTCGCTCGCTGCGGCGGATGCGTACGTGCGCCTGAAGGAATACGCGTCCGCGGTCAAGGCGGCGCGCGACGCGGTCCGAAGGTTCCCCGAGAGCGCCGACGCCCTCTTCCGACTGGCGTCCAGCCTGGAGAGGGCAGGCAGCCCGGGAGAGGCCGAGAAGGTCTTTCTGAAGCTTCTCGAGATGCGGCCCAACGACGCAGCGGCTCAGAACTACCTCGGGTACATGTGGGCCGACCGCGGCGAGAACCTCGAGAAGGCTCACGAGCTTCTGGAGAAGGCCGTGGGGCGCGAACCGAGGAACGGCGCCTATCTCGACTCGCTCGGCTGGGTCTATTTCCGGCTGGGCAACCTCGACGCGGCGCAGACGAACCTGCAGGAAGCGCATCGCCGGGAGCCCGACGACCCGACGATCGAGGAGCACCTGGGCGATCTCTCCGAGCGGCAGGGGAACGTCCTGCGGGCGGTTCAGCACTGGGAGAGGGCGCTGACGTTGAAGCCGGACGAGCCGGAGAAGGTGCGCAAGAAGCTCGCTCGCTACGCTTCCCGCTCCTCGGCCAGATGACCCGCGGCTCGTGACCCGGGACATCGGATTTCCGGTCAGGTCGGAATCTTGAGCCGCTGCCCGACTCACGAATCACGACACACGCTTCACAACCCCCTCCGCTTCGTTCTCCTGGCGCTGGCGCTGGCCGTCCCGGCCTGTGCCGGCCGGCGGCAGCCCGTCTTCGCTCCCGCGGCCCGGGAAGAGGCGGATCGGGCCATCGCGGCCTGGAGAGAAGCCGTCGCGAAAGCCGACGCGCGCGGCTCGGCTCGCCTTCTCTACGAGGCGCGGGTCTCGCAGGGCCCGTTCCGTGTGTCCGGGACGCTCGCCGTTTCGGAGAAGCCGGGATCGGTCGAGGCCGTGCTGGCGGGACCCTTCGGGGATCCGATCGCGAGGTACCGCGAGGGCGCCCTCCAGGGGAACGGAATCCGACCGATCGCGATCGAGCCGGACGAGCTGCGGGCGCTGCTCGGCGGTGTCTGGAGGGGCTCGAGCCAGCCGAACGTCGACGGAATCCACGGGCGGGAGGCGCTGCTGCGATGGAGCGGAGGAGAAGAGGTGGAGGCCGTTCTCGACGTCGATGCCTCGCGGTTCAAGTCGATCCAGGTCACCCGATCCGAAGGCGCGATCACGGCCGAGTATCCCGGTGACGCGGGTTCGTGGCCTCAGAGGATCGAGCTTCGCGACCGCCGGAGCGGCAACGCGCTTCGGCTGGTCCTGATCGCCAGCGAGCCGGCGGCGGACTGACTCGATCTTAGATCTCAGATTTTGGATTTTGGATTGGAGCGGTCGTGATCGCTCCCTGTCCAGAATCGACGGGTAAGATCCCGAGTGCTCCATGCTTCTGAGCGCCGAGGCTCCCTGCAAGATCAACCGCGAGCTGCGAGTCGGGGCGCGGCGCGCCGACGGATATCACGAGATCCTGTCGCGGTTCTCTTCGGTTGATTTCGCGGACCGGCTCGAGGTCGAGGACGCACCGGGCCTCGAGCTGAGCTGCGCCGGCCTTGCCGTTCCCTGCGGAGAGTCGAACCTGGTCTGGCGCGCGGCGAGGATGCTCGCCGAGTGGCTCGGGATACGCCCCCGCGCCCGGATCCACCTGGAGAAGCGGGTCCCGGCCGGCGCGGGGCTCGGGGGCGGAAGCGCGGACGCGGCGGTAGCGCTCGTCCTGCTGTCGCGGCTCTGGGGTTCTGCGGTCGCGTGGGACGATCTCGCGGGGATCGCGGCCGGCATCGGGAGCGACGTCCCGTTCTTCCTGTTCGGCGGCGAGGCGGACGTATCCGGGCGAGGGGAGCGCGTCGCGCCGCGGGAGGACGCGCCGCAGGCGGGGTTGCTGCTCTGGATACCCCCGTTCTCGATCGCGACCGCGGACGTCTACGCCGCTTTCGCCCGTCGAACGGGCGGAGCGTCGCGCCTGCCGGACCGGCTGGAGATCGAAACCACGCGGAATTTCCTGGGGCCCAACGACTTGGCATCCGCCGTGCTAGAGGTCAGGAGAGAGATGGAAGCCTATCTGCATACCGCCAGCCAGGCCGCCGGCGAATTCACGATCTCCGGGTCCGGCTGCGCCGTCGTTCTGCGCGGCGTGGACGCCGAAGGGGAAAGGCTGCTGGCTGAAAGCCATCCCGAAGCAACTCTGCGGCGCGTCCGGACGCTCTCTCGGGGCGAGTACAGGCGCCGAACAACTCTTTGAGGAGGTCCAGGATGGAAATCACCCAGGTCAAGGTATTTCCGGTCGAAGAAGAGAAACTCAAAGCTTACGTCTCGATCGTCCTCGACGATTGTTTTCTGGTGTCCGATCTGAA
>JAWOLE010000095.1:0-4535 GCA_033853815.1 Thermoanaerobaculia bacterium
CGGAAGTGGCCGGGCCGCACCGCTCCTTCGCCGCCCTCGGAAACTCGCGCGACGTCGACCGAGGTCGAGAAATCCGGCGGGTAGATCTCTCTCGGGTCCGGGGCGTAGAGGAGGTCCACACCCTCGCGCTCGAGCAGGGCGGCGTCCTCCTTCGGCTTGCTCGGGTAGCGTTCCAGGTCCTCGCCGGGCGCGAACTGGAGCGGGTTGACGAAGATCGAGACGACCGTGAAGCCGCACGCTTTCCGGGCCAGGCGAACGAGGGAGAGGTGTCCCTGGTGCAGGGCCCCCATCGTCGCGACGAAACCCACGGTCTTCCCTTGAGAGCGTGCGCCGCGGACCGCTTCCCGCAAGGAAGAGATGTCGTTGACCGTTTTCATAGTGTCATCCTGAACGAAGCGAAGGATCTGCTCTTCCCCGGCTGAGCCGGAGCAGATTCTTCGTCGCTTCGCTCGCGCCGTCGCCATAGCGGCTTTGGCGCGTCGGCGACCTCAGAATGACAAGGGGAGTCGCTTCGCTTCTCGGAATGGCAGGGGCGATCAGTAAACCCGGCGCAGCACCGCCTTTGCGTCGGCGTAGGACTCTTCCTGAGTCGGGAAGGAGCCGTCCCGCACGTCGCGCGTGAAAGCGCGGGCGGCCTCCTCGACGATCGAAGCGAGGTCCGCGTAGCGGCGCACGAACCGGGGAGCGGTCCCCCGCGTCAGCCCCATCGCGTCGTGGAAGACGAGGACCTGCCCGTCGCAGGACGGCCCGGCGCCGATCCCGATCGTCGGGACCGGGACCGTCCGCGTGATTTCCGCCGCGAGGCCCACGGGCACGCATTCGAGCACGATCGCGAAGCAGCCGGCATCCGAAAGCGCGACGGCGTCTTCCAGGATCTCCCGCGCGGCCGCGCCGTCTTTGCCCTGCACCCTGAATCCGCCAAACTTCCGGTAGGACTGCGGGGTCAGGCCGACGTGCCCCATGACCGGAATGTCGGCGGACAGGATCGCCCGAACGGCCGGAAGAACGCGCCGGCCCCCCTCGACCTTGACCGCCGCGCATCCGCCCTGGGAGAGAAAGCGCCCGGCATTGGAGACGGCCTCGGAGATGTCCGCCTGGTAGGAGAGAAAGGGCATGTCGCCGACGACGAAGGCGCGCTTTGCCGCGCCCGAGACGGCCGCCGCGTGCCGGACCATCGACTCCATGGTCGCCGAGAGCGTGTTCGGGCGGCCGTAGACCACCATTTCGATCGAGTCGCCCACCAGCAGGGAGTCCACGCCCGCGGCGTCGAGGAGAGCCGCCGACGGGGCGTCGTAGGCGGTCATCATCGCGATCTTCTCCCGCCCCTTGGCGGCGAGCAGAGCGGGAACTGTAACAGGGGAGGTTTCGGAGAGAGAGGCCATGTCGCGCTCCTTTCCTCTCGGTCGATGTCCCGAAGACCGGGATCACCGCCGACAAGGGCGTCGCTCCCTATTGTACCTCCTTCCCTGGAAGCCAGGAGTCACGGGTGGGTAGCAGGAACGTAGTACTGGACGCCCCGCTTCGCCTTCTGGATCTGCGCGACGAGATCGTCGAAATCGGCGGGGCGGTTGACGAAGTCGATCTCGTTGGTGTCCACCACGAGAAGCGGCGTCTCCTCGTAGTGGTAGAAGTAGTAGTTGTAGGCCTCGATCAGCTGTGCGAGGTATTCGGCCGCGATCCCTTTCTCGTAGGAGGCCGCGCGCTTCTTGATCCGCCGCAGGCAGGTCTCGAGCGACCCCTGCAGGTAGATCACGAGATCGGGCCGGGGGACCGACTCGGAGAGAAGCGTATAGAGCTTGTCGTAGATCATCAGCTCCGAGTCGTCCAGGTTCAGGCAGGCGAAGATCTTGTCCTTGGGGAAGTGGTAGTCGGCCACCACGAGCGTCGTGAAGAGGTCGATCTGCGCGATCTCGCGCTGCTGCTGATACCGCGACAGGAGGAAGAAGAGCTGGGTCTGGAACGCGGCACCCTTCTTCTTCTTGTAGAAGTCGGGCAGGAAGGGATTGTCCACGTCCTCCAGGATCTTCGTGCCGTGGAAGCGCCTGGCGAGCAGCTCGACGAGCGAGGTCTTCCCGACGCCGATCGGGCCGTCGATCGCCAGATGGCGAAGCGGGACGTCGCCTTCCGAGGGGATCGCCATTCGAGGGCGGATTCTACCGGCTCGCCGTGAGCCCGTTTCGTAGAATTCTCCGATCATGCGAGACCTCTACGGGCCATCCGGCGCCCCTTATTACGACGCCGCCACCTCCGTCCTGCGTGCTTCGGCGGGGGATGAGGCGTTCTACCTCGGGCTCGCGCGGGAGACGGGCAGCCCCGTGCTCGAGCTCGGCTGCGGTTCCGGCCGCGTCCTCCTGCCGATCGCGCGGGCGGGAATCGTGTGCACGGGTCTCGACTCGTCGCGGACCATGCTGGCGCGCCTTTCCGCCAGGGACCCGCCGCCAAACCTTCGGCTCGTTCACGCGCGGATGCAGGATTTCGATCTGCCGGGGGAGCGTTTTGCGCTGATCTTCTCCGCCTTCCGCGCCTTCCAGCACCTCCTGACCGTCGAAGATCAGCTCTCCTGCCTGGCGGCCGTCCGGCGGCATCTTCGTCCCGGAGGCCTCTTCGCCATGGACGTCTTCGCGCCCAAGTTCGACCGCATCGCGGTCTTCGAGGAGCCGGAGAGTCCGGAGGTCCGCTGGCGGGAGGGAGACGCCGAGATCGTGCGCCTGACGAGCGTCAAGCGCGATCCGGTCAGCCAGGTGACCGAGGTGACGTTCCGGCACGAGCGCCGGCGCCCCGGGTCGCCTCCGGAAAGCGAGACGGTCATAACGAGAATGCGCCATCTCTTCCGCTACGAGCTCGAGCATCTGCTCGCCCGCGCCGGCTTTACCGGGATCGAGGTCTTCGGGGCCTTCGACCGCCGCCCCTATGACTACTACTCCGGCGAGACGGTCGTCATCGCGCGGGGCTAGCTCTAGCGCAAGCGCAACCGCAGGAAGACGTCGGCGATCCCGAAGGCGGCCAGGGCGACGGAAACGAAGCCGTTGGCCGTGAAGAAGGCCGTGTTGACTCGCGAGAGGTCTCCCGGCTTGACGATCGCGTGCTGGTAGAGAAGCGCGCCGGCGGTCGCCGCGATGCCAACCGCGAAGAGGATCCCCCCTCCCGAGAGACGCCAGACCGCGATGAGCAGCGCAAGCATGCCCGCGTGCAGCGCCGCCGACACCGCGAGCGCCTTCTTCGTGCCCCAGCGCGCGGGCACCGACTGCAGGCCCGACCTCCGATCGTGCTCCTCGTCCTGGAGCGCGTAGAGGACGTCGAACCCCGCTCCCCACAGGGCGACCACGAGACCCAGGAGCAGCGGCGTCGTCGAAAGGCTTCCTGAGACCGCGATCCAGGCCCCGACGGGCGCCAGGCCCATGCAGAGACCGAGGACGAGGTGCGAGAGCCACGTGAACCGCTTCGTGTAGGCGTAGGCGAAGAGGATCGCAAGCGCGACCGGAGAGAGGAGGAGCGTCAGCCGGTTCAGGCTCGCGGCCGCGAGGAAGAAGAGGACGACCGAGGCGCCGAGGAAGATCCGGACGAACGCAACCGAGAGTCTGCCCGAGGGGAGGGCCCGCGACGCCGTGCGCGGGTTCGCCGCGTCGATCGCCTGGTCGGCCAGGCGGTTGTGCGACATGGCGGCGCTGCGCGCGCCGACCATCGCAAGGAGGATCTTGACCATCGTGGGCCACGGCGGGAGTCCCCGGGCCGCCAGGATCGCCGCGAGCAACGCGAAGGGGAGCGCGAAGAGAGTGTGCGAGAACTTGATCATCTCCAGCGTTGCCGCAAGCTGAGCCGCGGCGCGCGGGAGAGGGTTTCTGGCGGAGGCCGCCTCCCTCACTTGCGCCTCCCCTTCCACCGATAGTCTTCGCCCGGGATCTCGAGGCCGAGCAGGCGCGCGGCCCTCCGGCAGTAGGCGTCGAGGAAACGCTCGACCGACGGCTTCTCGACGTAGAACGCGGGGGATGGGGGAGCGAGGATCGCCCCCGCGAGCGCGGCCCGCCGCATGTTCTCGATGTGCACGAGCGAGTACGGGGATTCCCGGAAGGCGAGCACCAGCGGCCGCCTCTCCTTGAGCGTCACGTCGGCCGCTCGCTGGAGAAGGTCCCGGGAGATTCCGTTGGCGATCGCGCCGAGCGTCCCGGCGCTGCAGGGGATGACGATCATTCCGTATACCGGATAAGACCCGGAGGCGATCGAAGCGCCGACTTCGCCGTTGCCATGGATCTCGATGCGCGCGACGGCCTTCGCCGGCGCTTCGAGGCTCGAAACCCAGTCCTCCGCGGTGCGGATGGACGGATCGAGCTCTCCCCGCGCCACTTCGAGGCTGGCCTCGGAGAAGACGAGGTGGAGGCGAGAGAGGCCGCGGTCCGCAAGCGCGAGCTCGACGAACCGGCGGGCGAGCAGCGCCCCCGAGGCGCCGGAAACGCCCACCACGATTTCCCGCCCGGGCATGGCGCCGGAGTCTATCGCCGAGGTCGGTGCCAACCCTTCTTGACGGCGTCAGATCCCCT
>JAWOLE010000096.1:0-2539 GCA_033853815.1 Thermoanaerobaculia bacterium
ACCTAAGGGAACTTCTCCGGGAGATTCGCGATGAGGGGCATCTCGAGGACGGCGGCTGCACGTGCGTCATCGTGCCGGGGAACCGATGGGACGAGCACGGCCCCGAGTGCCTCCGCGGTCGCATCAATGCGGTTCTCGGCGACCCGGAGCATCCGGAGTACGAACCGAAGAAGCCGCCCCCGTCCGGCTGACGGCGGGGAGAAGGAGACACCATGCGCCGACTCGCCCTCATCGCCCTCGCCCTCGCCCTCGCGGCCTGCTCGAAAAGCTCCCCCACGGAGCCTGACCTCTCCGCGAGCCTGAGCGGATACGTCCGCGTCTCGGGCTACGACCGGGGGACGCTCACCATCCGCGACAGCGCCATGAACTCGCACGCCGTCACGCTCGCGCCGACGTCCGGCGACTTCGCGTTCGGCAACGTCTTCGTCGCCGGCCCGTACGACGCCTATCTCGATAAGACCGGGATGCCGCAGCGCCACGTCGCCATGCACGGGCAGGACAGCCAGTCGCCACCGCTGAAGCCGGGGCCGAATACGCTCTTCTGGGTCGGCTTCGGGCTGACCCGATAGGAGGAGAAAGAGCATGGCCATCGTCGATCCGATCATTGACCGCGAAGGCTACGAACGCTGGGTCTGCTCGCGCCCGCCGCGCGTCCGGCAAATGCTCCGCAGCCACCCGCCCGACCGCCTCTACCGCATGTCCTCGACGGGCCACCGCGTGACGATCTATTCCTACTGCGAGGACGGGACCGTCACGGTGGATGTCACGGGCGAGTATAACCGGGTGGCCTTCAACCGCCGCGTCTTCTCGATCGACCCGGCGGACCTGACCGAATGCGACCTGCCGGCTCCCGACGAAAAGCTCGGGACGGCCCTCTCTCCCGACGAGGCGAAGGAATACCTGGCCCGGATGCGGGAGGAGGACCCGTGCCTTGATCCGCGCTGCGAGGTCCACATAGACGAGGACGACGACCGATAGGTCGCCCAAGGAGAAAGGAGGCATCGCGTGCAGAAGCCCAGAGCCGACCGGAAGCCCGAGAAGGAAAGACGAGGCCGCGCGAAGGCGGCACTCGTCCTGCTGCGCCCCGCCGATCCGCCGCCGGAGCCCGAGAAGCCGAACGGGATCTCGCCCCTCCCGCAGGCGCGAATCCTCGAGGAGATCACCATCCGGAGCGCCTCGGGTGCCGAGCGGAAGCTGGACCACCGGCACTTTGCGGACTACCTCTCCCGCGTTCCCGTGAGCGAGCCGCCCGGACGTCTCCCCCTCCGCGCCGCCATCGAGAAGTTCAAGCGGCTGTGGCGTCAGGACGTCGCGGAGACGAGGGCGAGGTGGATGCCGTGACCGTCCTTTTCCCGTTCCCTTTCCGCTGATAGGATGCGGACTTGGAAGGAGTCGCCATATGAGTCTCACGAAGAAGAAACCGGCGGGCACGGAGCACCGGGGCCGGCCCGGCCTGCCGGAGCGCGACCTCGTCGTCGTCCACCTGCCGATGCCGCGCGCCGTCCGGAGCCGGCTGCTCGAGGGCGCCCGGGAGGAGACGCGCCGGAACCCGCTCGGCCAGTCCGTCTCGGCCCGCGCGCTCGGCGTGCGGCTGCTCTCGGAGGGCCTGGACCGGCTCTTCGCCGGGTACGAGCGCCAGCGCACGGCAGCCGCGGCCATCGACTGAACCGCTCTCCGGCGCGCGCCGCGCCCGAGGGCCCATCGTCAACCGCACCGAAGAAGGAGGAGACCATGCCGAAGAAAGAGGAACGGCCCGTTCCGGCGGTCGCGCCGCCGCCGCCCGCCGAAGAAGCCGCGCCGTCCGGCGCCATCGTCGTCCGCGAGGACAAACCGATCGTCTTCATCCAGCCGCGGACCTTCGACGAGGCCATCGCCGCCGCGAAGTTCGTCGCGGACTCGACCCTCATCCCGCAGGCGTTCCGGGGGAAGCCGCAGGACGTCATCGTCGCGTGGCAGTACGGAGCCGAGCTCGGCATGAAGCCGATGGCCGCGCTCCGGGCCATCGCCGTCATCAACGGCCGCCCGTCGCTCTACGGGGACGGCTTTCTGGCCGTCTGCCAGAGCCATCCGGCCTACGTCAGCCACGAGGAGACGGTGAGCCGCGAGAGCCAGACGGCCCGCTGCGTCTTCTGCCGGCGGGCGAGCACGGGCGAGATCATCGAGCACGAGGCCACCTTCTCCGTCGAGGACGCCAAGCGGGCGGGCCTCTGGGGAAAGCAGGGCCCCTGGACGCAGTACCCGAAGCGGATGCTTCAGATGAGGGCGCGGGGCTTCGCCGGCCGCGATGCCTTCGCCGATAAGCTCGCGGGGACGATCATCGCGGAGGAGGCGACGGACTTCGAGCCGCCGGTCCCCGAGTTCACATCCGGCATCACGATGCCGAGGAGGGCGAGCGAGACGAGCGCCGAGCTCCCGGACAAGGCTCTCCCCGCGGCGACCACGCCAGCGGAAACGTCCCCGGAGGCTCCGGTCCAGCCGCCCGTCGATACGGTGCCGCTCTTTGAGGCTCCGGCCCCGGCCCCCGCCCCTCCTCCTCCCG
>JAWOLE010000097.1:0-4909 GCA_033853815.1 Thermoanaerobaculia bacterium
GCGCGATGCCGCGCCCCGAGGCGGTTCTCATGCTCTCGGCCCACTGGGAAGAGAAGCCGGTGACCCTCGGCGCGACGCGGACCGTTCCTCTCCTCCACGACTTCTACGGATTTCCGGCGAAGTACTACCGCGTCGGATACCGCGCTCCGGGCTCTCCGCGGCTCGCCGGGAGGGTCCGGGAGCTGCTCGGCGCGACGCAGCCTGTCGCCGAAGAGCCCGAGCGGGGACTCGATCACGGCGCCTACGTGCCGCTCGCGGCCATGTACCCCGAGGCCGACGTCCCGGTCCTGCAGGTCTCCCTTCCGACGCTCGACCCGGCGACCCTCTTCGAGATGGGGCGCGCGCTCGCGCCGCTGCGCCGCGAGGGCGTGCTCCTGGCCGGCAGCGGCTTCCTGACTCACAACATGCGGGCCTTCGACCCGAGGCCGGATCCCGCGACGCCCTCCTGGGCCGCGGAGTTCGACGCCTGGTCGGCCGAGACGCTGGCTCGCCGCGACGCGGACGCGCTCATCGATTACCGCCGGCGCGCCCCCGGCGCGTGCCTGGCGCTCCCGACGCAGGAGCACTTCGTCCCGGTCTTCGCCGCGCTCGGCGCCTCGATCGGGGACTCGGACGTCGTCAAGTTCCCGATCGCGGGCTTCGCCTACGGCGCGTTCACCCGGCGCTCGGTCGAGTTCTCGTAAGGCTGAGCGGTTCCCGCGCCCCTCAACTCTCGCCGGCGCAGAGGTTTAGGGTCTCCGCAACAATTTGCCGGGATCCGACGTATTTCGGCACGCGGCTTCCGTGGAAGGGGCGGTCGTCCCATTTCGTTAAAGTCTCCCGTCACGGGACCCGCAGAAAGCCGGATCCGCAGGAGAGGAGAACGGAGATGCCACGGCTGCCTAAGGAAAAACGCGTCCCCTCAGTCGTCGGGGCGGCCGCTCTGATCCTGGCCGCGCTCGGCTCGGCATCCTGCGGCGGGAAGAAGGACCCTCAGAGCTTCCAGCGGCCGCCGGCGCCCGTGACGGTTGCCCGGGCCGTGGCGCGGGACGTTCCCGTCTATCTGGACGAGGTCGGCAAGTGCGTCGCGCGCGAAGTCGTCTCGGTTCTTCCCCAGGTCTCCGGCCGCATCACCCAGCTTCACTTCACAGACGGCGCCGATGTCAGGAAAGGGGACCTGCTCTTCACCATCGATCCCCGGCCGTTCGAAGCGCAACTCCATGCGTCTCAGGCGGATGTAGCCCGTGCCAGCGCGGCCCTGAACCTCGCGAAGACCCAGTGGAGCCGAGCGGAGACGCTGATCCAGACCAAGGCCATCTCTCAGGAGGAGTACGACACGCGCAAGAACGCCGTGGAGCTGATGCAAGCGCAGACCCGGCAGGCCGCCGCCGCGACCGAAATGGCCCGCTTGAACCTCGAGTACTGCTCAATCCGCTCCCCGATCGACGGCCGCGCCGGGCACCGGCTGGTCGACGTCGGCAACGTCGTGAAGGTCAACGAAACGACGCTCCTGACGATCGAGCGTCTCGATCCCATCTACGCCGATTTCACCGTCGCGCAGAACGACCTGTCCGAAGTCCAGAAGAACATGAGATCGGGAATCTTGAAGGCCGAGATCCGACTCCCCGACGAGCCGGACAGGCCGATCCCGGGAACACTGACCTTCCTCGACAACGCGGTCGCCGACGCGACCGGCACGGTCATGTTGCGCGCGACCGCTGCCAACCCGGATCACCGGCTCTGGCCCGGGCGCTTCGTCAAGGTGCGGCTGCTGCTCTCGACGCTGCGCGGAGCGGTCCTCGTGCCGGCCGCGGCGCCGCAGCTCTCGGGCAAGGGGCCATTCGTGTACGTCGTCAAGCCGGATTCGACGGCCGAGATGCGGCCGGTCGCGACCGGGCAGAAGCAGGGGGACCTGATCGTCGTCCAGCAGGGGATCCAGGCCGGGGAGAAAGTGGTCGTCTCGGGTCAGCTCGGGGTGACCCCGGGCGGCAAGGTCCGCGAGTTGCCGTCCGGGGCCGCGGGAGCGCCCGCTGCAGGGGGTGCCGGCGGCGCCGGCGGGGGAGGCAAGTCCTGAATCTCTCCGAGCCCTTCATCCGGCGCCCGGTCATGACGGCCGTCCTGACGCTGTCGGTGATCCTGTTCGGCGTGATCGCCTATCGCAGGCTCCCGGTCAACGACCTCCCGGTCGTGGACTATCCCGTCATCACGGTCAACGCCAGCTATCCGGGCGCGAGCCCCGACACGGTGGCCAACAACATCGCGACCCCTCTCGAGCGCCAGTTCATGCAGATCAACGGACTGGAGCTGATCACGTCGCAGAGCACGCAGGGCTTCACCAACCTGACGCTCCAGTTCGCGCTGTCCAAGTCGATCGACGCCGCCGCCACCGACGTGCAGACGGCGATCTCGCAGGCCACCGGAAGCCTGCCGGTCGATCTGCCCTCGCCGCCGACGTTCGCCAAGAGCAATCCCAATGATCAGCCGATCATGTACATCGCGCTGACCTCCGACTCGGTGACGGTCGGCCAGCTCTACGACTACGCGACCACGCAGGTCGGCCAGCGCATCTCGATCCTGCCCGGGGTCTCCCGCGTCAACGTGTACGGCAGCAAGTCCGCCATCCGCATCAAAGCCGACCCGTCCGCGATGTGGGCGCGGAAGATCTCGGTGGACGATCTGGCGGCCGCGGTCCGAGCCGGCACGAGCTACACGGGCGCGGGGCAGCTCGACAGCTCCTCGGGCACCGAGGTCCTGCAGCCGCAGGGACAGCTCGACACCGCCGAGGGCTACAGAAACCTGATCGTCGGAAGCACGGGCGGTTCCCCCGTCTATCTGCGCGACGTGGCCAGGGTGAGCCAGTCGATCCAGAACGAACGGCTGAACATGCGTTTCTGGGTTCGCGGGTATCCGATTCCTTCAGCCACCGTCGTCATCGCGGTCAACCGCCAGGCCGGCGCCAACGCGGTCGAAGTCTCCCGGAGCATCCGGGAGATCCTGCCGATCATCCAGAGGGAGATCCCCGGCTCCGTGCGCATCACGCCCATCTACGACCGTTCGCAGTCGATCGTCAACTCGGTCACCGACGTGCAGGTGACGCTCCTGATCGCCTTCGTCCTGGTCGTCATGGTCATCTTCTTCTTCCTCGGTCGCGCGACCGACACGCTGATCCCCGCCGTGGCCCTGCCCCTCTCGCTTCTCCTGACGTTCGTCGTCATGAGCCTCCTGGGCTACAGCCTGGACAACCTGTCGCTCATGGCGCTGACCCTGGCGATCGGCTTCCTGATCGACGATGCGATCGTCTTCCTGGAGAACACCGTGCGCCGGATGGAGCGGGGCGAGAGGGCGTGGCAGGCGGCCCTCGGGAGCGCCAAGGAGATCAGCTTCACGATCCTCTCGATGACGATCTCGCTCGCGGCAGTCTTCATTCCGCTCGTCTTCATGTCGGGGCTGGTCGGCCGCATCTTCCGCGAGTTCGCGATCACGATCATCGTCTCGATCTTCGCCTCGGGCGTGGTTTCGCTGACGCTGACGCCTCTGATGTGCGCGCGGCTCCTGAAGGACCGGGGCCCGGGCGCGAAGAAGACCTGGATGGAGCGGGTCATCGGAGGCGTCGAGAAGCGCGTCCTCGGCAGCTACGCCAATTCCCTCTGGTGGTTCCTGCGCCGCCGGTGGCTCTCGCTCGCGATCTGGGTCGTGTGCCTGGCCGGGACGGTCCTGCTCTTCGTCAAGATTCCCAGGATCTTCCTGCCCCCGGGCGACAGCGGAGTCATCTTCGGCGCCTTCCTCGGCAAGGAGGGCTCGTCGCCCGAGCAGATGTGGGCGATCCAGGACCGCGTGGACCAGACCCTCCACACCGATCCCCACGTGTTGATGGATTTCACCCTGACCGGCGCGACCGGATTCCTCCCCTCCAACATGGGCATCACGTTCACGATGATCGGAGATCCCAAGGGGCGGCCCCCGATCGCCGACGTCGCGGCGGGGCTCATGGGCAAGATCGCCGCGACACCCGGCGCCTTCGCGTTCCTGCGCCCATTCCCGGTGCTGGAGATCTCGACCGGAGCGACCTCGCAAACGCAGGGTCAGTACGCGTACTCCGTCTCGGGCGTCAACGCCGAGCAGGTGTACGAGACCGCAGGCAAGCTCATGGCGAAGCTCTACCAGTACCCCGGCTTCCAGACCGTTTCGTCGGACTACTTCGCCAACACGCCGAACCTGGACATCAGCATCCGCCGCGACCAGACCAAGACGTACGGCGTCTCCGAGGCGCGGATCCTGAACCTGCTGCGAAACGCCTACTCCCAGAACTACCTCTACCTCATCAAGAAGCCGGAGGACCAGTACCAGGTGATCCTCGAGGTCGGAGACGCCGAGCGCACGAAGCCCGAGGATCTGTCGCTCTTGTACATCAAGTCCGACGACGGGAAGAACCTCGTGCCGCTCTCGGAGCTGGTGAGCTGGAAGAGGACGCTCGGCCTGCAGTCGGTCAATCACTTGAACCAGTTCACGAGCGTGACGATCTTCTTCAACTTGAAGCCGGGCGTCGCAATCGGGGACGCCACCGACTTCATCCAGAAGGCGTCCTCGGAGGTCGTTCCGCCCACGATCCGCGCGAGCCTGCAGGGGGAGGCGCTGACCTTCCGCAACACCGTCCGCGACCTGACGACCCTGATGTTCCTCGCGGTCTTCGTGATGTACGTGATCCTGGCGATCCTCTACGAGAGCTACGTGCTGCCGATCACGGTCCTCTCGACCCTGCCCACGGCTCTCGTCGGCGGGCTCCTGACGCTCTTCATCTTCCGACAGCAGGCCTCCCTCTACGCGTTCGTCGGCATGTTCATGCTGATGGGAATCGTCAAGAAGAACGGCATCCTGATCGTGGACTTCGCGCGCCAGCGCGTGGACGCGGGCGAGCCGGCGGAGAAGGCCA
>JAWOLE010000098.1:0-8046 GCA_033853815.1 Thermoanaerobaculia bacterium
GCGAGACCGCGACCCGGCGCGCGCGCTCGACCCTCCGCTTGATCGTCTCGGAGTCCTCCTCCGGAGAGTCCTTCAGAACGTCCGCCCAGGGGACGGGGGGGACCGACACGTGCAGGTCGATGCGGTCGAGCAGCGGGCCCGAGATCTTCCGCGTGTAGCGAAGGCGCTCGCCGTAGTCGCACGTGCAGACGCGACGCGGATCTCCGATGAAGCCGCAGGGGCAGGGGTTCATGGCGGCCACGAGCAGGAAGTCGCAGGGGAAAGTGCAGGCTCCTCCGACCCGAACCAGGTTGACGCGCTTCTCCTCCAGAGGCTGGCGGATGGCTTCGAGGACATCGCGGCGAAATTCGGGCAGCTCGTCCAGGAAGAGAACGCCCCGGTGGGCGAGCGAGACCTCTCCCGGACCCGGGCGGACGCCGCCTCCGACGAGCCCCGGCGCCGAGATTCCATGGTGGGGCGCTCGGAAGGGCGGCGTCTCGACGAGGCCGCCCGAGGCCGGCAGAGCGCCGGCGACGGAGTGGATCTTGGTGACCTCGATCGACTCGCCCCGGGTCAGCTGCGGGAGGATCGTCGCAAGCCTTCTCGCGAGCATCGTCTTACCGGCTCCCGGGGGCCCCGTCAGCAAGGCGTGGTGGCCGCCGGCGGCGGCGATCTCGAGCGCGCGGCGGGCGACCGCCTGGCCGCGGATGTCGGAGAAATCCACGCCGTAAGGGGCGGAGGCCCTCGAGGGCGGCGGAACGAAGGGCGGCAGTGCAGGGTCCCCCTTGACGTGAGAGACGACGGCCGCGAGCGTGCCGACCGGAATCACGTCGATCCCCTCGACGGCCGCGGCCTCGGCCGCATTGGCCGACGGCAGCACGATCTCGCCGAAGCCGGCCTCACGCGCGGCGAGCGCCAGGCACAGCGCGCCGCGGACGGGACGGACCTCGCCGTTCAAGCCGAGTTCTCCTACGAACAGGCGGCGGACCTCCGGAGCGGGTGACGCCAGTCCGCAGATCTGCAGCATCGCCAGCGCGACCGGCAGGTCGAGCGAGGCCCCGACCTTGCGGAACCCGGCCGGGGCGAGGTTGACCGTCACGGCGCCGTTTGGAACGGGAAAGCGGCCGTTGCGCAGGGCCGATCGGACGCGCTCGCGGGCTTCCCTCACGCTCGTGTCCGGCAGGCCGACGATGTTGAAGCGGGGGAGACCCGCCGAAACGTCTACTTCGACGTCCAGGACGCGGGCGTCGATCCCAAGGACGGCGGCGGAATGAACGCGGGCGAGCATGAAGCCTCCTCGGTGCGAGGAGACGCCCGCAGGGCTCAAGTGAGGACGTTTTCAGTCTAGCAAAGATGCCGGGCCAGGGCCAACGTGGCCGGTCAGGGGGAAATTGCGAATTGTGAATTGTGAGTTGGGAATAAGGCCAAAGAACGACTTCTCTGCCCGGATTACCAATCAGAGTTGGTCGCGAGAAGCGCGAAGCGGAGTGTCAGCGCTCTCTGGGGATCTTCAGCTTGTCGCCCGGCCTGATGACGGCGGGCGCGACGAGGCTGTTGAAGGCGAGCAGCCGGGCGACGGTCGTGCCGTTCCGGACTGCGATCCGATAAAGAGTGTCGCCGCCGCGAACTCGATAGTTCCTGGCCGCCGTCCGTACGGCCGCGGGAGCCTGCTTGCGGGCGGCCGCCTGCGTCCGTGCCTTCTTGGAGTTGGAGGCGACCCGGACCGGCTCGGGCTTGGGGATCAGAACGACATGTCCGCGGGGGAGCCGGCCCTTCTGCGGAAGCGAGTTCGCGGCCGCCAGGGTCTTGACGCTCACGCGGAAGCGCCGGGCGATCGCGGCGAGAGTCTCGCCCCTGCGCACGACATGCCGTCGGTAGGCGGGCGGCCTGGCGGTCGGGGCGTCGGCGAACGCCACGAGGACTGCCTGGCGGGCCCCGGCGGGCACCTTGAGGTCGTATCCGCCTGGTCCGGATGGCGTGACTTCGCTTCTCAGCTCGGGGTTCAACCTCGCGAGGTCTTCGAGCGAGATGCCCTCTCCGGCCGCCAGGTCCCGGAGCCGGACCGGGCGATCGAGGCGCACCGTCTCGTATTCCAGAGGCTTCTCGTATTCGATCTCGAAGCCGTAGTGGGCGGGATTCTTGGCGATGAGGGTGGAGGCGATGACGGCGGGCACGTAGTTCTGAGTCTGCGGCTTCAGGAGCCCGGACGCGGCCAGTTGCCAGAAGTCCGTCAGCCCCGTCCTTTCCATCAGGCGGAGGATCTTGCCTTCGCCGGCGTTGTAGGCCGCCAGGGCCAGGTACCAGTCATGGAAGAGATCGTGGAGGAAGGTCAGATAGCGCGCAGCCGCCCGCGTCGCCTTCTCGGGATCGTTTCTCTCGTCCACGACCGCGTTGGACGTCAGGCCGTAGTGCCGGCCCGTCTGGGGGATGAACTGCCAGATCCCGCAGGCCGCCTTCGGGGACCTGGCCCTCGGGATGAACGAGGACTCGACCATCGCCACCTGCGCCAGATCCTTCGGCAATCCCTCCTCCTGGAAGATCCGCTCGATCATCGGGATGAAGCGACCCGAGCGGGCAAGCCCACGGGCGATCACGTCGTGAAGATCGTTCTGGTAGACGGCCAGGATCCTCAGGACCGCGTCGTTGACGACGATGGGGATGTCGTAGGGCGTCGTCGCGCTGTCCGTATCGATGTCCTGGCGGGCCTTACGGAGGGCCTCCGCGGTGGCATCGGGAGGCTCCTGAGGGGCCAGGACCGGTGCCCCCTGCCCTTCCTGCGCCTCGGTTTCCACCGGCTCCAGGGCCTGGTAGCGGAGGATCGCCTCGTAGAGTTCGAGGGAGAATTCGACGGTCTGGGGGTCGGATGGGGCCTCGCCTCGGGCCGGACGGACAGACTCGAGAGCGCGGTCGAAGAAGTCGTGCGCGCAGGAGAAATCGCCTGACAGCGCCGCCTCCTGCCCCTTCAGGAACTCCTCCCTGGCCGTCCGGATGGCGGGAGGCTCCGCGGGCGGCGAAACCTTCGCCTTCTTGGAGGCCGCCGAGGCCGAGCACCCCGGCAGCCCGAGGATCAATCCGGCGAGGAGGGCCGCAAAGGCATACGGCTTTCCCCGAGCCCTCTTAGGAAACCGAATCATGTGCGCAAAGGTTAAACCACCCTGGTTACCGATTGCAAGGCTATTTGAATCAGAGGCTTGTCCGCTCAGGAGGACGGGAGCCGAAATCTGTCTCGACCCCCTCGCTGAAACTGTCGTGAACCTCCCTGATACAGCGCACGCCGCGCAGCTACTTGCCCGAAATATGGAACTTCAGCGAGAGCAGCAGCTTTTCGATGTCCGATTTTGTGTTGAGCTCGATCGAGAAAGTCTTCTTCTCGCCGACCGGCTGCCGGTGCTTGTCTTCCAGCCCGAGCCCGACGGTGACGATCTGGCCGCGCGAAAGCTCGCCCTGGGGCAGGTCGATCTCGTAGACGCGGTTGATCTCTTTTCGATGGTTCAGGCTGTTGGCGAGCAGATCGTCGATGGAAACCTCCGCCGTCCGCCGGGCCGTCTTGCTCGAGGCGGGAAGCGATGTTGCGTTGCGGCGCAGCTTGTCGAGCTCGGCCAGAATGTCGATGTTCGATCGCAAGCGGACGTGTTTGACCTCCGGCTGCGGGGCCTCGGCGAATGAGACCTCGCCGATCTCCTGCGATTCGGCGGCGGGCGGTGATTCCGCCTCGGTCCAGGGAAGGGATTCTGAGGCCGCAGGAGGCGGAGCCGGAGGCGTCTCGAGCGGAGGGCCGGGCGCCTCGGGGGGCGTCAGGACTTCCGGCTGAGTCTCTTCGAGAGCGGCTTCCAGGGCCGGCATCGCGGGCGCTGAAGGCACTGAAACCGCCGGCGAAACGTCGGAGTCCCGTGGCTCGGCCAGAGGAGTCCGCCTCGGGGCCTTCTCCTCGCCGAGCATCTTCTTCTTGACCGTTCGCAGTGTCAGCTTGGAGATCGCTTTGAGCGTTTCGAACACGCCCTGGCCCAGAACCGCGCAGGCCTCGTAGCTTTCGTGCGCGCGGCCGGGGTTCAGGCTGTCCTCGAGCTCCTGGAGCGACAGGATGTTGGGCAAGTCCCTCTTGTTGTACTGGAAGACAAGCGGCAGGTCGTCCAGGTTCAACCCGATCTCGGCCAGATTTGACCGGAGGTTGACCATGCTTTCCACGTTGGCGTCCTTCATCGCGCGCTGCGAGTCGCCGACGAACACGATGCCGTCCACGCCCTTCAGCACCAGCTTGCGGGTGGTGTTGTAGAAGACCTGGCCGGGAACGGTGTAGAGCTGGACCCGGGTCTTGAAACCGCCTATGACGCCGACGTCGAGCGGCAGCAGGTCAAAGAAGAGGGTGCGGTCCGTCTCCGTCTCGAGCGAGACCATCTCGCCACGGGAGCCGGGCGCGGTCCTCCCATAGATGTGGTGAAGGTTCGTCGTCTTTCCGCACAGGCCGGGGCCGTAGTACACGATCTTGGCCGCCATCTGCATGGTGGCGTAGTTGAAAAAAACCATGATTTGCCGCTCCGGGGGAGAGGGCAGGGAGATTTTACCATCCCCTTGAGCCGCCGAGCAGTTCGAGTATCTCCTTCTCCCTTCCCCTTCCCGGCGTGCGGCGGAGGACCTCCGAGGCGAGCAGGGCGTAGATCTCGAGAAGCTTCGGTCGCGTGGACAGGGCAGCCAGGTGGGCCCTCAATGTTCCTGTGTCCCGTCGAGCGACGGGTCCCGTGGGGGCCCCCTCGAAGTCCTGCTCGGCCGCGGCCGCAGCCGCCTGGCGGGCCAGGGCCGCCAGCGCCGGGCGGGCCTCCTCCTCGGGAATTCCGGCCTCCCCCCAGGCTTGTGCCGCCAGGGACAGCAGAGCCACCGTGCCTCCCGCCGCCAGCGCAGCGGCCGCGTGGTAGAGAGGCTTCGCCTCGGGGGAGAGGCGGCGGGGTCGGGCCCCGAGCGCCACCACCAACGCCTCGGCAGCGCTCAGGGCGGCCTCGTCTCCCTCGATCGCCACCAGGGCGTCTCGCCACGTCTCACCCGGCGCGCCCGTGAAGGCACGAAGCGGATGGAGCGAACCGAGCGAGGCGGGCGGGGCGGCGAGCGAGCCGCTCGACGGCCTCAGGGCCTCCAGGGCGGCGGCGGGGAGCGCGCCGCTTAAGTGGAACGCGGTCCGGAATCGGATCCTGCCGACGAGAAGGCGGGCGGCGGGGGCGATCTCGTCGTCGGGGACGGCGAGCACGAGGATGTCCGTTTCGCTTCCGATTTCGGAAAGGGCGAGCGGCCGGCCACCTCCGATCGAAGCGACCGCGCTCCCGGCGTCCGCGGACGAGCGCGCCACGATTTCGAGGGTCTGACCCCCGGCAGCAAGCCAGGACCGCGCGAGGGCCCTGCCCGCCCGCCCGGGCCCCAGCAGCGTGAGGCGCGAGGCGAGAACACCGGTCGGCACGCCCGGAATCCTACAGACTTTCGGCCGCAGGCGTTCGCTCCGCGAACGGCCGTTCCGGCGAACCGCGCCGCGCTCTTCTCGACCCGCGACACCCGGGGCGAGGCCGACAGGTGGGTTAGCACTTGGCGCCGACGAGTGCTAACCTTGTGAGCTCATGAAGGCGCTGGACGTCCGAAGCCGCACGATCCTCAAGGAGGTCATCCGCCTGCACGTCGATACGGGCCGCCCCGTGTCCTCGCGGGCCCTCTTCAAGTCGCGCCGGTTCGACCTCTCGCCGGCCTCGATCCGGAACATCATGGCGGATCTGACCGACCTCGGATTCCTCTCCCAGCCGCACACCTCGGCCGGGCGCGTGCCGACGGACCAGGCCTACCGCCTCTACATCGATGAGCTCATGCGGCACCGCAAGATCGCTGGCGAGGTGCGCGAGCAGGTGGATTCCGATCTCTCCTCGGCCGGAGCGGACGTTCCCCGCCTCTTTCAGGCGACCTCCCGCCTGCTGTCACGGCTGTCGGGAGAAGTGGGCTTCGTGGTGGCTCCGGACGCGCTTCACACGGTCGTGGACAGCCTGAGGTTCCTCCCGATCGCACGCGGAAAGATCCTGGTGGTCCAGGTCAGCGGCCCCGAGGTGCTGTCCCGGGTCATCGAGACCGACGTCGAATACTCGGCGGCGGAGCTCGAGTCCATGAGCGAGCGCTTCACGCGCGAGTTCTGCGGCCGCACGCTCCACGAGGTTCGCCGTCTCCTGCTCGAGGCGATGGCGCAGGAGAAGGCCGCCTACGATCGGATCCTCGCCCGCACGCTCGAGCTCGGGCAGCGGGCTCTGGCGGGCCAGGAGTCGCAGGAGCAGATCTACGTGGACGGAACGGCGCAGCTGCTGGACAAGCCGGAGTTCTCCGACGTGGAGTCTCTGAGGCGAGTCTTCCGGACATTCGAGGAGAAGGCGCACCTGCTCGATCTGATGACGCGCTACCTCGATTTGAAGCGCACCTTCGTGGTGCTCGGCTCCGAGCAGGCGCTGACGGCCGATCCCCGTCTCTCGGCGGTCCTGACGTCGTACGGGACCGGGGAGACCCTGACCGGAATGCTCGGGGTGATCGGCCCGGCGCGCCGCGAGTACCCGCGCGTGATTCCCGTCGTGGATCTTCTCGGCCGCGCTCTCTCGGAGCGCCTGGAGCGACGGCCGTCGCCCGAGAGGGAGGTGCCTGTCCGATGAGCGGGGGCAAGAGGGACGGGGGCGACCGCCGGCCGGAGCCGGAGGACGGGATGATCGAGGTGCAGGACACGGGGCAGACCCTGGAATCCGTGCTCGACGAAGAGGAGCAGTCGGCGCTCGCCTCCGCCGAGGAGAAGCTGCAGTCGGTCCGAAAGGATCTCGAGGATCTCAAGGACCGCCACCTCCGAAAGCTCGCCGAGTTCGAGAACATGCGCAAGCGCGCCGAGCGCGAGCGGAGCGAATACTTCCGCCACGCCCTCGGCAACTTCCTGCGGGACCTGATTCCCATCGTGGACGGCTTCGACCGGGCCCTGGAGCACGCCGATCCCGAGGCCCTCGGAAGCGACTTCGGACAGGGCGTGTCCATGATCCGGCAGCAGGTCGACGAGCTCTGGAGGAAGTACGGAGTCCGCGAGGTAGACACCTCCCAGCCCTTCGACCCCAACGTCCATGAAGCCGTGGCGACGGAGCCGCGCGGGGACGTCGCCAAGGACACGATCCTCGAGGTGCTTCGAAAGGGATATTTCCTGAACGACAGGCTCCTTCGGCCCGCCCTAGTGAAGGTCGCCGTTCCCGACAACCACGGTGAGGGTCGGGAGACGGGAGACGCGAGACGGGAGACGAAATGAGAGCCCGCCGATCTTTCCGTCCGCTGTCTTCCCCTTACCGCCTTCAGGCCTCGCAGGTCTCATGAGCCGGATCCTCGGGATCGACCTCGGAACGACCAACTGCTGCGTCGCGGTGGTCGAGGGCGCCTCGCCTCGCGTGATCTGCAATCGGGAAGGAAGCCGCACCACCCCTTCGATCGTGGGATTCACGGAAGACGGCGAGAGGCTCGTGGGGCAGATCGCCAAGCGGCAGGCGATCACCAACCCGATGAACACCGTCTTCGCCGTCAAGAGGCTGGTGGGACGCAAGTACGACTCGGAGGAGACGCGCCACGCGCGCGAGGTCCTCCCCTACGAGATCGTCCGAGCCGTCAACGGCGACATCAAGATCCGCGTGCGGGGCAAGGACTACAGCCCCGAGGAGATCTCGGCGTTCATCCTGAGGGAGATCAAGGAGTTCTCCGAGGAGGCCCTCGGCGAGGAGATCACCGAGGCGATCATCACCGTTCCGGCCTACTTCGACGACGCGCAGCGCCAGGCCACGCGCGACGCCGGGAAGATCGCCGGGCTGGACGTCCTGCGCATCTTCAACGAGCCGACGTCCGCATCGCTCGCCTACGGCCTGGATCGCAAGGGGGGCGAGATCGTCGCCGTCTACGACCTGGGCGGGGGGACCTTCGACATCTCGATCCTGGAGCTGGGCGACGGGATCTACGAGGTCAAGGCCACGGCCGGCGACACCTACCTCGGGGGCGAGGACTTCGACAAGAAGATCATGGACTGGTTGCTCGCCGACTTCG
>JAWOLE010000099.1:0-9209 GCA_033853815.1 Thermoanaerobaculia bacterium
CGGCGGGGCTTCGGGCCTCAAGACCTGGAGCAGGCGCTCGGCGAGGTTCGGCGTCTCCAGGATTCCGCGCATCAGGACCAGGCACCGACGGGAATCCGCGTGCGTGGCGAGGGCGAGAAGAGCCAGGCTCACTTCCGGATCGCGGCGAAATCTCTCGGCGCCCTGAATCAGCCAGAGATCGAGCTTGTCTTCGAGTCCGGCGATTTCCGGAGAGAGCTCCGTTCGAAAGCCCTCCGGATCACTGACGAGATACCCCGGATGCACTTTGAAGAACCGGGCCAGCAGTCCCCGGGTCTTATTCGTCATGTGCGGCCGCGCGCCGCTCTCGATCTGGGAGAGGTAGGCCTGGCTGATGGATTCGTTCAACTCGCGCCGGATCGAACGCGCGACTTCCGCCTGGCTCATCTCCCGATCGAGGCCGCGCAGCGTGCCCTCGATGAGTCGCAGGTACCGGAGCTTTTCTCCGAGCGTCATAACAAATCGCAATATCTATATTGCAAATTGCTATCGCATGTCAAGACTTGTTCTCTTTGTTGGCGAAGCGATCGCTAAAGCTACTGGCTTCAATGTGTTAGCTGCGCCAGGCAGAGCGGAACGATGACAGGCCAGGACGCAATCCGAGGGAAAGGCAAGAGCGCGGGGCTCCTGCGGGGCGCCGGCCTACGGCTGCAGCGGGTGTTGCGCCTTCCAGCGCATGGCCATGAAGATCCTGGCGCGCCCGCTCGGGTGGTCGTAGAAGAGGAATTCCTCGAGCGGTCCCGGATCGAGCTTGCGGTACTCCCCCAGCTTCAGCGCGACCCGGGCAAAACCATCCGGCTGCTGGCTGGCGTTCAACCCGAAGATGTCCGCTTCGGCCTCCTGCATCCGCGTGATCGAGTTCGTCACCGGCGTCAGGACGAAGAGCGCGAAGGTTGCCAGGATCGCGAAGAGCGGCACTCCCGCGACGTCGGCCAGGCCGCGGATGCCCCAGCGGCCGCCCTGGCGGCGCCAGAAGGCGTCGAACGCGTGCCGGAGGAAGACGAACCCGAGGACGATCAGGATGCCGAGAAACACGATCCCCTTGTAAAGATGGTGGAGGACGTAGTGGCCGATCTCGTGCCCCAGGACCGCCTCGATCTCGGGAAGGGAGCAGCGCTTCAGGAGATTGTCGTTCAGCGTGATCCGTTCCGTGCCGAAGAGGCCGCTGACGTTGGCCGAGATGCGCGTCGTCTGCCGTGAGGCGTCCATCACGAAGACGTCCCGGGCCGGGATCCCGTTGGCGCGAGCGAGCGACAGAATCGGCCCGCGGATCCTCTCGTCCTGGAGCGGCGTGTACCTGTTGAAGAGCGGAAAGACGTAAACCGGCGCGATCAGGAAGGACATCGCGAGAAAGAGCGTCGCCGTCAACGAGCCCCAGATCCACCACGTCCGCGGCGCCCGGCGCAGGACTCCGTAGAGGACGACGACCGTGATCCCGCCGAGCACGACATAGACGGCCAGCTCCTTCAGACGGTCGCCGAACCACGGCCCGAAGGACTGCGTGGCGAGCCCGTACCGGTGCTCCCTGAAGAAACTCCGATAGACCGTCAGCGGAAAGAGGAGGATCGCGCTCGCGACCGTGTACTGCGTCCAGTAGAGAAAGACCTGCAGCGGCCTTCGCCGGGAGATCCGCTCCGCAAGGTCGCGCATCCTCGCCGACCAGCGAAGCGCGAGAAAGAGCCCGGCCACGCCCACCTCGAAGAGAAAAGTCCAGAGGTCGAGCCAGTAGCCTCCCTCGGAGTACGCGTCCGACTTCGCCTTCCTGTCCGGCGGCACGCTCGCCAGGTACGCCCGGGTCGCGGTCTCCGGGTCGAGCCCGCGCGAAACTGCGTCTCCGCCCGGCGGCGCGGCGGCAGGCGATGGCGAGGGTACGGCCGCGACGCAGGGGGGCGCCACCAGAACAAGTGCCAGGAGTGCGGCCAGAACCGACGGACCCGCGATCCGGCTGCCCGTCCTTACGCCGCCGATCAAGTCAGTCGGATGCGTACTTCAGGCGCTCGTCGGGCGTCAGCTCGCGCGTCACCCGCCGCCGCGCGAGCTCGATCAGGTCGGGAACGGTCATCCGCTGGATGCGCTCGGCCGTGTCTCCCAGATCCCAGACGCGGGCCGTCCCGTCGACGCTCGCCGTCACGATCGACTTCGAATCCGGGCTGTACATCGCCGTCTTGACCCAGCCGCCGTGGCCGCGCAGCTCCGCGCCGCTCTGCAGGGCGCCCGGGGTCTTCTCGTCCGGCGCGAAAGACCAGACGCGCGCGGTCGCATCCTTGCTCGCCGTCACGAAGGACGTCCCGTCCGGGCTGAAACGGATCCACAGGACGGGTCCCTTGTGCCCCCGCGACTCCGTCAGCAGGGTACCGGTCTGGACGTCCCAGACGCGCACCGCCTGATCCTCGCTGACGGTGACGACGAACCGGCCGTCCTGGTTGAACGTGGCGGCGTGGACCCGCGTCGCGGGTCCGACCAGTCCCGTGACGATCTTGCCCGTGGCGGCCTCCCAGATGCGCACGATCGGGTCGCAATCGACGCCGCCCGAGCAATCCGCGGCGGTGACGATCGATCGGCCGTCGGGACTCCAGGCGGCGCTGTTGAGCGGCGTGAGATGGCCGCGGAAGACCGAAACGGCCCTGCCCGTGGCCTCCCATACGCGCGCCGTGTGGTCCGAGGAATAGGTCACGAACTGCTTGCCGTCGGGACTGAACGAGGCGCCCAGCGGCACGCTCGTGTGCCCGCGCGCCGTCGCCACCTGTTTCCAGGTTTCCGTGCTCCAGATCCGCGGGCTGTTGTTCGAACCGGGCGTCACGAGAAGACGGCCGTCGGGGGTGAAGACCGCCCAGTACATGTCCCTGGTCTCGCAGGGAAGCTGTTTGACCAGTTGCCCGGTGGCGACGTCCCACACGTTGGCGAACGTGTCCCGGCTGACGGTCACGAGATACTTGCCGTCGGGCCGGAAGGCCGCGGCATACACGGCGTCCGTGTGCTTGAGCTCGAAGAGCCGCCGGCCCGTCGCCGCGTCCCACAATCCGGCCTTCGCGTCTTCTCCGGCCGTCGCGACGAGCTTTCCATCGGGGCTGAAGGTCGCTGAATTGACGCCCCTGGGGTGCTGCCACAGGATCGCCCGCAAGGGGTAGGTGACGAGGGAGAGCCGGAGCGCCTCTTCGGCCTGAGGAGTCCGGGCGCTTTTCACGGCTTCCAGCGCGAGCAGGATGGCAAGTTCCGGATTGGCGCCGACCTGCTCGGTCGCGGACCGCGCCAGTTCGCGCGAATGCGTCTGCTGGCGCAGCAGAGAAATCGGCTGCCGCTGCCGGAAGACGACGGCCGCCAGACCGGCCGTCACCAGGAGCAGCACGAGGACGAGCCAGCGGAGGACCACCAGTTGCCGCCGCTCCGAGACTGAAAGACCGCGATCGGACATGCCGGACCTCACTTCTCGATCTTCGGCGCCGCGGCGACTCGCGGGATCTTCGCCTCATCGGCCGCGCGGTTGAACTCCGCGACATCCCCGTCCAGAAGCGCCTGATACTCGCGGACGATCCCGTCCAGCCTGGCCTTCAGCTCCGAGTACATCTTCAGGCAACCCGCGGTCGGCTTCCGGTCGGCGCTCGCGACGATGCCGGCGAGATTCACCCAGTCGTGGTCGAGCTTGGGCTCGTAGTTCAGGTCGTCCTCGTCCGCCTTGATCTCCGGGTTGGTCAGCTCGAGCTCCACGGCCGTCAGCCTGGCGGCGAGCGCCGCGGCCCGCTTCTTCAGCCCGTCTCCCTTCCCCAGTCGCTCCGCCCGCTCTCCCAGGTCCTTCGCCTGCTCGCGCGTGTCCCGGATCTTCAGGACCGTCTCGTGGGTCTCCGACAAACGGTCGCGGATCGAGGACAGCAGATCGAACTGCGCCTTCAGGTCCTCGGCCGTCGCCGGCCCCTGCGGGTTCGGCAGGACTTCCGCCGTCTCGGTCAGCGCCCTCGAACCGACCGTCAGGCGCACGGTGTACTTGCCCGGTCCCACCTTGGGCGGCGCCTTCTCTCCCTCGTTGAAGACCGCTTTGGGCGCGAGCGTCGGCTTGAAGACACGCATGTCCCAGAGAAAACGGTTCAACCCCCGCTTGACCTCGAGCGGCTTGTCCTTGTCCTTGTCCAGCTCCTTCCTCTCGGCCTGTTCCTTCAGGTCCCCTTCGGGCGGCTTCTTCTCGCTCGAAAAAGTGCGGATGACCTTGTCTCCCGAGAGGACCTCGATCTTGACGATCTCGCCCTTGCCCGGCTTCTCCTTCAGCCAGTAGTCGATGAGGACGCCGTTGGGCATGTTGGCGCCGACGCCCCTGGGGGGCTCGTCCTCCTCGCCGGGCTTCTCGGCGAGGACGCGATGGGACGGGCGGGGCGGGAAGAGGTATGCGTCCGACTGCGCGATCCGGTCGTTCCAGAGCCGCAGGGGCGTCAGGTCGTCCAGGATCCAGAAGGACCGTCCTTGGGTGGCGACGACCAGGTCGCCGTTCTTGATCGTCAGGTCGGTGATCGGCACGGCCGGCAGGTTCCTCTGGAAGGGCTGCCAGCTCGAGCCGTCGTCGAAGGAGACGTAGAGGCCCGTCTCCGTGCCCGCGAAGAGAAGGCCGCGCCGCACCGGGTCCGCCCGCACGACGCGCGTGAAGGCGCCGTCGGGGATCCCGTTGACGATCTTTGTCCAGGTCTTCCCGTAGTCGGAGGTCCTGTAGAGGTAGGGCTTGAAATCGTCGAACTTGTACATCGTCGCCGCGACGTACGCGCCCCCTTTCTCCTGCGGCGAGACGTCGATCGCGTTGATTTGGATCCACTCGGGAATTCCCTTCGGCGTGACGTCCTGCCAGGTCTTCCCGTCATCGCGGGTCACGTGGACGAGGCCGTCATCCGAGCCCGCCCAGAGGACGCCCTTCTCGTGCGGCGAGGGGGCGAGCGCGAAGATCGTGTCGTAGACCTCGACGCCCGTGATGTCCGTCGTGATCGGCCCTCCAGATTTGCCCTGCTTCGCCTTGTCGTTGCGGGTCAGATCCGGCGACATCTCCTCCCAGGTCTCTCCCTCGTCCCGCGTGCGCAGGAGGACCTGCGACGCGTGGTAGAGGACCGACGGGTCCTGCGGAGAGATCGCGATCGGAGCGTTCCACTGGAAGCGGTACTTCAGGTCCTTCGTCGCGTGCCCGTCGGCCAGCTGCGGCCAGGCCATGATCTCGCGGGTCTCCTTCGTGCGGTTGTCGTAGCGGGTGATCTGGCCTCCGTACTCGCCGGCGAAGACGACCTCGGGATCCTTCGGCGAGGGGGCGATCCAGCCGCTCTCGCCGCCGCCGACCGAGTGCCAGTCGGAAAAATCGATGACGGCCCCGGGCACTCCCGAGGGGATCCCGACGCTCGAGTTGTCCTGCTGCGAACCGTAGACCCAGTACGGGAAGCGGTTGTCGGTCGCCACGCGGTAGAACTGCGCCGTCGGCTGGTTGTTCTGCGTGGACCAGGTCTTGCCGCCGTTGTAGGTGATCGTTGCGCCGCCGTCGTTGCCGAGGATCATGCGCCGGGGATTGTCCGGGTCGATCCACAGGTCGTGGTTGTCGCCGTGCGGCACCGACAGGTTCGAAAAGGATTTTCCGCCGTCGGTGGACTTGTGCATGAAGACGTTGGGGAGATAGAGCGTGTCGGCGTTCTTCGGGTCCGGATAGACCCAGGAGTAGTACCAGGCGCGCTCGCGGATCTTGTGCTCGTCGTTGACGTACTTCCACTTCTTACCGCCGTCCTCGCTCGCGTAGAGGCCGCCCTTCTTTGCCTCGATGAACGCGAAGACGAGGCCCGGCTTGGCGCCGGACGCCGCGACGCCGACCTTTCCCCAGATCCCCTCGGGCAGGCCCTCGTTGTCCTCGGGGGTCAGCCGCTTCCAGGTGTCGCCGCCGTCGGCCGACTTCCAGAGCGAGCTGCCCGGACCGCCCGACACGAGCTCCCAGGGACGCCGCACGACCTGCCAGAAGCCGGCGTAGAGGATCCGCGGGTTGTTCGGGTCCATGGCGAGATCGGAGGCTCCCGTCTTCTCGTCCACGAAGAGGACCTTCGACCAGGTCTTGCCGCCGTCCCTGGACCGGAAGATGCCCCGGTCGGGGTTCGGCCCCCAGACGTGCCCCTGCGCCGCCGCGTAGACGATGTCCGGATCGGTGGGATGGACGCGGATCCGGGAGATGTGCCGCGTCTCCTTCAGCCCGACGTTCTTCCACGTCGCGCCGCCGTCGGTGGACTTCCACACGCCGTCGCCGTCCGAGACGTTGCCCCGGATCGGGGCCTCGCCCATGCCGACGTAGACGACGTTCGGGTCGGACTCGGAAACGGCGATGGCGCCGACCGACCCCGTCTTGAAATCCTTGTCCGAGACGCTCTCCCAGTTCGAGCCGCCGTCGGAAGTCTTCCAGACTCCTCCCCCCGTCCCGCCGAAGTAGAAGGTCAGCGGATCGTGCCGGACTCCCGTGACTGCCGTGGACCGCCCGCCGCGATAAGGGCCGATGCATCGAAACCGCATTCCCTCGAAGAGATCCGACAGCGTCTTCTTTTTCTCCTCGGCCCCGCCCTGCGACTTCTTCTCCCGCGCGGCCGCGCCGGCCGGCGGCGCCGCGAAACCGGCGAGCCCCGCGACGATACAGAAGGCGAGAAAACTCCGCAGACCTCTCACGAAGACCTCCTCGGGTATGACGGAAATCGGTCGCTTTTCGCCGGAAAGTATCGCACGCCGGGAAATCCCTGCTCCGAGGACCACCAGTCAGGCGCCGGGAGACGGGACCTGCGCGGAGGCGATCGCGAAATCGTCCTCCGGGTGGACTTCGAGGAAGGGCCCGTCCGTGTCCACGACGACCGGCCCGCCAAAGGAGAGGAGCATTCCCTCGCGCACACGTGTTCCCACGCACACCGCGTGCGCTCTTGTCTCGGGCTCGACCTCGAGCCGTAGGAACTTCGGCCGAGACAGGTCCGCCGGAGTCGCCCCGATCGCGAAGGTCTCCAGGGCGACGTCGATCGTCCAGAACCCGTCGGTCGAGTGCTGGGCATCCCGGACGGGGCGCCCCGAAGCGTCGGCTTCGCACCCCGTCTCCTCCCAGCCAGATATCCCGCAGAACTTGAAGGGCGTCGTGAACCACGCGATCCAGCGGTCGAACCAGGAGAGCGGCTTCTGCGGGCTCGTCGAGAGCCGCGCGGCCGTCCCGGATGGATCGCAGACGATCGGCGCGAACCGCTCCGGCCTCCTCCGGAGGACTTCACGCCGCCAGTAGTGCTTCGAGCGGATCTTCATCTCGTGCTATGTCAGGTCTGACATACACGATCTCCGGACGGGAGGACTTTACTTCCCGAACACCAGGCTGACCGTGTGGACTTTCTCGCGGGAGATCTTCCCCGTTCCCTCGATCCCGAGCGGCTCGAGCGTCACGTTGGCCCCGCCCGATCCAGAGACCTCCACGGTGAACTTCAGATCGATCGAGATGTTCTTCATCACCAGCGGCGGCTTGCCGCCGGAGGCCTTGAGCACCCCGACCTTCGCAAGGTTGATCGCCTGCGCCAGCGCCTCCTTGAAGGTCGCCCCCGGCGCGATGGTCTCGACCGACCTCGTCGGCGGCGGCTCCATCTCCAGTTCCAGCGTCGAAGCCGTCTGCGACGAATACTTCGTCCCGACCGCGAAAACGAGGAACTGGATCTGCCCGCCCGCCGCCCGGGAGGCCGCCGTCTGAAGCTTGATCGTGACGGTCTTCAAGGGCGGGAACCCCGGCACGTTGTTGGACTGCGCTTCGTTCAAGGCCTCGCGCACGGAGTCGATCACGGCCTCGAGCCGCGCCCCCTCCGAAACGCCGCCCGCGGCCGCGGAACCCGAAGTCTGGCAGGCCGCCGCCACGGCGCAGACCGCCGCCGCGAGCACCGCCGCCTGCCACTTCCCGGGAATCATCGAGTGCTTCCGACAGTATCGCACCGCCTCTTCGTGAGTGGTAGAGGGACAGCGTGAGGAGCGTTCCGGCCGGTGATATGTTTTCTCGACCACAACAAGGGAGGGGATATGAAGTTCCGAACGGCCATGGCATTCCTGGCAGCGGCGGCGCTGACCGTTTCCGCGGGCGCGCAAACGAAGCAATCGGGCACGGTCCAGTGCGGCAAGGGGGACCCGCAGCACATGATCGAAGTCGGGGACAAGCCCAACCACTTCATGGGCGTCAGCAAGTCCACCTGCACCTGGACTACGCCGATGGAAACCGGGGGGCTGAAAACGAAGGACGGCTACAGCGTCGCCGCCATCGACGCGACCGGCGAGAAGGCCACCAGCCATGGGGTCCACGTCAGCACCATGGACAACGGAGACAAGATGTACGTCAGGTTCCAGGGGAGCGGAACTTCCAAGGACGGCGTCACCCAGACCGACTCGGGCAAGTGGAGCTACACCGGAGGCACCGGCAAACTGAAGGGCATCAAGGGCGGTGGCACCTACAAAGGCAAGGGCAACGCTGACGGCTCCGTGACCTACGAGATCGTCGGCTCCTACACTCTAGGTAAGTAAACTTTCGGCCGCGAATGGCCGCCGAGAACTTCAAAGACCAGGGCCGAGGCTCTCCCCGGTCCGGAAGTTGCACGTCCGCCGCGACGGATGTCGAAGCAGGCCGAACCCGCGATCTACCTCGTGACCGGCGCCAACCGCGGCATCGGCCTCGCTTTCGCGCAGGCGCTCGCCGCCCGGGGCGACCGGGTCGTCGCGACGGCCCGCCGGCCCGAGAAGGCTCGCGACCTCGCGAAACTGTCTCTGCGGCTCGAACAGCTCGACGTCGCGGACGACGACAGTGTCGCCCGCCTGGCGCGCGGTCTCTCCGGCGAGCCGCTCGACGTTCTGATCAACAACGCCGGGATCGGCGACGATGGCCCTTCCTTCGAGACGCTGTCCATGGCGGACCTCGAGCGATCCTTCCGCGTCAACGCCATAGGTCCCGCGGCCGTCGCCCGGGCGCTCCTGCCCAACCTGCGCGCCGGCAAACGCCGCGCGATCGTCACCTCTCGAGCGGCCTCGGCTCCATCTCCGACAACGACAGCGGAGGGTGGATCGCCTACCGCGTCTCCAAGGCGGCCCTGAATCAGTTGACGCGCACGATCGCTGCCGAGTTGAAGCGGGAGCGCTTCATCTGCGTCGCGATCTGCCCCGGCTGGGTCGCAACCGACATGGGCGGCTCCGGCGCAACCCTCTCC
>JAWOLE010000100.1:0-16527 GCA_033853815.1 Thermoanaerobaculia bacterium
CCGGCAGGAGGGCCTGCGGCCCGTCGGACAGGGCGACCTCGGGGTGCGGGTGCACCTCCACGATCAACCCGTCGGCGCCGACGGCGATCGCGGCACGGGAGAGGGGGATCACTTTCTGGCGTTTCCCGGTCCCGTGCGACGGGTCCACCAGGATCGGCAGGTGCGAGATGCGCTGCACGTAAGGCACCACGGAGAGATCCAGCGTGTTGCGCGTGTGGTCGGCGAAGGTGCGTACGCCGCGCTCGCAGAGGACGACCTCGTAATTGCCCTCGGAGAGCAGGTACTCCGCCGAGAGCAGGAACTCCTCGAGCGTGGCGGACATGCCGCGCTTCAAGAGCACCGGCTTGCGCGTCTTGCCGAGCTTCTTCAGGAGCGAGAAGTTCTGCATGTTGCGGGCCCCGATCTGGAGGCAGTCCGCGTACTCGGCCACGAGTTCGACCGTCTCGGTGTCGAGCACCTCGGTCACGATCGGAAGCCCGGTCTCGCTGCGGACCTTGGCCAGGATCTTCAGCCCCTCCAGCCCGAGTCCCTGGAAGGAGTAGGGCGAGGTCCGCGGCTTGAAGGCGCCTCCGCGGTAGAGCGTCGCTCCCGCCCGGCGGACGGAGTGCGCGACCTCCAGGGCCTGCGTCTCCGACTCGATCGCGCACGGGCCCGCGACGACGGCGATCTGCCGCCCGCCGATCGGAACGCCGCCGACCGAGACCACGGTGTTCTCGCGCTTGGCCTCTCGGGAGACCAGCTTGTAGGGGGCCGAGACCGGAATGACCTCGGCGACCCCGGGCAGGTTCTCGAAGGCGCCGGGATCCAGCGGCCCCCGATTGCCCGTGATCCCGATGGCGGTGCGCTGCGCGCCCGGGATCGCGTGCGCCTGGAGCCCCAGGCCCTCGACGGTTTCGACGACACGGCGGACGTCGTCGCGCGAGGCGGCGGCGTCCATGACGATGAGCATCGGGTGCTATCATGGAGAGCTGATCCGGCTCTGTCAACGAGGGTCTCCATGAAGAAGCGCCTCCTCCTCCTGCTCCTCGCGGCCTTCGCCTTCGGCGCGGCCGACTCGTTTGCCTACAGCATCAAGTTGAAGGACGGCTCGATCATCTTCGCCCGGATGAAATACGAGGTGAAGGGGAACAAGGCGATCATCACCCTTCAGAACGGGACCGTGACCCAGATCGACCTTTCGGCGATCGACATCCCCGGGACCGAGCAGTACAACAAGGAGAACCCCGGCAACGTCATCGCCATCCAGCAGGGGGAATCCAAGGAACTCAACGTCCCGGCCTTGAAGGCGCCGCCGACGGTCAGCCTGCAGGAGGTCATACGGCAGAGGAAGATGCGGCTGGGCGCGCCCCCGGCCAAGTCGTCCCAGGGGACCGAGGCCGGTTCCGCACAGCCCTCCTGGCAGGGCGTGGACCCAGCGGTCGAGGGCGCCTTCCGCAAGGTCCTGGACGGCGCCGCGATCACGCAATATCGGCTGGCGAGCTACCGTGGGAAGCTGCGGCTGCTCGCCACGACCGGCTCCGAGGAAGCCGTGTTCAGCCTGCTCTCGGCCTCCGCGCGCGCGATGGCGGACCTGCCGGAAAAAGTCAGGCCGGCGGCGGTCGAGATCGTCCTGACGACGCCGACGGGAGAATCGGCGGGCTCCTTCGAGATGACCCCGGATCAGGCCCGGCAGCTCGTCAACGGAAGCATCAGCGTCGCCGATTACTTCGTCAAGAACGTCATCCTGTAATCGGGCGATCGGGTGATCGAGCCATCGGGTGATTGAGGGCCCCGGTCAATCAACCGATCACCCGATTGCCGATCACCCGATTCTCCGAATTCGCAAGGAGGAGACAATGGCCGAAGGGAAGCCTCAGAACTTCGCCAACCACCGAAGGATCGTCCCCCTCTACCACATCGGGGTCTTCGGCATCCTGTCGATCAACCTGATCGACGCTCTCGTCCGCGCCGTCCGATTCCCCTCCTGGCAGGCGGTCCTCTCCTCCCTCGTCGCGCTCGCTCTGCTCGGTCTCTTCTTCTACGCGCGCATCTTCGCCCTGACCGTCCAGGACCGCGTCATCCGGCTCGAAATGCGGCTGCGTCTCGCCGAGGTCCTTCCCGCGGACCTGCGCGGACGGATCGACGAGCTGACACGGGATCAGTTCATAGGGTTGCGGTTCGCGAGCGACGGGGAGCTGCCGGACCTCGTGCGGGAGGTCCTGACCAACAACATCGGCAACCGCGACGAGATCAAGCGCCGCGTCCGGACCTGGGTTCCCGACCACTTGAGGTGTTAGCCAGAATCGGGTGATCTGCGATCGGGTGATCGGGTGATTGCTCGAGCCCTCAATCACCCGATGGCTCGATCACCCGATCATCCGATCTTCGTGAGCAGGTAGGCGCGGGGGTCTTCTCCGATCAGCTGGCGGAACCGGTCGGCCAGGGAGACGGCTTCGCCGATCGTCTCGTCGAGCGAGATCCGCTCGACGCGCTGGAGGGGAAAGAAGACGGTCGCCGGAGAGAAGGAGGGAACCTCCTCGCGCGCGATCTCCCGCAGCCACTCCTCGAACCCCTCCACCGCGAGTCCGCGCACGGTCACGCCGCTCGCGTCGCGCTGCTCGAGGAGACCCCAGAACTTCTCGCGCGGGCCCGAGAGGTGGACGAGGACGAAACTGCCGGTCTTCACCGGGGAGCCTCCTGCGAGAGCTCGATCAGGACCCCGTGGCCGGAGTCCGGATGGAGGAAGACAATCCGCTTCCCGTCCGCGCCGGCCACGGGCCGGGAGTTGATCAGGCGGAATCCCTTCTCCTCGAGATCGGCCACGGCCGCGTCGATGTCCCGGACGCCGAAACAGACGTGGTGGATGCCGGGACCCCGCTTTCGAAGGAACCTGGCCACGGGCCCGTCCTCGGAGGTCGGTTCGAGCAGCTCGATCCGGCTCTCCCCCGCCGGCAGGAAGGCCGTGATCACCTTCTGCGCCGGGACCTCTTCCCGATGCCGCTCCCGCAGGCCCAGCGCCTCGTAGACCGGCAAAGCCTCGGCGATCGAGGTGACGGCGATGCCGATGTGATCGATCTTGTAAGCCATCATGGCGAAGACTCTAACGCCCGACGGAGGTGCCGACGACGGCCTCGAAGAGGCGGGCCGCGGCGGAATAGGGATCCTCGCGGCGCCCGGCGACGGACAGGACGGCTTCTTCGAGGCCTCCCGCCTGCCGCTCGCGCGTCTGAATGGAGGCCCGGAAACGCTCGTCGAGGATCGCGAGCAGGCGGGCGCGGACGCGGCGTTGCCGCCGCTCGACGCCTTCGCCGGTCCCGGCGAGGTGTTCGCCATGGGACTCGAGAGCGGCCACGGCGTCCTCGACCCCCTCGTTCCTGGGCGCGATCGTCCGGACGATCGGCGGCCGCCATCCCTGCGCCGGGGACAGATCGAGCATCATCGAGAGCTCGGCGACGGCCCGGTCGGCCCCGTCCCGATCCGCCTTGTTGATGACGAAGACGTCGGCAATCTCGAGGATCCCGGCCTTGATCGCCTGGATGTCGTCGCCCAGGCCCGGAGCGAGCACGACCGCCGTCGTCTCCGCGGTCTTCACGATGTCCACTTCGTCCTGCCCCACTCCGACCGTCTCGACCAGAATGACGTCGAAACCCGCGGCGTCGAGCACGTCCACGGCGTCGGAAGTGGCGCGCGCGAGCCCCCCGAGCGCGCCGCGCGTCGCCATCGAGCGGATGAAGACGCCCGTGTTGGTGTAGATCTCCGCCATCCGGATGCGGTCTCCCAGGATCGCTCCCCCCGTGAACGGAGAGGAGGGATCGACGGCCACGATGCCCACGGTGCGGCCGCGGCCGAGGTAGGCCTGCGCCAGCCGCTGCGCGAGCGTGGACTTGCCCGCGCCCGGAGGCCCCGTCAGGCCGAGGACACGCGCCCGGCCGGTCCGCGGAAAGAGGGATCGCAGGATCTCCGGCGCTCCTCCGTTGCGCTCGACCGCCGAGATGGCGCGGCCGATCTCGCGAGGGCGCCGCGCCAGGACGCCCTCGATGAGGGCGCGGCTCAAGATGAAAGAAGGCTCCGGGCGATCACGAGCTTCTGGATCTCCGTGGTGCCCTCGCCGATCGTGCAGAGCTTGACGTCGCGGTAGAACTTCTCGACGGGATAGTCCTTGATGAAGCCGTAGCCGCCGTGGATCTGGAGAGCCCGTTCCGTCGCGCGAACGGCGATCTCGGAGGAGTAGTACTTCGCCTGCGCGGAGAGGCGCCGGTGTTCCTCTCCGCGGTCCTTGGCGTCGGCCGCCCGCTCCGTCAACAGCCGGGCGGCGTCGATCTCGGTCGCCATCTCGGCCAGGTAGAAGCGGATCGCCTGGAACTCGCAGATCGGTTTGCCGAACTGCCGCCGCTCCTTCGAGTACTTGAGCGCCGCCTCGTAGGCGCCCCGCGCAATTCCCACGGCGAGCGCCGCGATCGAGATGCGGCCGCCGTCCAGGATCTTCATCGAGTTGGTGAAGCCCTCTCCCAGCGCGCCGATCAGGTTCTCGGAGGGAACGCGGCACTCCTCCATGACGAGCGTGCAGGTGTCGGACGCCCTCATGCCGAGCTTGTTTTCCTTCTTGCCCACGCGGATCCCGGGGTTGTCGAGCTCGACGATGAAGGAGGAGATTCCGGCGTGTCCCTTCGACGGATCCGTGACGGCCATGAGGACCGCCACTCCTCCGACCGAGGCGTTGGTGATGAAGTTCTTCGAGCCGTTCAACACCCAGTCGCCGCCGTCGCGCACGGCCGTCGATCGGGTCCCGCCCGAGTCGGACCCGGCCTCCGCCTCGGTCAGCCCCCAGGCCGCCAGCCATTCGCCCGAGGTGAGCCTGGGCATGTAGCGCCGCCGCTGGGCCTCCGTCCCGAAGCGGAAGATGTGGCTCGATCCGAGCGAGGTGTGCGCGGCCAGAGCCAAAGCGACCGAAGCGTCCACGCACGCGAGCTCCTCGACGATCGCCGCGTAGTCGCGGGTCGAGAGCCCCGATCCGCCGTATTCCTCGGGAAAGACCGTGCCGAGCAGCCCCAGCTCCCCCAGCTTGCGGAAGACCTCGCGCGGGAACTCCTGCTTCTCGTCCCACTCGAGAACGTGCGGCCGGATCTCCCCCTCCGCGAAGGCCCGCACGGTCTGAAGGATGGCCTCCCGCTCGGCCGACACCGCGCTGCTCACGACGACAATTCTAGCTCGTGAGGCGTGAGACGTGAGACGTGAGACGAAACCCGCGCTTATCCCCGTCTTACGTCTTACGGCTTACGGCTCAACGGGTCGAGGGCGGGGCCGGCGTGACGCCCTTTGCGACCACTATATCAATGTTGACATAGTAGTGCCGGAGGATCTCGTCGTAGGTGGCGCCGGCCACCGCCATGCCGTAGGCCCCGTTCTGGCAGAGCCCGACGCCGTGGCCCCATCCCCGGCCCAGGAAGACGAATTCCGGCTCTCCCGACGCGCCGCGCGCTTTCTGGACCGTGAACAGCATCTCGGGTAGCTCGAGTGCCTGCCGGACGTCGAACCGGGAGAGCACGATCTCGGCGGCGTCGGTCGTCACCCGGACCTCGATCGCCCGGCCGGAGGGGCTGCGGCGGGTCACCGCGATCTGCCGGACCTCGGTCCCGGCCACGCGAGCGGCCATCCGGCGCGCGAGCTCTCTGCCCGAGACGCGGCGTACCCATTCGGTCCAGGCCGAGTCCCGCTCGAAGTCCGTCGCAGCGACCTCGGCCTCGACCCAGAGCGCGAGGACCTGGTCGCCTCTCTTCAACCAGCGCAACTTGTCGCCGGGGCGCAGGGCGAGCGACGCCGCCGGAAAGAAGTCCTCCCCCACGCGGCGCGCGAGCGGCAGCTCCGGATCGACCGGCAGGCCCTGGCGGCCCTCGGAGGTCTTCACCCAGACGTTGGAGGCTTCACGGCGAACGAAGCGGCCCTGCGCCTCCGTCACCCCGCCCTGCCGCAGGGCGGCCGAGACGAGCAGGCCGCCGTATTCCTCTTCGGTCAGCGCGCGATCGGGAGGCGGCAGAGACTCCCCCGCCCCGAAGCGGAAGCGAACCAGGAAGTCGTAGGCGTCGCGAGCGGCGCCCGCCAGATGTCCCGATACCGGAGGAGACTCGGCGTAGTAGCGCTCGTCGCGGGCAAGCAGATGAAGGCTCTGCGCAGAGGCGAGGCCGAAGGCGGCGATGAGCGCGGGATAGACGGCCGCGGGAGAAAGCGCGGCGGGAGGCGCAACGTTGCGGTCGAGCCCCGCCCACCCGAGCGCCGTCTGAAGCCTCGCGGCGCGCCCCGCCCGCTTGCCGGCCGCGTGGCGCGCGAGCACGTATCCGCGCCACTCCAGGCCGCTGCGCGGCCTCGCCCCCGACTTCCGGTCCACGGAAGCCCCCGGCAGGGTCGTGGGAGACAGCTCCCCGCATTCGACCGACACGAGGTAGGGCGCCGCGGGCTCCCCGAAGACGTTCTCGACGTTTTCCGTTCGCCCGCCGCAGGTCGAGACGAAGAGCGCGTCGGCGAAGTGGCCGTCGTGGGCGAGGACGAGCCCCCGGGTCGCGTCCACGGCGGCGTTGGAGAGCGGGTCCTCGACGGAGAGGCCGGAATAGACCTGGCACCTGGGCGTCGCGCAGAGGTCGTAGCCTTCGCTCTCGAACTGGCCGCGATGCGCCAGCGCGTAGGTCCGCGCCGCGACCGCCTGGGCCTTCAGGGCCTCGATCTCGTCGTAGCGCTTGGGCCCCATCTCGGCCGGCACGACCCCGTAGAGGTACTCCTCCAGGTCCACGCGGTTGAGGACGGTCAGGAGCCCGCGCGGGTTGACGGCAACGCGCAGGCTGCCGCGGTAGGGCTTGCCGTCGTAGAGCACGCGCGCGTCCGGATCGGCGGGATAGATATCCGCCGGGGAGGCCAGGCGGCGCGAGCTGCCGTCCTCCACCGCGACCGACAGAGCCGGAGGCGCTCCCGCGGCCGGAGCGGCGGTTGCCCCCTCAACGACGGTCGCCTCCTCCCCCGCCGCCTTGAGCTTCTCCGCCAGAGCCTCGGCGGAGGCCCGGTCCGGAAACGCGCCCAGGAGCACGCGGTAGACGCCTCGATCGGCCGAGAACGCTGCCGTGCCGGCGACTCCGAACCGAGCGGAGAGCCGCTGCACGCGCTCCCGGGCGGGAGCCTCCTGCGAAAATGCGCCCGCCTGCACGAGGAATCCTCCGGAGGCCCCGCGTTCGGTGCGAAAACGAAGCGGCCCCCGGACGATCTCGGCGCGACCCGCGGAGGCGAGGATCCAGCGCTGCCCGGGCGGCCCGTAGAGGAACTCCGGAAGGTCGCTCTTCAATCCGACGCGCAAGAGCGTGCCCGAGGCGGCGGTGTCCGCCGGAACCGGCACGGCCGTCCCCGGCGGAAGGGGGGGTTTCGGAGTCGGCGAAGCCTGGGGAGCGGGTGACGGAGCGGCGGCGGGCGGTCCGGAGCGCGAAACGGCGGCGCAGCCGATCCCGCAGGCAAGAGACAGCAAGAGGACCGCCGGCAGACGGCGAAAGGAGGATTTCAAAATCGGGACCGGACGCTGTGGACTTCTTTGCGAAAGTCCTCTCCGCGAAGAGGGACCGTCGAGCACATCTCGTAGAGACGGCTCCGGATGCGGTAACCGACGCGGTCTTCGAGCCTCTCCCTCTCGCCCGAGCTCATGTCGGGCTCGTCTTCGAAGTTCGAGGTGGCGACCGTGAGCTTCTTTCGGTTGTAACGCGTGTTGAGCAGCGTGTAGAGCACGTCCAGGACCCACGGGTGGGGCTTGGAAGCGCCCAGCTCATCGAGAACGAGGAGATCCGTCTCCACGAAAGGCGTCAGGATGGACTCCTTCGAAGCATCCGCCTCGGAGCGGAAAGACGACTGGATCTTCAGGAGAAGATCGGAGAAATCCACGTAGAGCCCGCTGACCCCCTTGCGCTCGATCAGCTCGGAGAGAATGGCGCAGGCCAGATGCGTCTTTCCCCGTCCCGCCGGGCCGACGAGGAGCAGGCCGGTGGGCGTGGCCGGATAGAGATCGACGAACTCGCGCGCCGCCTCCAGCGCTTTTCGAAGATGGAGATTGCGTTCCCGGAAGCCGTCGAAATGGCAGTCCCGGTAGCGCTCGGGAATGCCGGCGGCCTCGAGTCTCTCGCGCCGGCGCGTGGCCGCCCGGCAGGAACAGGGCCGCGCCTGCTTGCGTCCCTCGGATGTCCCGAGGATCCAGCCCGTGCCCCCGCACTTCTCGCAGTCAATGTGCTCGGACGGCATCCCGCTCATTCTAGTTCCGCGCTCTCGTAATCATCGGACTGGGAGACTGGGAGAGCGGGAGACTGGGTGACGCTTCTCGCCGATTCTCCCAGTCCCCCAGTCTCCCAGTCTCCCAGTCTAATTCTCGGGCAGCCCTTCCTCGATGAAGACGCGCCTCTGGCGCGGCCCCTCGAGATACTTCTTCAAGTCGGCCAGGCTCGCTTCCCATCCCGGCCCGACCTGTCCGCGGTAACGGTCATAGGCGGGGCCGGCGTCGGGCACGCGATGTTCGACCGTGACGAGGCAGCCCTCGGCCGAGTCGGAGAAGGTCAGCACCATGCTCAATCCCTGCAGGGCTTCCCCTTCGCTCGGCTCGAGCGAGATCTCCGTGACGACGAGGCGCCGCCCGCGCTCGAACTCCGCGATCTTCCCGAGCACGGTCGCCTCCGTACGGCCTCTTCCGTCCGTGAAGCCGATCGCCCAGTTGCCTCCGGGCTTCAGACCCACCAGCGCCCCCTCGCACCACCAGGAGAGCAGATCGGAGACGCGCGTGAAGGCGTCGAAGGCGTCGAAGGCGCTCGCCTGAATGGACACCGAGCGGACGACCGCAGCGCTCATCTGCTGATTGTAAACGAATTGTGATCTCACAACTTCCATCTATACTGCCCCGCCGATGAGCTCGACCGATGTCCTCGAGGAAGTCCGGCGGAAGCTCGCGAGCGCGGTCCGCGAGTCCGTCGAGAAGGGGTACGGCCTTTCGCTCGACCGCGTCGTCCTGGAGCGGCCTCCCCGGGTGTCGCTCGGAGACTTCGCGACGCCCGCCGCCTTCGATCTCGCCAAGAGCCTCCGCCGCCCGCCGCGGGCGATCGCGGCGGAGATCGCCGGCGCGATCGCTCTCCCGCAGGGGGTGCGGCAGGCGAAGGTCGAGGCGGGAGGATACGTCAATTTCTTCCTGGACCGCGGCCGCCTCGCGGCCCGCATGCTCGAGGAGCCCGGGCCCCGGCCGAAGCGGGAAGGCAAGGTCATCGTCGAGCACACCAACATCAACCCCAACAAGGCCGCCCACATCGGACACCTGCGAAACGCGGTCCTGGGCGACGTGCTCGTGCGGGCTCTGCGGTTCCTGGGTCACGAGGTCGAGGTCCAGAACTATCTCGACGACACCGGCGTCCAGGTCGCCGACGTCGTCGCCGGGCTGCAGCACCTGGCCGGCGTGTCCTCCGAACGTCAGGCGAAGGAGATCATCTCAAACGCGGCGCTCCCCGGTGGCAAGCCGAACCCCAAAGGGTTCGCGTACCTCTGCTGGGACCTCTACGCCGAGGTGGGCCGAACCTACGCGGCCCGCCCGGAGACCCTGAGCTGGAGGACCGAGGCTCTCCAGGCGATCGAGGAGGGCAACAACGAAACCGCGGCGATAGCCGCGGCCGTATCCGAGGCGATCTCCTCGGCCCACCTGGCGACAATGGGGCGCATCGGGATCGCCTACGACCTCCTGCCTCGCGAGAGCGACATCCTGCGGAAGAACTTCTGGGCGCGCGCTTTCGAGCGTCTCAAGACCGCCGGGGCCGTGGCGTTCGAGACCGAGGGCCGCCACGCGGGGTGCTGGGTTCTGCGCCTTTCCGAGTCGGAGGAGTTTGCCGGACTCGAGGAGCCGGACAAGATCCTGGTGCGCTCCAGCGGGACAGTGACCTACACCGCCAAGGACATCGCGTATCAGCTCTGGAAGTTCGGCCTTCTCGGCGCGGACTTCGATTACGAGCGCTTCGAGCCGCACTGGGACTCGGGATCGGTCGAGGAGGCGGAGGTCCCCCGGGAGGTGCGGCGCCACGCGGTCTGGCGCACCGCGCACGGCGCCGGAGATCACGGCGCGCCGCCCTTCGGGCGCGCCTCGCGCGTGATCAACGTCATCGACGTCCGGCAGTCCTACACCCAGAAGGTCGTTCGCGAGGGGCTGCGCGTCCTCGGCCACGAGCGTGAAGCGGAGGCGAGCTCCCACTTCTCCTACGAGATCGTGGCGCTCTCCCCGAAGGCCGCGCGGCAGCTCGCCGATCGCTTCGGAGAGGAGTACCGGTTGACTCCGGAAGACGAGCAGAAGCCCTTCGTCGAGATGTCGGGGCGGCGGGGTCTGGGCGTCAAGGCCGACGATCTGGTCGAGTTGCTGCTCGATCGGTCGCGGGCGGAGGTGGCCAGCCGGCGCGAGGCGGAAGGAGCCGAGGAGACCTCGACGGCCGAAGAGGACGCGCGCGCGATCGCCGTCGGAGCCCTGCGCTACTTTCTCCTGAAGTTCGGAAGGAACAAGGTCATCGCCTTCGATTTCGACGAGGCCGTCAACTTCGAGGGGGACACCGGACCGTACCTCCAGTACTCCCTCGTGCGCGCCGGCAACATCTTCAAGAAGCTCGCCGAGAGAGGCATCCCGGAGGACCTGTCGGGCGAGGCCCTGGCGAGGGCCGACTGGGAGGACGACCTCTGGGGGCTTCTGCTCGACGCGGCCGGGACGCCCGAGGCCTCGGAGCGGGCCGTCGCCGCCCTCGAGCCCTCGACGCTCGCCCGGCACGCCTTCGGTCTCGCCCAGGCCTTCAACCAGTTCTACCACCGCCATCCGATTGCGCAGGAGCCCGATGCGGCGCTCCGGAACCGACGGCTCGCCATCGCGCGTATCTTCGCGAGGGAAATGGCGCGCCTGCTCGACCTGCTGGGCATTCCGCAGCCCGGAAGGATGTAGGAATTTTGGATTTCAGATTCTGGATCTTGGATTTCCGGAGGCCGCGATGATTCCCGAGAAAGTCAACCTGCGAGAGAAGTTCGGACTGTTCGAAGACCGGTGGAGCCCGAAGATCGTCGGCGAGGTCAACGAGGCGGCCGTCAAACTTGTCAAGCTGAGGGGAGAATTCCTCTGGCATCACCACGAGAACGAGGATGAGATGTTCCTCGTCGTGCGGGGACGGCTGACGATCCGTCTGCGCGACCGCGACGTCGTCCTGGAAGAAAACGAATTCCTGGTCGTTCCGAGAGGCGTGGAACACATGCCGGTCGCCGCCGAGGAGGCCTGGGTGATGCTCTTCGAGCCGAAGACCACCCTGAATACCGGCAACGTCGTAAACGAGAGGACGGTCTCGCACCTCGAGAGAGTCTGAACCCCCTCGAGCCGACCCCCAGGAGATGGCCAGCCTCGCCCGGAGATATCCCGACAACGCCGCCGGGGACTTCTACGTCGATCAGACCTGTATCGATTGCGACGCCTGCCGGCGCATTGCGCCGGGGCTGTTCGCCGGGGCGGCGGACCATTCGTATGTCGAGCGCCAGCCCGCGGACGAGCGGGAGCGCCGCCGGGCCCTGATGGCGCTCGTCGCCTGCCCGACGGGCTCGATCGGCACCGCCTCCCGGCAGGACGTTCGGCCCGCCCTCGAAGCCTTTCCCGAGCGTGTGGACGAGAACGTCTTCTTCTGCGGCTTCACATCCGGCGACTCCTTCGGGGCCTGGAGCTATTTCATCGAACGCCCGGCGGGCAACGTCCTGGTGGACTCCCCGAAGGCGGTGAACAGGCTCCTCGGCCACTTCCGGGAGCGCGGCGGCATCGCGACGATGTTCCTGACGCACCGCGACGACGTCGCCGATCACGCAGCCTTCGCCCGCCGCTTCGGCTGCCGCAGGCTGCTCCACGAGAGGGACGTCACTGGCGGCACCCGTGACGTCGAGTGCAGGATCACTGGCCTCGACCCCGTGCCGCTGGCCGCCGACCTCCTGGCGATTCCCACGCCCGGACATACGCGCGGCCACTCGGTCCTCCTCTACCGGGAGAAGTTCCTCTTCACCGGAGACCACCTGGCGTGGTCCGATCGCCGCAACGGACTCGTCGCCTTCCGGGACGCCTGCTGGTACTCCTGGGAGGAGCAGACCCGCTCGATGGAGCGCCTCCTCGACTTCTCTTTCGAGTGGGTCCTCCCCGGCCATGGCGCCTGGCACCGGGCGTCCTCCGCCGCCGCCATGAGACGCGAACTCGAAAGGTGCATCCGCTGGATGAAGGAGAAATTGTGAATTGAGAGTCGAGAGTTGAGAGTTAGCCTATTCTCAATTCTTAATCCTCAATTCTTAATTTGCCTGGACTCTTAGTCCTTCCTCGACGACGCGGACGGGCACGACCGAGCCTTCGCCGAGGCCGGAGAGGGCGCGGCGAACACCCCCGGTGGCTTCCGCCGGGGAAAGAAAGACGACGCAACCGCCTCCGCCGGCGCCGCAGGCCTTGCCTCCCCAGGCTCCCGCCGCGATGGCTGCGGCGATCGCCCGCTCGATCGTCGGCGTCGAAACGACCGGAGCGAGCCTTCGCCGGGCTTCCCACTCCCGCGCGAGGGCGCGGCCCATGGCCGGAAAGTCGCCCCCGCGCACCGCCTCCGCCATGGCGACGGCTGCCGCTCGCACGCCCTCCAGGTTTTCGGCCACCGAGACGTCTCCCTCCAGCCGCCCGCGGAGGATCTGCCAATTGTTCATCCCGGACGAGTGCGAAACGCCCGAGTCGAAGAGCGTCAGGTGGCGCTCCCAGGCGGCTCCGTCGGGGTCGATCCGCTCTCCCGACGTGCGCCCGGGCCGGAACGTGATGACGTGGACGCCCCCCTCGAGCGGCGGGTAGTAGTCCTGGACGCCGGCGGGCTTGCCGAGCACCCGCGTCTCGACGTCGCGCACGAAGTCCACACGGTCCACTCCCGAGAGGTTGCGAGAGCTCAGCCGCTCGAGAGCTCCCATCAGCGCGACCGTCAGCGCGGAGGAGCCTCCCAGGCCCGATCCGAAAGGGACTCCGGACCAGAACTCGACATGGAGTGGCTGGCGGATTTCCAGGGCTTCCAGGAGAGACCCGACCAGGGCGGTCCGCGGTTCCACGAGAAGGTCGGCAGGTGTTTGCGCCGCCTTTTCGAAGCCCCCGTCGCGAGAGCGGACGCGCAGGCCCCGTTCCGCCTGGCTCACGCGGCAGCCCGCGAATCGGTCGATGGCCAGATTGACCGTCGTCGAGCCGGGATGCAGGACGTGGAGCGGCCACAGGTCGAGCGTGCCCCCGGCCAGGTCGATCCGCGCGGGAGCCGTGGCTTCGATTGTCTGTTCGGACTGCACGCGATCCGGATTCTAATCGACCGAGGAATTTTGGCCGGTTGTTGTTCCCACAAAAGCCCCGTGCAAGCGCGGACCAACGTGCTGAGGGGCCGCGCCTCACTTCGTTCGCGGCGCGCGTAGTCTCCCGACGAAGGAGGGAGGAGGCGCGCGCCGCGGGAGCGTAGCGCCGGAGCGGGATCACGCCGTCAGGCGTAGATCCCGCGCAGCGCGCGGAGCGACGTTAGTACCCGACGCGGCTCGCGCGAAGGAAACCGGAGTGCGGGAAGGCCACGCCTTCGACGGTGACCGTCTGCCCGAGGGCCGTCGGGGCTGCGGAGGAATCGCGGGGCATCAGGCGCCAGACCTCTCCGTTGTCGGCGCAGAAGCCGGGCTCGTGCTCGGACTCAGGCAGAGAATGCAGGCCCGCCTCGTGCCGCGTCTCGCACTGCAGGCAAACGAGCGTTCCCGTCAGCAGGACCCGCTCCGAATCCGGTACGACCGGCGCGGTGGACGCCGGCGCCGAAGGTGCGGCGGAAGCCAGCGCGATCGCGGGAGAGATTGCCGGGCGGGCGCTCGGACCGTCGGCCACGACCGGGAGAACGGCGATGAGCACCGCCGCCGCCAGGACGAAGGCGGGGTAGCGAGGCTGCACCTCGGGCGGAGCGCCGCGGCGCAGGCGCACGATCAAACCCGGGGGAACCCTCTTGCGATCGAGATGCGAGTGCAGCAGCGTTGCGAGACCCCGGGCCGAACGGGAGCGCGCCTCGCAGGGGGCGCACTCCGAAAGGTGCCGCGAGAGCCCTTCGGCTTCGGAAGACGAAATCTCTCGATCGAGATAGGCGTAGAGGAGGAATCGGGCCTGGGTACAGTTCATCGTTACCGGTGGGCAAAACCCGCCCTCCGGCTTCGAAATTCCGTATCTTTGGATCCAGGATCCTGAGCAGAGGACCCGGGAGCCGGCCTTCAGGCCGCGGGGTTCTTGGGCCGGGTGCGCATCTTGGTCGGCTCGGCGCCCCGGATGTAGCCGTGCTGGCGAGCGTACTTGAGCAGGGTCTTTTCGAGAAGCTTCCGTCCCCGGTAGAGGCGGGACATGACGGTTCCGACCGGGCAGTCCAGGATGTCGGCGATCTCCTTGTAGGAGAAATCCTCGAGGTCGGCCAGGATGACCACCATCCGGTAGTCGTAGGGCAGGGATTCCAGGGCCTTGCGAACGTCGTCGTCCAGAACGCCGGTGAAGTACTCGGTTTCCGGGTCGGCCGGCTGGTCGCTGTTGTCGCGGCGCACGATGCGCTCGAAGGAGTCCTCGATCTCGGCGAAATCGACGCTGCGCGGCTCGAGCTTCTTCTTGCGGTAGTTGTTGATGAACGTGTTCTTCAAGATCTTGAAGAGCCAGGCCTTCAGGTTCGTGCCTTCCTCGAACTTGTCGTAGTACTTGTAGGCCTTGAAGTAGGTCTCCTGGACCAGGTCCTCCGCGTCCTCGGCGCTGCGCGTCATGCGGTAGGCCGTGTTGTACAGAGAGTCCAGATAGGGCATCACCTGGGAGTCGAAGTCCCAGGAGGTCACACCCTGCGAATCAGTCTTTGGCTGCACGCTTGCCTTCTCCATGCCTGTTTAGCGTTTCAAGAATCTTGCCCGGCGGGCCGGCCATCGGTGGCCGGCGCCGACCGGGCGTCAACCTCCGCCCTTTCTACGGATTAAGACCCGCGAGCGTCGGTCCCGGTTCCTTCCTAGGTACGATTGGAACCCGCCAGCGGTTTCGAGAAAAGGTCACTCCGTCCTCCGGAGAGGACGTTCCGGCTCCGGTCTTCCCGCTGAAACCCTACAGCCCCCGGATCAAGAAGGCGATGAGCAGGGCGTAGAGCACCAGGGATTCGATCAGCGCCAGGCCGATGATCGTCATCGTTCGGATAGCCCCCGCGGCGCCCGGGTTGCGGGAAATGCCGTCGGCGGCCGCCGAGGTCGCGCGTCCCTGTCCGATGGCCCCGGCTGCGGCGGCGATACCCAGGAGGAAAGCCGCCCCAATGGCTCCCCATTTCACCCCGCCCGAGGGCGCCGCGCCTCCCGCCGTCTCCTGGGCCATGGCCGGAAGGGCCAGGAGCAGCAACGCCACGGCAAGAACCACCACTGTCTTCTTGGTCATCTCTTCTCCTTAACCTTCAGCTTGCGAATTGAGATTTGGGATCGGTGATTAGAGCCGAAAAAGGCCCTTTCGCGCAAATCACCCGATCGCAGATCACCAATCGCCAATTCTCTTAATGTTCCTCGTGCATCGTTCCCAGGCTGACGTACACGGCGGTGAGCATGACGAAAATAAACGACTGAAGCAGCGCCGTAAAGATCCCGAGGGCCATCAGCGGCCAGGGGACGATGATCGGCGCCAGGCCCGCGAAGATCCCGGTCGCGGTGTGCTCGCCGTAGATGTTCATGAACAACCGGAGGGACAGGGAGAGGATCCTCGCGAAGTTGCCGATCGTCTCGATGACGAAGAAGAGAGGCGCCAGCCACAGCACCGGCCCCATGAAGTGCCGCAGGTAGCCCAGCAGCCCGTGTTCGCGAATTCCCTGCGTGTTGAAGTAGAGGAACGAGACGATCGCCAGGGCGAGGGTCGTCGAGAGCGAGCCCGTCGGGGGCTGCAGAAAGAAGAAGAGCCCGAACAGGTTCGCCGCGAGGATGAACACCCCGAAGGCGCCGATCATCGGAAGGTACTTCGTCTGCGCGCCATGTCCGATGACGTCCTCGAGGAGGCCGCGGATCGCGTCGACGAGCATCTCGAGGAAATTCTGGACGGCGCCCGGTTTCTCCCGGCGGTAGTGCCGCGCGGCCAGGGGGAAGAAGACCACGATGAGCAGCAGCAGGAGAAGGGTCATCAGGGCGTGCTCCGGGATCCAGGCCTGCTTGCCGTCGGGGAACCAGAAGGCGGCCGCGGAAGAGGACATCTTCTCCACGGGCGGCTCGCCCAGCAGCCGGATGAGCAGCCGATTGACCGGACCGTAAAGGATCGAGTGGTGCTCCAACGCTTCTTACTCCCTCAAAATCCCCGTCACCGACCGCCTTCGCTGTGGAAGACTTCCGCACCGATCGCCAGGACGACCACCGACAACCCGACGAGAGCCGCGACCGGATCGAACGCCTTCCAGTGGAGAACAACCAGGAGAAGCCCGACCGCGCCGGCCGTGACCGCCAGGAGAGGAAGCAGCGCGCGCAGGCGCCACCTTTCCCCCGGGG
>JAWOLE010000101.1:0-17997 GCA_033853815.1 Thermoanaerobaculia bacterium
TCTCGCCGGCCTCCAGGGCCTGCTTCTGCGCGTGGAGGCCGCGGAACTTCGGGAGGAGCGCCGGGTGGATGTTGAGGATCCGCCCGCGATAGCGCGCAACGAAATCCGGCGACAGGATCCGCATGTACCCCGCGAGGCAAATCAGGTCCGGCCTCGCCTCGTCGAGGATCCGCAGGACTTCCATCTCATAGTCGCGCCGGCTACCGAACCTGCCCCGTTCCACCGCGAAAGCAGGCAGTCCCCTGCTACGCGCGCGCTCCAGCCCCGCTGCCTCCGGCACGTCGGAGACGACCGCGACGATCTCCGCATCCGGGATCCGCCCGTCCGCCACCGCCTCCGCGATCGCCTCGAAATTCGATCCCCGCCCCGACAGCAGCACGGCCAGGCGACGTTCAGTCTTCCCTGCTGTCATTCTGAGGAGCGGAGTGACGAAGAATCTGCTCTCTTTACGCAAGGATCACGATCCACAGTTCGCTGCGGGCTGAATCGTGACCTTTCGACTCCCGCCTCCCTTGACGTTGCCGATCGCGTACCAGCGCTGTCCCGCGTCCGACCAGATCTTCGCGACTCTCTGAAGATCCGAAGGTGCAACCAAGACGACCATGCCGATGCCCATGTTGAAGACGCGGTGCATCTCCTGGAAGGTGACGCCGCCCTCGCGCTCGATGACCTCGAAAACCGGCAGGACCGGCCACGAGCCTGAGCGGATCTCGACATCCACGCCTTCCGGCAGCACCCGCGGAATGTTGTCGTAGAACCCCCCGCCGGTGATGTGGGCCATCGCGTGGACCAGGTCCTCCGCGAGGAGAGGCTCCAGCGCTTTGAGGTACGACAGGTGAGGCGCCAGAAGCGCGTCGGCTACGGTTCGCGATCGGAGCTCGGGCATGCGATCCTGCGGTTTCTTGCCGAGCTCCTCAAAGAAGATCTTCCGGGCCAGCGTGTAGCCATTGGTGTGGAGTCCCGCCGATGGCAGGCCGAGGACGACGTCCCCGGCCCGAACCCGGGATCCGTCGAGGATCTTCTCGCGATCGACGACCCCCACGATCGTTCCGGCGAGGTCGTACTCTCCCTCGGCGTAGAAGCCGGGCATCTCGGCGGTTTCTCCTCCCAGGAGAGCTGTGCCGTTCTCGCGGCAGCCCCGCGCGAGCCCTTCGATCACCGCCTGGAGAACCTCGGGCTCGATCTTTCCCGTCGCGATGTAGTCGAGAAAGAAGAGAGGGCTGGCGCCCTGGACGAGGATGTCGTTGACGCAGTGGTTGACCAGGTCCGCGCCGCACGTGTCGTGCCGACCGGCGGCCACGGCGACCTTCAGTTTCGTCCCGACCCCGTCCGTCGATGCCACCAGAACCGGCTCCTGATACCCCGAGAAGTCTGGCCGAAACAGTCCCCCGAACCCTCCTACGTCGCCGATCACCCCGGGAGTAAGGGTCGAACGAATTGATCTTCTCGCCCGCGCGAGGGCCTCCGCCTTCGCGGAGATGTCCACGCCAGCCTCGACATACCGGGAATCCTTCAAGGAAATGGATTATAGCGACTCGTGAATGATTGCCTCAGGGGCCTCAGGTTCTGGGAACGAAGACGGGCGTTCCAGGCAGAAAGATGTCTTCCGAGCACGGTGGAATAAAGAGATCCGTTCAAGGAGAAGGAATCGGAACATTGCGCGGACGGAGAATCTTGCCTGCCGACGTCTCCACGACCGGAGCGTAGTGGCGATCGACCCATTCCGCCAGCAGGCGGTCGTAGCCCTCTCCAAAGGGAGCGACGCCGTACTCCTTCGTATTTCGGTCGAAGAGAATCACGACGTCCGGCCGTTTCTGCTCGACACGCCGGATTAGCTCAGCCTCGGCGTTTTCATCCAACCATCCCGGAAGGTGGCTCGGGTACGGCGACACCTCCCGCGCGAGAAAGAGCGCGTCGACTCCGTTGATCTCCGGAAGCACCCAGACACGCTCTCCTGGTCGGAGGTTGGTTCCGATCGCCTGAAAGAAGGAGGTCACTCGGCTCGGCACCGCAATCCTTCCCTGCGGCGTGAGGACCGTTTGCTTCGACAGGCTGGCAAGCGCAGCGGCCCCGCGAGCGGTGCCGTTTATGGACACCAGAAGAAGCGTTGCACCCCAGATCCGCCGGGCCCAAAAGGAAGACCTCGCACCGCCCGGCATCACGTTCGGAACGAGGCGGCAGAGAAGCAGGACCCAGGTGAAGGCCGTCGCGAAATGGGCGACTCCGGAGTAGGGTTCGGTCCGCTCCGTGCTGAAGGCGGCTCGCGCCCCAACCAGAGCCGCGAAGACCGACAAAGACAAGGCGGTCTGCGCTCCGGCGAACTTCGGTCCGGTCAGAATCATAAGTGCCGCAACAACCGCCGCAAGCATCGAGAGGGACGTCGGCCTAAAGCCGGCCCAAGCGGGGAGGCTCTGCGCCGGCCATGCGAGGCAAAGTCCGGCGACCAGAACCGTCGTCGGGATCCAGTCTGAGGGGTTCTTCTCTCTACCCAGGAGCAGACCGACGAAGGAGATGGCCGCGATGCAACAGAGTCCCTCCCAGGCCCATCCGAACACCAGCTTCTCCCATCGAAAAAATGAGACGCCGGCGACCCACTTGTAAAGGTGGTTCCACTGCTCGGGCGGATAAGGCGCGATCGGCCACAGATGGCTGTGGTCTCGCAGGGAGGCTGCTGGGGCGCTCCCGAGAACCGCCACGGCCAAGAGCAACGCCACAGCGCTGAACCCGAGCAGAAGGCGAGCCGCGCGGCCAGCGGCCCGGGGTTGCAGTGGAGTCGATGCCAGCAGAGCGAGAAGACATGCCAGCCCGATCTCCTGCTTGGCGCAGAAAGCGAGGCCGGCACAGCCGGCTGCCAGAAAGGGCCCGGAGCGACGACTGGAGTTCCCGCTCGCAACGAGAATCGCCGCAGTCGAGAGCAGCAGCGCGTGGACCGCACCCGAAGCGTAGGGAAAAAGGAGACGGCCCGGGCCCGGAGCGAGCAGAGACTCCGAAAGGAGAAGCCCCGCGATGGCAAACCTCTCGAGTAGACTCACCAAGGGCCTCGCGACGTGGAGCAAGAGGACGCCAGCGGCCAGTGCAGGTATCCAGTTGGCCAGGAGCATGTACGACGCCGACGCGCCGAACACGCGGGCTCCCACTGAGAGCACGTATGGGGAGAGAGGCCCGAACTGCAGGTACACGTCCCGGTAGAGGACTTCTCCCGACGCCAGTCGATAGACTGTGGACCACCAGATTCCTGGGTCTCCGGTGGGGTCGAGCCATCTCCCGGCTGCCAATACCCCGGCCAGTGACGTAACCAGAACGACTGAGATCTCGGGCAACCAATTGAGCCACCGGTTTGACGTGCGCACGGAAAGCTCGCGTTCTGACCAGATCGCAGATCTGACCCTTAGCCAGCTCCCGCCTGTGGCGTTCGCCACGGACTAAGAGGTTGTGCCGGCCGGACTCAAAGCAAGACCTCGACGACGACGAGGCGGATGTCGTCAGACCTCAACACAGTCCGAGCGAACGAGTTCGGGAACTTCCGGGAGAGCACTCCGACTACGTCGAACTCAAAGCCCCAACACATCACCCAGAGGTGCTGACCAGGAGGCAGCCGATAGAGCGAGATGAACTTCGCGAATTGTTCCGCAAAGGTCTTGGAGTTCAGACTCCAGTTCGGATCACCAACGACACAATAGCCGCCTGAGTCACGCTCTGAGAACCCCCCCGATCCAGGCTCTTCAGCACTAAAGCTGTCACGCCCTAAGTAGTAACGGAGTAGCAGATATGTGTTGTAGTCGGAGAACACGAGGCTGCCTTCCGGAACGCGCTTTCGAATCTCCCCGATTGCGACGTTTATCCGTGAGAGATTCCTCGGCGCTTCCGGGAGAAGTGGTCCAGGTCGATAAAAGGGGAAGAGGGTGAGGGTGGCCAAATAGGCCAGAGGCAGCTTGCCTGCGATCAGGGTCGACAGAGTGACCCCAATGGCAGCCGAGGCAAAGGGCAGCAAGTAAATGGAGTGCCGCGTTGAGCTGAAGGGATACAGGCGGAGCAGTCCTGCTAGTGCGCCCAGAACCCATGGCAGCGCTAATAGGACAGCCGAGCCCCGACGCCTAGCAACGAGAAGAAAGACGCCGCCGGCTGCCAGGACCAACCCCACGATCGCGATAGGGCGCGGACCGAGCAAATATGCGAAGATCTCCTCGATCTGCCGACCCACAAAGGCCAACGGATTGTGCTCCGTAGTCTGAAAGTACCCTGTGCTCAACCAGCTATTCATGGCTCTGCTCTCGAGATTCCCTCCTCGGAGCTTCCGCACTTGTGTGAAATAGAGAACAAGATAGAGAAGAGCGGCGATACCCTGCGATCCTGCCCAGGCCAGGGCGACCCCTCGTGGAGACCTCCTCTGGTAAAGGCGGAGCGCGGCATAGACGAAGAGGGACGCCACGACGAAAAGAACCCCATAGTGGGTCAGGATCGCCAGAGACAGGACTACCGCGAACAGGACCATCCTGCGAGGCGAAGACGCTTCTAGAGCGCTTTCGAAGGCGTAGAGCGAAGCCACGATGAGCAGGAGGGATAGGCTGTAGTCGCGCAATTCCGAAGATAGAGGCAGCCAGGCCGGCGAGAAGAAGACGACGAAGAATGCGATTAGGCCGCTCGCCTGTCCGAAGAGCCGGCTGACCCAGCGGTACAGGAACCACAGAAAGCCCCCGCCGAAGACGATTGGAAGCAGGCGGAGGAAGAGCTCGGAGCGCCCGAGCCGAATCCAAAAATACAGGACCAGAAAAAAGAGCGGCGGATGAGCGTTAGTCACGACTCGCCGAAGAGCCGCCGCAAGGCTTGGGTAATTGACTAGCTCAAAATGGAGCGCCTCGTCGGCATTGAGGGCGGTGTCGCGTGCTGCGGACAACTGAGCTATCACAGCGGCCACAATGAGAGCCAGAACTGTCAGATTGGCGATGAGGGAGAGCCATCGCTGAAGAGACGTCGGGCTCTCCGAGGCGCCCCGTCGGGGTAAGGCAGAACTTTGCGGGGTCCTTTCGAGCCAGACGGCGGCTTCCTTGTCGGTCCTCAGCTGAAACCTCACCGCCTTCGAAAGAATAGACGCGCCCCCGACTCGTCGGGCTTGCGATCCGCCGCCGGATCGAACGAGAAGGCAACATAATGCTCATTTATCCACGTCGCGATGCTCTTGGCGTAGTCTTCTCCGAAGAATCGGCGGCCGTACTCGGGCGTCGCCCGGTTGGGAATTACGATCGCGGCGGGCGGAGCGGCCTGGAGCTCTCGGAGGACTTCGGCTTCGTTGTCCCTTGACAGATATCCTGGAAGATAGAGCTTGTGCGGGATCGGATTCGGACGGTCCGAGAGATAGTTCAGAATTTCCCCTTCCGGGATGACGACGAGCCCGTCTCCAGGCTTTGTCTTGTCGCGGATGGTCTGCGAGAGGAGCGTCAGTGTCTGGACTGTCTCGACCCTCGCCGAAAGCATCCGATCCGTCCCGGGAATCGGGACACGGCCGTCCTCGGCATAGACAGCCAGACGATCGAGAAAAGAGACGCCGACGAGGCATGCGATCGCGACCTGATGCCAGCGCCTGAGAGCGGCTCTTCCTTCTCGGGTCCGTTGCGACAACGCCCACTCGTGAAGGAAGCCCGCTGCCGCGACGAGAGCAAAGAGAAGCGGGGGCGCGACGTAAGGGGAATCGCTGATGCTGAAGAGCTTGCGGTAGGAGAGGACGAGAGTCAGAGAGCCAAACCCGGCGAGCGCCGCCGGCCGCAGGCTTCCTGCCCTGCGCAGGCCGAAAATGAGCGCGGCCAGCCCGATCACCGGGGCGACGCTCATGAGGGCGAACCTCGGCCAGCCCGAGTAGTCTCGGTAAACCCACAGAAGAACGGCGATTCCCGCGAACCACGGCAGGCGGCGTCGAAGCAGGTCGGGATCGCTCCGACGGGTCGCAATCACCTCCAGGAGGAGGAAGAGACCGGCCCAGAGCGCTGTAGAGAAAAGGAGCCGGATGAAGCCTCCTATGGGATCGTGAAAGCCGGACATGTTCAGGAGGAATCGCCGCGTCTCCGGAGGGATGCCGGTCAAGAGAACGTGGCCTTCATCGAGCACCGCCCGGGCGCCGGCCAGGCGGATGAAAACGGCGAGGACCCCGCCGAACACTATTGAGAAAAAAATCCCGGCCTGGATCGCGTCGCGGAGAAAATGCGGACGGAAGCGGTCCCGGACGGCGGCCACGACCGCCGCCCCGCCCATGGCCGCCAGGCCCCATTCCGTGCGACAGAGTCCGGCAAGCGCGGCGAGCGATCCGATCGCCGCGGCGCGGCCCACCGACCACCGCGGCTTCACCGCCACCGCGACCGCCCAGAGGGTGAGTGCGGCCGCGTGCCACATCCGGTACCCCATGCCGAGGATCGCGCCTCCGGCGGCGGGCATGAAGATCAACAACGGAATCGCAAGGGCGGTCATCAGAAACGCTTCCTCCCGTCCCGTCACCTTGCGCAAGGCCGCGTAGAGCGCAGCCAGGACGCCGACGGACGCAAGGATTCCCCCCAGGACGAGAGTCTGAAAGGTCGCTCCGAAGATTCGAAAGAGGAGTGCGTGGAGGTAGGGGGTCAGCGGCCCGAACCAGTAGACGACGTCACGGTAGAGCAGTTCCCCACGGGCCAGCGCTTCCGGAACGATCCATTCCCGCCCCGAATCGACGATCGCGTAGCCCCACTTTCCGCGCGAGACGATCCAGAGGGCGATCGTCGCGAGCGACGCGGCGAAGAGAAAGAGGAATTTCGGAAGGGTGCGTGGAAGCGCCCGAGCAAAGGCTCCAGAGTGCGCGGGCCGACTCGATTCCACGCTCTGTCCGGAGGCGTCCAGGGCGGAGGCGGAAGAAGGGACGCGGGCGCCGTTCGCGTCCCTAACCCCATTGGAAAGCTGCACTTTGCGTCTATTTTAGCGCACGCGAGGGGATGTTCCCGAGCCTGCCGACGAAGAGGAGTGCTTCGCGGCGAACAGCCTTGCCCCGGCTACCGGGGAATCGGCCGCTCGCTGCCAGGGCCTCTCACTGTAGTTTCCTTCGATCCAGGACAGAATCCTCGATCCGTAGCCAATGCCGAAGGTGGCGGGGCCATACCCGAATGTCGGGAAAGGGAGGATCACGATGGTTGCGGGGCGGGATCGCTCGAGCTCCCCGAGGATTTCGAATTCGTTTTGGGCCGTCAGGTAGCCGGGGGTGTAGAGCTTGTGGCGGATCGGATTCCTTCGGCTCGAGAGCAGATTGAGGATCTCCCCTTCCGGAAAGACGACGAGTCCTGCTCCGGGCTCCCGGCGGATCGCGAGCGCGAGCCGCGTCAACTCGTCGCCGGTCGGAGGCCGCGCCGAGAGCATCCGGTCCGTGCCGGGGATCTCGATCACGTCATCCAAGGCGTACTGAAGGGCGCGGCCGACGAACGCGACCGCGACGAGAACCAGGAGACCGCCGCCGAGCGCGGCCCGGAGCCGGCGCCGCGAAGAGCCCCCCTTCTCTCTCAAGACAGCCGAATGCAACAGTCCCGCGCCGCACACGAGCGCGAAGAGGAGCGGAGGCCCTACATAGGCCGCATCGCCGATGTGAAACGGGCGGCGGTAGGAGAGCAGAAGGCCGCCGAAGCCAAAGGCCGAGAGGGCCGCGGCGCGACGTCCCGAACGGAGCCGAAGGCCGGTGGCGAGGGCCCCCAGGCAAATGAGAGGAGCAGCGCTGAAGATCTCGGCACCGCCGGTGCCGCCCGCCAATGCAAGGAGAGCGAGCAGCGCCAGCAGGGCCAGAAGGCCGAGGATTCGCCCCCGAGGCCACTGCTCGCCGGAGCCTCGGGTGGCGACAAGGGCCACGGCGAGGTATGCGCCGAGCCACATCCCGGATGAATAGAGAAGCTCGAGCAGGCCCACCTTCCAGTTGCCGATGCCGGAGTAGGCGAGCACGACTCTTCGGGTCTCTTCCGGCAGGGACGTCAGGAGGACGGGGCCATCGCGAAGAACGGCCGCAGGTCCGGCGCGGGCGAGAAAGAACCCAAGTGCGCCCCCGAAAACCGCGACGAAGCCTCCCATGGCAAGGCCAGCTTCAGCGAGCAGGCTCCTTTGCCGGGGAAAGCGCATCCGGCAGAGAAGAAGGGACGCTAGGGAGACGAGTCCCCACTCTGTTCGGCAGAGGCCTGAGAGCGCAGCCAGGCCGCCCGCCGAAGCGATCTGGATACCATCGCTGTGGCCGGGCCGCGGCCGACGGCATGCCACTGCGACCGCGAGCTGGGAGAAGGCCGCGGCCTGCCAAATGCGGGATACCCCCCCGATGAGAGACCCTCCGCTATTGGGCATGAAGACCATGACCGGAACGGCAAGCACGGTTGCATACCCCGCCTCAAGGCGGCCCGCGACAGGACGAACCGTCAGGTACAGCGCCGCTAGCATCCCGAGCGATGCGACAGCGCCCGAGAGGACCAGGCTCCCGAAGCCCGATCCGAAGAGCCGGAGGAAGGCCGCCTGGAAGTAGGGAGTGAAAGGGCCGAACCAGTAGACCACGTCCCGGTAGAGGAGCCCGCCGCGTGAAAGCGCGTCCGGCACGATCCACTCGCGCCCCGAATCGATGATCGCGTCCGACCATTTCCCCCGCGACACAACCCAGAGGCCCGCTGTCGCCGCGGCCGCTGCCGCGAGGAGAAACGCGCCGGAGGGCCTCGGCCGAGACGTCCCGGTCACGTGACGAGTGAGGGGCGGCCTCGCCAGCGGTGCCAGGAGCCGGTCGCGAGGATCTCGTCGATCGTCTCGAAGGCGCGGTCGAGCTCGCGGTCCTCGGTGTAGAAGTGGGGGGACATTCGGATGCCGACTCCGGGCCGGTAGTCCACGACGACGTCGCGGGCGTTCAATTCCCTGGAGACTTCGAGCGCGTTCTCGAAATCCACCGCGGCCGTGCCGCCGCGGCGCGCCGGTTCGGGGGGGGTCGAACAGCGCCAGCCGCGCTCCTCGGCGAGCGCGATCAGGCGTGAGGTCTGCCGGAGGGATTTCGAGCGGATCGCTTCAATCCCGGCCTGAGCGACGATGCGCGGCCCCTCCCGCGCTGCGTAGAGAGCCGGTATCGCGGGCGTTCCCAGGAGGAACCGGAAGGCGTCGTCGCGGTAGCGCATCGGCGGCGGCTCGAAGTCGAAGGGCGAGGGATGGGCCATCCAGCCGGTCAGCGAGGGCGCGAGTCGGCTGCGCAGCTCGGGCCGGACGTAGAGGAAGGCTCCCCCCGGGCCGCCGCAGAGCCACTTCAGGACGCCGCCCACGACGAGATCCACTCCGAGCGCATCCACCGAGACGGGAAGAGTCCCGACCGACTGGTAGGCGTCGAGGACGAGCAGGGCTCCCGACCGCCGGCACTTCTCGGCGATCGGAGGAACGTCGAGGACGAAAGCGCTCTTGAAGAGGACGTGGGAGACCGCGACGAGCGCGGTCCGCTCGTCGATCGCTTCGAGGATGCGCCCCTCGTCGGCCGACAGACCGTCTCCACCCGGAGAAAGAATGGTGACGATCTCCGCTCCGAGTCGCGTCGCGAGCGATTCGTAGACGTAGCGGACGGAGGGGAATTCCCCTTCGATCAGGACAATGCGGTTCCTCGGCGCGGCGTACTCCAAGCAAGACAGCACGACCGCGGAAGCGATCGTCACGTTGGGGAGCATGGAGACGGTGCCGGACTGCGCGCCGAGGAGCGGAGCGATGACATCCCCGACCTCGACCGACATATCCCACCAGGAGTCTGCCCAGGCGCGCACGCCGCGAGCGGCCCAGGCCTCGGCGTACACGGCCAGCGCCGCGGCCGCCCCCTGCGGCATCGCGCCCAGGGAGTTGGAGATCAGGTAGGTGGTGTTCTGGAGTATCGGAAACTCGGGACGAAAGCGCAGGAGAGGATCAGGAGAATCGGGCGGTCGGGCGATCGGGTGATCGGGTGATCGCGTCATGGAACTTCACGACATGGCGCGAAGAGGATCAGTCGGTCAGCAGGGAGAGAGCAGATCCTTCGCTACACTCAGGATGACAGCAAAAGGGGCGAAGGGATGACAGGCGAGGAAACCGAAGACTCAGCACTTGGCGACGGCGCCTTCCTTCTCGCGCTCGCGCTCCTCCTCGGGGATTTCGACGGGGTAGATTCCGGTGAAGCAGGCGGTGCAGGTGGATTGCTGCGGGCGCCCGAAGGCCTGGAGCATCCCTTCGACCGAGAGATAGCCCAGGGAGTCCGCGCCGATAAAGTCGCGGATCTCCTCGACCAACTGCGTCGAGGCGATCAGCTCACGCCGGGTCGGCGTGTCGATGCCGTAGTGGCAGGAGCCGATCGTCGGCGGCGAGGAGATCCGGACGTGCACCTCGCGCGCGCCCGCGTCCCGCAGCATGCGGACGATCTTCTTGGAGGTCGTGCCGCGAATGATCGAATCGTCCACGAGCACGAGCCGCTTGCCTTCGACGACCTCGCGGACCGCGTTCAGCTTCACCTTGACGCCGAAGTGCCGGATCGACTGCTTGGGCTCGATGAACGTGCGGCCGACGTAGTGGTTGCGCACGAGGCCGAGGGCGAACGGGATTCCCGACTCGCGGGCGAACCCGAGGGCGGCGAACATGCCGGAGTCGGGCACCGGCACCACCACGTCCGCGTCGGCCGGATGCTCCCGGGCGAGGTTGGCCCCCATCGCCTGGCGCGTGGCCGCGACGCTCCGGCCGAAGACGATCGAGTCCGGCCGGGAGAAATAGACGTGCTCGAAGACGCAGGGCGTATGCCGTGGAAAGGCGAAGCGATGCGAGGAGAACCCTTCCCGCGAGAGCTTCACGATCTCGCCCGGCTCGACGTCGCGCTCGAACTTCGCGCCGATGAGATCGAACGCGCACGTCTCCGACGCCACGACGGGAGACCCTTCCCGGATCCCGAGCGAAAGCGGGCGGATGCCGTTGGGGTCGCGGGCGGCGAAGATCCCCTCGACCGAGAGGATGAGGAGCGAATACGCGCCGTGCACTTCCAGCAGGGCCTCGGCGATGGCCGCGGTCAGCGTGGGAGCCTTCGACCGGGCGACCAGGTGGAGGATGACCTCGGAGTCCGACGTCGTCGTGAAGAGCGCCCCGGAACGCTCCAGTTCTCCGCGGATCTGACGGGCGTTGACGAGGTTCCCGTTGTGCGCGAGGGCCATGGGCCCGCGTCCGGTCGCGAAAACCATCGGCTGCGCGTTGGCCAGCAGCGAGGCCCCGGCCGTCGAGTAGCGCACGTGGCCGATGGCGGTCCGGCCCGGCAGGCGCGAGAGGCGGACCTCGTCGAACACGTCCGCGACGTAGCCCATCTCGCGCTCGACGTGGATCTGGCCGTCCTGCTCGGTGGCGATGCCCGCCGACTCCTGGCCCCTGTGCTGAAGGGCGTAAAGGCCGAGGTAGGTGATGTTGGCGGCGTCCTGCGAGTCGCAGACGCCGAAGACGCCGCACTCGTCTCTAAACGGCATGCCCGGAAAAGTCCATCCGTTCAGGATTTTACACCGGTAATCCCTCGCCACCCACTGTCGTCTAAATGAACGGTGGTCTTGCTCAGGAACCCTTCGATTCGCGCCTTCTTCCTCCTCGTCGCCGCCGCCGGACTCGCCGTCCCGTTCGCCTACGGCGCCGGATCCGGATCGAACAAGAAAGCGAAGCTGACCGAGCGCGAGAAGGCGATTCACGTTCTGAACCGGCTCGGGTTCGGACCCCGGCCCGGAGACGTGGAAAGGGTGCTCGCGATGGGAATCCGAAACTACGTCGAAGAGCAGCTCGCCCCCGAGCGCCTGCCCGATTCGGAGGTCGCGGAGAACCTCGGGCAATTCCCAACTCTCGCAATGACCAACGCGCAGCTCTTCGACAACTACGAGAAACCTCTGCGGGAGGCCCAGCGGCAGGCACAGCAGGAAATGCGGGCTGCCGGCTTCGGAAAGGCGGCCGGCGCCTCCGCGGACATCGCGGAGAAGGTGGCCGAGAGGGTCCGGCGTATGGTCCCGCTCGAAAAGCGCCCGCAGCGGGTCCTCGAGGAGCTCACCCAGGCGAGGATCGTGAGGGCCGTCGAGTCGGAGAGGCAATTGAACGAAGTCCTCGTGGACTTCTGGATGAACCACTTCAATGTCTTCGCCGGCAAGGGGCTCGACCGGATCCTCCTGACCTCCTTCGAGCGGGACGTCATTCGCCCCCACATCTGGGGAAAGTTCGAAGACCTCCTGATGGCGACGGCCAGGTCGCCGGCGATGCTCTTCTATCTCGACAACGCCCAGTCGGTGGCCGATGAAGCGCACCGCGCGCCCCGGCCCCTTCCGCGGAGGCGCGGCCTGCTGGCGTTTCTCGGAATGGCCGGCGCGGCCCGCCCCAATCCGCCGGCGGGCCTGAACGAGAACTACGCGCGGGAGCTCATGGAGCTCCACACGCTCGGCGTGGACGGCGGCTACACGCAGAAGGACGTCACGGAGCTCGCGCGCGTCTTCACCGGCTGGTCGATCGAGCGGCCCGAGCAGGGGCCCGCCTTCGTCTTCCGCGCGCCTCTCCACGACGTCGGCGCGAAGACGGTGCTCGGAGTCTCTTTCCCGCCCGGCGGAGGCCTCGAGGAAGGGGAAACGATGATTCGAGTCCTCGCCCACCACCCGGCGACCGCGCGCCGCATCGCCCTCAAGCTCTGCCAGCGCTTCATCGCGGACGATCCCCCGAAGAAACTCGTGGACCGCGTGGCGAAGACGTTCCTCCAGACCGGCGGGGACCTGCGCGAGACCGTCCGGGCGGTGGTCCTCTCCCCCGAGTTCTTCGACGGGCGCTACTACCGGGCCAAGGTCAAATCGCCCTTCGAATACGTGGTCTCGGCGGTACGCGCCCTGGGAGGCGCATCGGACAACGCGCTGCCGATCGCGCGGCAGCTGGCGCAGATGGGCGAGCCGCTCTATTTCTGCCAGCCTCCGACCGGGTACTCGGAATCCGATCAGGCCTGGGTCAACACGGGAGCGCTCGTCGCGCGCATGAACTTCGCCCTGCAGCTCGCCGCGAACCGATTGCCCGGAACCTGGACGGACGTCGCCTCGCTCATTCCCGTCGCGAAGGCCGGGGACGCCGGGAAGGCCGTGGACGCCCTCTCCTGCGCGCTCGTGGACGACGAGCTCTCCCCCGAAACGAAGATCGGCCTGCAGAAGCAGATCGAGGCCTCGAACGAAGCCGCGAAGGCACCCCTCATCGCCGGCCTGATCCTCGCGAGTCCGGAGTTCCAGAGGCAATGAAGAAGATTGTCGGATTGAAGATTGGCGATTGACGATTGAAGGAACCGGGATGTTGGACAGAAGAGTGTTTCTAAAGTCCAGCGGGTTGGCGCTGGTGGCGGGGGGGTTCCTGCCCAAGGTCTTCGTGAGGATGGCGAGCGCGGCGACTCTGCCCGGCGCGAGCCGGAAGATCCTCGTCGCGATCTTCCAGCGAGGCGCGGTGGACGGATTGAACGTCGTCGTGCCGTACGGGGAGAAGACCTATTACGACGCGCGGCCCTCCATCGCCGTGCCGCGGCCCGGCTCGGGCGAGGGCGCGGCATTGGACCTCGACGGCTTCTTCGGGCTGCATCCCTCCCTCGACGCCCTCCTTCCCCACTTCAAGGACGGCTCCGCGGCCTTCGTCCACGCGGCCGGCAGCCCCGACTCGACGCGCTCGCACTTCGATGCCCAGGACTTCATGGAGTCCGGCACGCCCGGCGTCAAGACGACCTCCGACGGTTTCCTCTGCCGTGCTCTTTCTTCGAGCGCGAAGAAGGACGAGCAAGCCTCGCCGCTGCGGGCGGTATCGCTGACTCCGGCCCTGCCGCGCATCCTCGCCGGTTCGGCCGGCGCCGTCGCCATCAGCAACCTTGGCGTTTTCGGCATTCGCGCCGGCAACGCGACGCCGGCAGTCTCCGAGTCTCTCGAGTCGATGTATGCCGGGACGGAGGCCGGGGCCCTCAGGGACGCCGCGAAGGAATCCTTCGAAGCCGCGCGGATCCTGAAGACCGCCGACGCGGCCGGGATTGCTCCGCAGAACGGGGCCGAGTATCCCAGGAGCCCCTTCGGCAACGCCCTGAAGCAGATCGCCCAGCTCGTCAAGGCGAACGTGGGACTCGAGATCGCCTTCGCCGACGTCGGCGGCTGGGACACGCACGTCGGAGAGGGAGGCGCGCAGGGGCAGCTTTCCAACCGCCTGCGGGACTACGGCCAGGCGATCGCGGCCTTCGCCCGTGACCTCGACTCGCGCATGGGCGACGTCACCCTCGTGACGATGTCGGAGTTCGGACGCACCGTGAAGGAGAACGGTAACCGGGGCACCGACCACGGCCACGCCAACGTCATGCTGGTCCTCGGCGGCGGCGTCAAGGGCGGAAAGGTCTACGGGCGGTGGCCCGGTCTCGACTCCTCGCACCTCTACGAGAACCGCGACCTCGCCGTCACGACCGACTTCCGCGACGTCTTCGCCGAGATCCTTTCGAAGCGGATGGGCATCGCGAACCTGAAATCCGTCTTCCCCGGCTACGCCCTCGACGAGAAGAAGCGCATCGGCCTCATTGCGTAAGTCGAAGGACTGGCGCCGCCAACCCTCCTACGGAGAAAAGCCGACGCGGCGGGACAGATCCGAGAATCGCGAATCCGAGCGCACAGAGTCAAGTCGAGGGTCCACCATGAGATAGGCCATCCAGCCCGACCGCTCCTCGAACGCCTTCTCAAACCACTCGAAAGCCCGATCTTTCTGACCGAGACCCAGATAGACCATGCCGATTTCGTACGGAGGGATGTACTTCTGCCGTGAGTGCTCGACGAGGCTCTCCAAGAGCCGCATGGCCTCGGCGGTGCGGCCGCCGACGGCGTACGCGTGCGCCAGCACCCAGATCGTGACCGGACTCTCCTTCGACCGTTTGACCGCCTCCTCGAGCGTCTCGATCGCCTGCGGGTACTTTCCTTCTTGCTCGTAACCCCAGCCCAGAAAGAAATGGAACCAGAAGGGATGGAGATCGAGCTCGATTCCTTTTTGGGATTGAGCGATGCACGGTGCGGGCTTGCGAGCGAGGTAATGGGCCCAGGCGAGATGGAAATTGAGGGTGGGATCGAGCGGTGAGAGCTGCAGGCCCTGGTTCGTTGCCGCCAGCGAGTCCTCGTGCTTGCCCATGGCCGTCAGGAGATGCGAATACCAATGCAGTGCGTCCGTATTGCCCGGGTTCAATTCGAGCGCCGTCCGAAACTCCTTCTCCGATGTTCGCCAGTCCCAGTCGTAGTGAAGATGCGTATAGGCGAGTGAATTGTGGGGATCGCTCAATTTCGGGTCAAGCTCGATCGCCCTGGACGCGGCGGCCTTTGCTTTCTCGAAACCTTCTTTGGGCAGTAGCGTGCCATTCTCCCAGGAGCTGAGAGTCGCGTAAGAGTCCGCCAGTCCCGCATAGGGGGCGGCGTAGGTGGGATCAATCCCGATAGCCTGCTGAAAGTATTCGATCCCGGTCGCAATGCCCATCGGCCTCTTGTTCCAGTAGAAGCGACCCTTCAGATACGCCTCGTGAGCCTGGGGATTGACTGCTCGTGCCGTGGAAAGCCGCACTCGCTCTTCAGGAGTCAGCTTGGCCTTGATCTGGATCGCTATCGCCCGCGCAATCTCTCCCTGCAAGGTGAGCATGTCCCGGAGGTCGCGGTCGAAGTCATCGGCCCAGAGAGGCGTATCTGTCGATGCCTTGATGAGTTGCGCTCTGATCCGGACCCTTTGCCCGGAACGCGCCACCGAGCCTTCCACGATGGTGACGACATTCAGTTCGAGGGCGATCTGCGGCAGAGTCTTCGTCGTCTCCCTGTATGCCATCGTGGTCGTTCGCGATATCACGTGCAAAGAGCTGATCTTGGCCAGATCCGAGATGAGCGCCTCCGTCACGCCGTCCACAAAGTAGTCCTGCTCGGGATCAGCCGAAAGGTTACGGAGAGGGAGGACAGCGATCCGGCCACGCTTCCCGCGCGCCCGCCTCAGGGTCGCCGCAGGCAAGATCCCGGATTCCCGGCCCACTTCTCGCAGCGCAAAGGCCAGATCGCCCGCCGACTGGAACCGCTTCTCCGGATTCTTCTCCAGGCAGCGCGTTACGACGCGGCCGAGATCCGCGGGCAGGCTCTTGACGGATTCGGCGAGATCGGGTGGGGCATCACGCAGAACAGCGGCCATCGCCTCCGCACCCGTGCGGCCGGAGAAGCAGCGGCGGTCCGACAACATCTCGTAGAGCACGCACCCGAAGGAGAAGATATCGGAGCGCGCGTCGCCGGCCACTCCACTCACCTGCTCCGGCGCCATGTAGCCCGCAGTCCCCATGACGACTCCCGCATCCGTTTCCTGGGTGACGGTCGGAGACTGACTTTCCTCCACCACTGGGACGATCGGCTCTCTTCGGGCCAGGCCGAAATCAAGGATCTTGACCGTCCCGTGGGATGTCAAGAAGACGTTCTCGGGCTTCAAGTCCCGGTGAATCACCCCTCGGGAATGAGCCGCCGCAAGTCCGTCGGCTATCGCCGCCCCGATCTCCACCGCCTCGCGCCACGGAAGCCTTTTCTCGATCAGCCGTCGACGAAGCGTCTCTCCTTCCAGGAGCTCGGTGACCGCGAACGCGACACTCCCCTCTCTTCCGAAATCGTGGATGGCGAGTAGGTTCGGATGGGAGAGGGCCGCCAAGGCTTTGGCTTCCCGCTCGAAGCGTGCGAGCGCCGCGGGATCTTCCGCGAGTCGCTCCGGCAGCACTTTGACCGCTATCTCGCGGTCCAGGCGCGTATCACGCGCCCGATACACCTCCCCCATCCCTCCAGCTCCAAGCACCGCAAGGATCTCGTATGGGCCGAGCCGCGTTCCCGCGAAGAGAGTCACTTTGCGACGGTTGCATTCTATCGCCGAGCTCTCGCTCTGGGGGCGGGGTCAAGAGCGGAAGGGTCTACGGCCGATGGCCCGGCCTCGACCCTCGCACCTCTACGCGAACCGCGACCTCGCTGTCACGACCGACTTCCGCGACGTCTTTGCCGAGATCCTGTCGAAGCGGATGGGCATCGCGAACCTGAAGCCCGTCTTCCCCGGCTGCGCCCTCGACGAGAAGAAGCGCCTCGGCCTCATGGCGTAATCGGCAGGCCTCACAGCTAACCGAAGGCGCCGCAGCCGAAATTCAACACCCCTCGCTGACTGTCGGTCAGGCACCCTCCACCACCTTATGCGGCTTGACGGCGGGCTGCTGAAAGTGTACATTTAACGTGTACATGAAGGGCCATGACTTCCGTCAGCATCAGAAAAGCGCGTGAGAATTTCAGATCCCTCCTGAACAGGGTCGCGGCCGGCGAAGAGATTTCCCTGCTGCGCCGAGGAAAGGAAGTTGCGCGTTTGAGTCCGCCGCGAGGCACAGGGGAAAAGCTTCCGAGCCTGGACGCCTTTCGCCGATCGATTTCTATCAAGGGCCGTCCCCTGAGCAGTGAAGTGGCCCGAGGCCGGCGCGAAGAGCGCTATTGATCTACCTCGATACCAGCATCGTCGTCGCCTATTACTGCCCCGAACCGCTCAGTCGCCGAGCCGAACGGCTCATTCGGGCGCAATCCCGGCCGGCGGTCAGCGACCTGACGGAGGTGGAACTGCGTTCCGCCCTCTCACGAAAAGTTCGGACAGGCGAGCTCCAGATGGCGGACGCAACTCGGATCGTTTCCCGTTTCTCCAACCATCTCGAAGAAGGTCTCTATACACGCCTTCCTTTGGAGCGCCGCCACTTTGAGACGGCAGCCGAATGGCTCGGGCGTTTCGCCCTGACGTTGAAGACCCTCGACGCTCTTCATCTCGCGGTGGCGGCGTCGGAAGGACTCCAGCTTGCCACCGCAGATGCCGTGCTCGCACGGTCAGCGAAGACGCTGGGCATAGAGACGCATTGGCTGGGAACGAAGAAGCCGTGAAGGTTCGAGAAGATCGCCCGGGTCATGGACTTGCCAGGTCCAGGACGGCGCGGGCGACGCCCTCGACGACCCGGGCCATGCG